>CAMVOK010000008.1 GCA_947169115.1 uncultured Prevotellaceae bacterium
AAACGCAAAAAAACACGAAAAACTTCTTTCGAGTCTTCCGTGCTTTTAGATGTTCAAACAAATCCGACAAAAATCAAAATTCTTGTAATCTGTAAAATCTGTGTTTGATAATAATTGCAAGATCAATTCATCGAATGAAAACACAATAAATTATCGAGAACGCATTTTTCAAATCTTGGAAAAATGTTTTTTTACGCCATTATCAACTGGGAAAAGTGTAAGAAAATACATGTAATCACCTTGGAAAAGTGTAATTTATTTGCAATTTATGCTTGTGTTTAAGCGAAAAGTTGTACCTTTGTACCCACAAAGTTAATTTGATATGGTAAAACGCAAAGCTGACGAGCTAATACGCAACTTTATACTCAACGACAGACGTTCTCTGTTGGTAACAGGAGCCAGACAAGTTGGCAAGACCTTTTCCATTAGGAAGGTCGGTAAGGAGTGTTTTGACAATGTTGTTGAAATCAATTTCGTAGAACAGCCCGATGCCATCGAACTGTTCAGCGAGCAGAAGGGAGCAAAAGATTTGCTGTTGCGACTGTCTGCCTTCACTAAAAAGCCATTGGTTCCAGGGAAAACATTGATTTTCTTCGACGAGGTGCAGGAATGCAAGGAAATAGTGACAGCAATCAAGTTCCTTGTGGACGAGGGCAGTTACAAATATGTGATGAGCGGCTCTTTGCTTGGCGTCGAGTTGGAAGACCTGCGTAGTGTACCAGTGGGGTACATGGATGAGATAGAGATGTATCCTCTTGACCTTCTTGAATTCTTTGAGGCTATTGGTGTTGGCATAGATGTCATTAGCCATTTGCGAACGTGTTTTGAGGAGAAGAGACCTGTTGATGAATTTATTCACAAGAGAATGTTGGAGGCCATTCGTCTATATCTTATCGTCGGTGGAATGCCTGCGGCTGTTCAAAAGTACCTTGACACTAACAATCTCCGCAGAGTGTATGAAGAACAGCGCGGAATCATTCGCACTTATAAGAGGGACATCACCCAATACGATCATGGCCATAAGTTGCAGATAGAAGAGATTTACGACCTAATACCCTCTGAACTGAATGCAAAAAACAAACGCTTTATTCTCAAAGAACTGAACGAAAAAGCACGATTCAGCAAATATGAGGACAGTTTTTTATGGCTCAGGGATGCTGGGGTGGCTATCCCTGCATACAATGTGGAGGAACCTCGAGTACCTCTGCTTTTGAACAAGCAACGAAACCTGTTCAAGCTCTTCCTCAACGACGTAGGACTGCTTGCTGCCATGTATGGAGGAAACATTCAGGCCAGATTGCTCAGTCCGAATCCGAACATCAACTTTGGCTCTGTTTTTGAAAACCTTGTTGCCCAAGAACTATATGCACATGGTTTCTCTGAAGCACAACAACATTCACTATACTATTTCAACAGCAAGAAGCAAGGAGAGTTGGACTTTGTGGTTGAGTATGCTGGTAACATGCTGCCGATAGAGGTCAAGTCAGGTAAGGACTATGAACGGCATAATGCACTTTCCAACGTGATGGAGAATGAAGAATATGCTGTACCAATGGCTTATGTGTTCTGTCAAGAGAATGTTCAGACAAAGGGGAGAGTTATTTACTATCCCATCTACATGATAACCTTTTTCGAACAAACCCAGGCAGAAGAGAAAGTATATAAGTTTGACCTTACAGGGCTTTAAGGCACAATAACCATATTGTGGCAATGATATAATCCGTGCAACATCAGGAGTGGTATATAGAACGTGAACGGCTTCTTGGACGAATAAAAGAATTAGAAGCCGAGAATGCTGAGTTTAGGAAAAGACTTGGTGAAGATCTTATGCCCATAGAAAAGGTCCCAACGGCAATGCTAAATTTGTCGCTTCAGGAGAAAGTGGACTTGTTTAGAAGCCTTTTCAAGGGGCGTGAAGACGTGTTTGCCCGTAGGTGGTACAGCAAGACAAGCGGGAAAGCAGGCTACCAGCCCGTATGTCAGAATGAATGGACTCCACTGTGCGACAAGAGAACATTCAAATGTGCCGATTGTCCCAATCGTAAGTTTTCGCCTCTTATTGATAATGACATCTATCGACATCTGGAAGGCAAAGATGCCAACGGCAGGGATGTAATTGGTCTTTATGTTCTTAATGAAGACAACACTTGTCATCTTCTATGTACGGATTTTGATGACAAGAACTGCGAACATGGATATCAAAATGATGTGCTGGCATTCATTGATGTCTGTAAGAGTTGGAACATCCCTTGTTCTGTAGAGCGTTCCCGTTCAGGCAACGGTGCCCATGTGTGGATTTTCTTTGAGACCTCTGTGCTAGCAGTCAAGGCTCGAAGACTTGGCAATGCCATACTTACTGAGGCGATGAATAGGAATGGAAAAATCGGTTTCAAATCATACGACCGTTTCTTTCCTAATCAAGATACGATGCCTGAAGGAGGACTTGGCAATTTAGTTGCTCTGCCACTACAGGGGAATGCCAGAAAACATGACAATAGCGTGTTTGTAGATGAGGATTTTGAACCACACCCTGATCAATGGGATTTTCTGTTGAATGTTGGCAAACTTTCTGAGCAGGTACTGGAGGATCTTTTGAAAAGAACTGCCAGCATACAGTCTCTTGGTGAACTTTCAAAGACCAGCGAGAGCAAGCCATGGGAAGTTCCTTTGCCGACAAAGATAGAAAGAACCGATTTTTCGTCGGAGGTCATCATCACACGGTCAAACATGCTCTACATCCCGTTGGATCAGCTTTCTTCAAAAGTCCTCAATCATCTCAAACGAATAGCCTCATTCCGAAATCCAGAGTTCTATAGTAAACAGGCATTGAGACTGTCAACCTATCAAACGCCTCGCATCATTTCCTGTGCAGACATAAACGAAGAATACCTTGCTTTACCTCGTGGATGTGAGGATGCTATCATTGTATTGTTAAGAGAAAAGGGCGTTCCCTATCGAATTGAAGACAAAAGCAATCATGGCAAACCAATTTCCGTTCAGTTCAATGGTGTGTTAAGGGACAATCAGCAAGAGGCAGTCAATATCTTAGCATCCAATAATAATGGCGTACTTTCTGCTACGACAGCATTTGGCAAGACAGTGCCAGCAATAGGATTGATAGCAAAACATGGAGTAAACACGCTGGTACTGGTTCACACTAAAGCTTTACTTGACCAATGGGTAAAGGCATTGGAGCAGTTCTTGACGATTGACACAATCCCAGAGGAGAACGAGGGCAAGCGCAAACGAAGAAAACCACTTTCGCCCATTGGCACCTTATCATCAACCGGTAACAAACTTCATGGTATCATTGACATCGCTTTAATGCAGTCATGCATATCTGACAATGAAGTAAAGCCTTTCGTCAAGAAATATGGCATGGTGATTGCAGATGAGTGCCACCATGTGTCAGCTGTAAACTTTGAGCAGATACTTAAAGCCGCTAATGCCCATTATGTATATGGCTTGACTGCGACACCTGTTCGTAAAGATGGACACCAGCCTATCATCTTCATGCAGTGTGGTCCAATTAGATACAGTACAGACGCAAAGACTCAGATGCTAAGCCAATCTTTTGAGCGTTTGTTAGTGCCTCGCTTTACACCTTTCAGACTAATTGTTGGTAGCGATCTCTCGTATACAAAAGTCGCTCAGCAACTGGCAGAAGATGAATATCGAAATATATTTATCGTTAAGGATGTTGTTGAAGTTCTGAAAGAAGGTCGCTCTCCCATCATCCTCACCAGTCGAACATCCCATGTGACAGCATTGGCAGAACTGCTTAAACCTCATTGTCCGAATGTTATCACTCTTATTGGCTCTGAAAGTACCAGCCATGGTATTTGCAAATCGCTTTATATCAGAGATTTGCTTCTTAAACGGTAGAAAAGTGATGACGTGCATTCTAAAGAAGCTAAAAAAGGAGAAGATTTAACGTTTTTAACTTTTGTATACGAAAGATTGAACACATAAAATACTAAGGTGAAGATCTCAGAACATCAATCTGTAATATATGACAAGAAAAAAAACATAGCGAATTTCGCCATGGCACATCTTTACTTTACCACAACCTGCCCCTGTGGTATTAGGGTTCTTCTCTAAACGGAGAGAATGCTGAGAAACTTATCCTCTTGGAGGAAATGGGTCCTTTCCATGAGAGTCCCTTTCTCGAATCCGTCCATTACGACCGTGAATAAATAGTTCGGAATGCTGGTTCTTGGAAATTTGACGAGCAGCAGCAATTGCATCGGACTGCTTATCAAATGTTGAAGTCAGTCTTGAATTGCCTTCGCCTTTAATACCCCACTTATCTCCAGCAGGAACAACATGTTGGTTTTTTCTCATCTATTACACCTCCTTTCTGCGCCCAGTTTAACGAACACGTCATAGCGCTTTATATTATTCATGCAAATATCAAGCCGCAGTCAAATTTTAGTACTTAAATCGCTAACAGCTGACGAAATAGCAATGTATAATACGATTTTCGTCGTATTTATACATATTTAACATAAATAAACGTCTGCGTTTCGAAATAACTTGCTATCTTTGCAACGAAATTTCACGAAATATCAGACATCATTATGTTATTGTCAGCCAAATTTGAAAACATTTACTCGTTTAACGAGGAAACGCGCATCTTGTTCACAGCCAGCAAGAGCGATCAACTACCGTTGCAAGTGTCACGTGCGGAGAAGCGAGATGATATATCTGTACTCCGTATGGGACTGATTTACGGTGCCAATGCTTCTGGAAAGTCAAACATCATAAAATGTTTGGCGATTATCAAGGAGTTTGCCTTGAATGGTTGGAGCAACCTCAAATATAATTACTTCAAGATGACTGATGAACCCCAAGAGCGTTCGAGTATCGAATTGGAGTTCAAGGCAGACAATCAGTTCTTTGCTTACGGAGTAGCTTTCTCAAAGGGCGGCTTGCTTGAGGAATGGCTATATAAGACTGGCAGCCGCAATGACACCATGATCTTTGAGCGTAAACGCAATGGTGACAGTTGGGATAATACTATTGCACCTCAGTTCTTAAAGGATGAGGATGGACAATTCTTGAAGTTCCTGATTGATGGTACTCCTACCAAGGGTACTTTCTTAAGTGAGTATATCAAGCGTAACGGAAAGGGAATAGATACGATTAAGTCTGCTCGTAAATGGTTTGAGAATCTGAATATCATCTTCCCCAATACTCATAGAACGGATTTCCCATTCCGAGTTGTGAACGACACCCAGTTCAGAACTGTGATGCGCGAACTGCTAAATTATTTTGGAACAGGAATCTCAGACCTTCGTCGCGTAGAGTCTAAACCTGAAGAGTTGGGCATTCCCGACGAAATCCGTCAAAAGATTGAGGAAAGTCTTGAAGGCAAAGGCTCCGAAACTGGTGTAGTGATTCACAATGAGAACCGCTTCATCTTTGCAGAAAAAGATAAGTCGAAGAATCTGAAGTGGTATGAGCTGAAAACCATACACAAGAAGGATGGCAGTAATTCAGATTATATCTTCGAAATGTTCGAAGAGTCTGATGGAACGTCACGCTTGTTCGATTTCATTCCAATGCTTATTGATATGCGTGCTAATGATGCTGTCTATGTGATTGACGAGGTTGACAGGAGCTTACACCCGATGTTGACATTGAAATTATTAGAGATGTATAACAGTCTGCTCAGAAGCGATTCGCAAATGCAGTTAATATGCACGACACACGAATCTAATCTACTTTCTACAGCCCCTATCCGCCAAGACGAAGTCTGGTTTGTGGAGAAAGATAAGAAAGGAGAAAGCCATTTGTCTTCACTTTGTGAGTACAAACCAAGAGAGAATGTTCAGAAAGGTTATCTGAACGGTCGCTATGGAGCGATACCATTCTTTGGCGAACTGAATAATATTCATTGGGATTATGCGAAGCAGGAATAGTTTGATGCGCGAACGTCGTGAGGCATTTCGTGACGCTCGCCTTATAGTCATAGCCTCCGAGGGCAAAGACACGGAGCAGATATATTTCAAGGCATTAGCCAAAGAATATACCAATCCCCGTGTGCACGTACATATCCTGGAACGAAGTGAAGCAGAGCAGAACAACTCCAGTCCAGACCATGTGTTAAAACAACTCAATGACTACAAAAGCCAATATGAGTTAGAGGCGGATGACGAACTCTGGTTAGTAGTAGACAAAGACCGCTGGACTGAGGCCATGCTTTCTCGTGTTGCTACGGAATGTTCGCAGGAAGTTGCTATGCACATGGCTTTAAGCAATCCCTGTTTCGAACTTTGGCTATTATTGCATATAGAAGATTCAGCATTGCTGACACCCGAAGAACAGAAACAATGGATAGAGAATCGCCGAAAGTCTAAAAATGGCGACCCATATTTGAAGGTTCGGTTGCGTCTGAAGATGGGTTCTTATCATGAGTCATCCTACGATGCACTAGCTTTGATAGCTCATGTAGAAGATGCTATAGAGCGGGCAAGGGCATTGGACAAGAATCCGAATGACCGTTGGCCGCAAACTCTCGGTACGCGAGTGTACCTATTGGCTGAAAGCGTGATGAATAGGAACTAATTTCTTACTATCTTCAGACTATAGCCAATGCCAGTCGGTCTATGGCGTGAGCATCCGAGCTTTTTACTCTTGGTTGCTTCATTATTTTTGGCGAAATTTCTGAAAGCAAGATTCAAAGCGGACGCTTCTTCTATATGTCTAATCTATGCGTTTATCTGTTCATTGGCGTAATTATTTAAAGTTTCCGTTATATTCTGGTGGATTATCCTCGGCTACACAAAGGAGGCCGTTGTCCTGAGTGCCATATTCGTATATGGTATCGCTGGGGAGGTCTATTTCATCGTTCCAATAGATGCACGTACGACTATCATCGAGTTGAGCATGCTGGAACAAGCCATAGACGTTCTGCAAATCTTGAAACGCTGGGATTGTGCGTATGTCATCAAGTACATCGTAGTACACGACATACCCGTCATCGAAGGTTACGCGTAAACGATAACCCTCCATCGGCTCAAATGACTTTATACGCGGTATCATGTTTTCAAAGTGGTGGAAGTTTTACTATTCGTTGTGTCTGCCACATATTAAGCAACTCGTCCTTATGAATTCCCAACCATTCACGAATCAACAACTGGGCACGTTGAGGCATATCGCCCTCTGTCATATCTAATGTATGGATGTCAAAAACACCAACATATTCGTTGTAGAGCGCATGTATATGAGCCGGTTCATGTTCTTTAGGCTTGAAGAACATCTTTATGATTATACCGTAAAAACGAGCTATCTCCGGCATTTCACGTAATAAATTAGTAATCAACACGACAAAGATACAAAGAATAGATAAAAATGAAAAGAGAAAAGAGAAAATTTTAATGGCAAATGTAAAATGGCAAATGTAAAATGTATAATAGGCTGCGCACTAATCCCAACTTTTCCTCTTGACGCTACCACCCCTACCCCTCCTCCCCGGAGGAGGGGAATTTGATTGGGGCAACCACCATATCTTAGTTGTACGAACTGAGGGAATTTAGTGGGCAACGCCTCCGAGCTTTGCTTGTAGGAAATGAGGTCAAAAGACTGTCGTCCTGCAACGCTCGGAGGCGTTGCCCACTATCTTCAACTACGATAACTTTCACACGTGCAGACACGAGACGTTGCCCGTGCGGGTCGTAGGCTTTGCGCCATGGGACAATGTCCGTTGTCCGTATCGGGTAGTAGGCCTTGCGCCCTCAGACAATGGCCGTTGTCCGTATCGGACGAACGTCACTGCCCTATTAGGCTACGGTTGTCGTTACCTTGGGCTGAATCAACGATTCCCTTTGTCGTTAGGGATTAAGACATTGAACATTGAACATTCTTGCTCCACGTTGTTACGCAAGCGTAGCTTTGCGTCCGATTTCTCGCACAGCGAGCGTAGGCCAAAGGCCGTCTGGTTAGAACATTGAACATTATACATTAACATACATTATACATTAACGTGAGTTCTTGCCAAAAACTCACATTAAATATCTTCCTTCAGGACATTCCTTACTTCTTCTATGATTTGCTGACACCTTTGTCGCGACATTTTTATGTTCATGCCTATGGTTATCATATCTTCGTCGGTGGGTTTTCCCTTAAAGTTGATGGTTGTGGCATGTTCGCCCAGTGTCTGGTCGTTGGTGAGGTCGTATGCAGGAGAGAGCCGCCAACGGCCATCGGTATAGATGAAGCTGAAGTTACGGGCATGGTCGTCGAAGTTTCGGGCATAGTGATTGAACACCATGCGACGGAACTGCTGCTCAACGGCATCTGCCGACTGGGTCAGATAACCTGTCAACTGCAGCAATGTATGGTAATCCATTTTGGGAGGCCGAATAGGTTCGTTGAGGAGCGCACTGGCCGTTGCCATGTGAAGTCGTTCGCCCTGTGAACCTATATCAAAACGACGTGTTGCAAAATATTTACCCTCAAATAGTTTAAACTCAGGAACCTCTATGCCGGCTCGTCTTGCCAGTTCGTTGTAGTGAAATTCCTGCCGGCCGATGTCTTTGGGGTCATAGGTATGCCGAAATTTCACCAACCAGTGACCATCCTCCGTATGTACAATGCTTTTGGGACGGACACCGCCCGAGTTACAGCTGCCCGAGAATAGCAAGTCGATGTTGTCCTCTGTCTTCTCAGAAAGCACGTCAAGTGCCATTTGTTGCATCTCGTCGAGGGTTGCCTCCCTAAAACTAAGTGCGACCTTGGTTTCTGGCACATAGCAAAGTGCGCCCATACCCAAGTTTCCAACAATGCTCAGACGTTGTACGGGCGAAAAGCTTCGATAGTCAATGCCTTCCCTGCGCATCATTTTCTGCAACAGATATTCCCCATAGCCTCCGGGAAGGCTGTCTTCAAAGATACCAAAGTTTCCATTAAAGGGATGATAGTCTGCCGTAAAAAGTCCCGTCTTCAAAGGCAGAAGAAGAGGAGATATCGAGAAACCGTCGTTTAGCCATTCCTTATCATACTCGAACTGGCAACAATATCGATTGCCCATGGACAGAGTGCCCACCCTACGCCCATGATACATGACAGACACGGCCCTAACATCCTTCATCACACACCTCGCTTCCTTGTTTTATTCCTATTGATTTCCAGCAGCTCCTCCATGGTATCATACTTCGGTTCGGCCAGCAACTGCATAATTTCCTCTGAATAGCCCAAGGCTTTAGCCAGCTTTACATAGGATTCCAACGAAATAGAGTGCTTCAACTCAAAACGCTGTATGCTCGAAGCTGGCACACCACTCATCTCCGCCAAAGTTTTGGTGGATAGTTTCTTCTCCAAGCGCCGAGCCTTCACATTGGCAGCCAACCGCTCCATGGTCAGAGACAACGGATAGGGGTCAAAGAGGTATTCGTTATGCATCGTATTTTATGTATAAATCCGTATTATGACGTTTAACGAATCATATATGATGCACAAAGATACGAATAAATTTCAAAATTAAAAATTAAAAATAAAAAAAAAACATGGAAAGGAGAGAATTGTGCTCTTTTCGCGGCAATAAGGTCAGCACATGCGGTCGCGATAGTCCTCGTAGGTGTATTGACGGAGCACTTCGTCGGTGCCATCCAAATGACGGAGGACGATGGAGGGGTGGTGTATGCCGTTGAACATGGTGGTCTTGACTGTGGTGTAGTGTATCATGTCCTCGAAAATGACCTTCTCCCCTATCTGCAGTTCATGGTCGAACTCCCACATTCCCATGAAATCGCCAGAGAGACAGCTGTTTCCACCGAGACGGTAAAGCCATTTACCATTTACCATTTGACATTTACCATTTGACATTTGACATTCGGCCTTTGCTCCCCGAACTTCGGGTTGATAGGGCATCTCGAGACAGTCGGGCATGTGACAGGTGAAGGACACGTCGAGAATGGCGGTACGTATGCCGTGGTTCTCCACGATATCGACAACGGAAGATACCAGTGGGCCTGTTTGCCAGGCAAAGGCAGAACCCGGTTCGAGAATGATACGCAGGTTGGGGTATTTTGTCCGCAGGTCGCGAATCAACTGGATAAGCAAGGGTACGTTGTAGTCCTTACGAGTCATCAGATGACCGCCACCCAAGTTGAGCCACTTCAGATGTGGCAACCAACGGCCGAACTTCTCCTCCAAGTGGCGTAGGCTCTCCTGCAAGGCCTCGGCAGAGCTTTCGCAATGGTTGTGGCAATGAAAACCCTCGATAGGGGATTCTGAGGGGCAGGGGGATTGTGAGGAGCAGGGGGCAAGGTGCAAGGAGCAAGAGGATAGTTTTGCTGCTTGCGTTTCATCCTTGCACCTTGCACCTTGCTCCCCTCCAATACATTCTTGCTCCCTGCTCCCTGCTCCTTGCTCCCCTCCAATACATACCTCTTGCTCCCTGCTCCCTGCTCCTTGCTCCCCTCCAATACATACCTCTTGCTCCCTGCTCCCTGCTCCTTGCTCCCCTCCAATACATTCTTGCTCCTTGCACCTTGCACCTTGCTCCATTATTTTTTCCGCCAAAACACCGAAACGGCTGCCGGGGGCACAGGGGTTGTAAAGTTCGGTTTCTATCTCGCTGTATTCGGGATTCACACGCAATCCGCAGGAAACTCTTTTCTCGGGATGTTCGTGATTATAAGCCTCCACCATCGGCATGAATCGACGATACTGACTGAGGCTGTTGAACGTGATGTGGCTACTGCACGCCAAGATGGTGGCAAAGTCCTGCTCTGTATAGGCAGGAGAATAGGTGTGGGCAGGCGATCCAAATTCTTCCATAGCCAGACGTGCCTCGTAAGGGCTGCTGGCTGTGGTGTGACTGATGTACTCCCGGAAGATGGGGAACGTCTTCCATAGGGCAAATGCCTTGAAAGCAAGTATCACTTCGGCACCGCTCTCTTCAGCAACCCGACGAATCAAAGAAAGATTGCGGCGAAGCAACCTTTCCTCAACAAGATAATAGGGAGTCTTCATCATTTACAATTTGGCAATTTACGATTTACTATTTATTGTACAATTTAACCATTTGATTATTTGTGTTGCACCGCAGCGAAAGGAATAGCTAAATAACCAAATGATAAAATAAATCGAAAATAGTAAATAGTAAATAGTAAATCAATATACCAGTTTCACATTGTCCAGCCAAAGGGTATTACCCGGCGAACCGATGTAGGCACCACAGCAACTGCTGTTGAACTTCAGTATCAGGTGGGTTGGGGTCTCGTCGGGTGCGGCCCAGCCTTCTTCGAGGATTTTCACCTGCTTACCGGCACTGTTGGTGGCATACATGGTGGCGTCGCCCGTGATGAGTCCCATATAGTCGCGATAGAAGCTTTCGCCCGTGATGTCACCGTAATGAATCTCGAACGAGCTACCTTCGTGCCAGCCTTTGGTTGCCGTGGTGAAGCGATGGATGAGTGTTCCCACACGCAGGGCATGGATGTTGCCATCCTCGTCTTCCCAGCGTTTTTGGAGAACACACTGCACGTCGGGATAGTCCTTGTACGTCATCACTTTCTTACGACTGAAACCTGTCATGCGGACACAGGCCGAATCGGAGAGATGCACCTTGTAGTCGAACTTCACGGCCTTGGGTCTCTTGGTAAAGGGAATACCAAGGTTCAGATAGCGGAAGGGATTGGAACTGCTGGTGATGGGTTCCTTCATTTCGCCCGTGAAGATAGAACCGGCAGCAATCACATGGATGTTTACGATGCCCAGCACCTTCACACCCTCGACGTGGGTTTTCAACTTCACGCAAGTACCACTGTTATGGGTATCCTTGTACACACTGGTGTTTGTCTTGGAGATACCACTCACATGGGCATAGATGTTACTCGTGGCCCAGGGTGAACCGCCTTGGTTGTGGTACACCTTTTGCTGGTAGTTCATGGTCGGACCTACTTCCACCAGTTTCTTGGTCTTTCCACCAATAATGCCGCTTTCCTTGATGGTACGGGTTATCCATGACTCAAAATCGCCGAACTTCATCAGTTCTTCCTGTGCCTGAGCCGTAAAGGCAAACATGGCCATGAGGGCGACCAATATTGATTTTCTTTTTTCCATCTTATTATCATTTTTGCAAAAACCTTGCAAAGTTACGAAAAGTCGAGCGCAGAACAAAACAAATTCGTTTGTTTTTTATGCCGAGACAGAGTAACTTATCCAAAGTTACAATAATAAGGTGAGAAGTGAGAGGTTTAGAAGGTTAGAGGGTTAGAAGGTGAGAGGGTTAGAAGTTTAGAGGGAGGAGAGAAGAGAGAGGAGAGAGGTCACTTTTGCAACTTGTCATCCAGTCTAATACGTTTTGAAGTCTCTCCCCCTCGGGGGAGATGGAGGGGGGCTTCTTCCCCCTCCCTTAGGGAGGGCCGGGGTGGGCTGTATTATTTAAACAGTATTTTACGGTCGCGTTCGATGGCTGCCTTGACCCACTCGTCGGGCACAAAACGCCAATGATTGAGTTTTCGGGGAGTGAGGACCTTCTCGGCGATGATGCGTTGCATGAGATAATAACGTAGATCCTTTTCTGTGCAATCCATGATACGGTTAGCAAGTTCGGCATGGGGGATGCCAGCACCACGGGTGACAAGTTCACCACCCCCGTTTCCACGATAGCTATTGACGGCTACCCTGTAGTCTCTGTCGAGCGAGAAAGGTGTCCCGTCGGCCATGCTCTGAATGACAATGCGCTCGCCCTCAGGCTTAGACACATCTACCGTATAAAGAATGCCAGCCGCCGAATCCATGTTAAAGGAGAGGTTCTTCAGTCCGTTGCGTCGTTCATTGCCCGACTCCAAGTCGAGAAGCAGAAGGTGGTCGTCCGGACCTTTCATCTGATTGGTCCATAGACCGTAGGACATCTCCAGCAAGTTCTTGATTTCGCGTCCTGTCATGCGCATGGTGTATAGCAGGTTCTCGTATTTATAGAGCGCGAACATGTCGCTGACACGGAGGGTATCGGCTGACAAATAAGCATCGAACGAGAGCGGAGCAGCCAAACTGATGTCAGCTCCCGTCAAGTCGAGTTGCATCTGATGAATGAGGTCGATAAACTCACTGCTACCAAAGAAGGCATCGCGCTCGTAGATGGGTTTGGACAGACGCCCGATGGGTTGGTCAACCCATTTCTTCAGGGTATCACGCTGAGAGGAGAATGTATTCTCAAAATTGAGGAGAGAAGAGAGTGGAGAGTGGAGAGAGGATACATCTGCCCCCTCATCTGCAATTTCATTTCTCTCTCTTCTATCTTCTCTCCTCTCTCCTCTAATAAATGGTACCTCCGCCGTTATCTGCTTCTTCACTACCCTACCCCGCTTATCCAACGTAAGCACGAGGTCTGCCTCGACAATGCGTTTTCCCTGACTGGTAGGTCCCACCACAACAACCTCTCCTCCCTCGCGGTTCTTCAGGTAATGCGTTGCGGCCAGATGGTCGTGTCCATAGCAAATGAGGTCGAAGCCCGACACCTGCTCAGCTACCATCTTTGTGGCATTCTCATAATATTCGGGTGTGACGATACCTCCGTCGTATCCGCTGTGGAAGATACCTACCACGAGGTCTGGCTTCTCCTTCTTCTTGATAATTTCCATCCACTTGCGTGACGAGGCCACCATGTCCTCGAAACGCAAGCCCGACCACATTTGCTCGGGAAGCCAATAGGGAATGGCCGGAGTGAGCAAGCCGAGGATGGCAATCTTCACCCCCTCACGCTTAATAATATGGTAGGGCTGGAGATAAGGTTTGCCCGTCTTCATATCTACCACGTTGGCTCCCAAGATGGGGAACTTGCACTGGGCTATCCAACGGTCATAAACGGGATGCCCTGTTTCTATGTCATGGTTACCGATGGCTCCGCAGACATATCCCATCTGGTTCATAGCCTCGGCCACGAGGTGTGGCGACTGGGTGTCGATGAAGTTGTAGTAGTAAGCCGTAGGTTGTCCCTGCAGACAGTCTCCCCCGTCGGTCAGGATGAGCCGTTCGCCATACTCCTGTAACAGATTCTGAGTGTATGCATAGATAGCCGACAGTCCGCCATTGACGTTACGTTTCTTGAGGTAGTCGTATTGGAACAACGACCCGTGTACGTCGCTGGTGTGTATCCACTTCAAATGGACTTCGTGCGTCGGGTTGGCATATAGAGAGGAGAAGAAGGAGGTGAGAGGAGAGAGAAATGACATAGCCACAAGAATCAACCGTTTCATTATCAATTATGCATTATCCATTGTACATTATCAATTAAACATTATCCATTGATTTGAGCCAATCATCGATAAGCCATCTGGCAAGACTGGAGCGATTGGGAATAATCGGCAGGTTGTCCTTACGGAACCATCCACCTCCACCCAGTTCTGAACGCTGCAACTGCAGTTCCCCACTTTCGTACTCTGCCGTGAAACCCACCATCAGACCTGCAGGATAAGGCCAAGGCTGAGAAGCAAAGTAGCGAATGTTCTTCACTCGGAGATGGGTTTCTTCCCATACCTCGCGACGCACACACTCTTCCAACGTCTCTCCTGTTTCCACAAAACCGGCCACCAAACCGAAATAGCCCGTCCGGAAGTTATGGGCGTGGACGAGTAGTATTTCCTCTTGGTAGAGAGTGGAGAGTGGAGAGAGGAGAGAGGATTCATTTGGATTCGGCACACTACGCGTTACGCGAACGATGATTGCTGTTGCCAACTGCGGCCATAGTTCCTTACCACATTCCGTACAGTGTTTCGATATTTCCGTATGCCATTTCATGGGAGCCCCACAACAACCGCAGTACTTCGAGTTCTGATCCCAATATACCAGTTCGGCACACTTGCCTGCCAAACTGTACATCTCAGGTGATAGAATCTCAAATGTCTTTCGCAGCCCCATCATCTGCAGGTCGGGATGACCTGTGACAGGACGGTCAAGATGGTAGATGTGGACAGAATGTGAAGCGTAAAGAATGTCTGTCACATGCTCCCACGGCTGAAACTCCACAGGAGGGGTATCACCAAAGGGGATGTTCCCCTCACGAGTGAGAAGTACATCCCCTTGACAGTATGCAAAATACAAATCGTTCAACACCAATTATGCCTTATCAAAGTCCAAGGCTGGCCTTAATCGCTTCTACCTTCTTCTGGGCATCGGCCACGGCACCAGGATAGCAGTCTGCACAGCCAATCTTACCCTTCACCTCTACGTAGAACTTAATCTTAGGTTCGGTACCGCTGGGGCGCACACTGACTTTCGTACCATCAGCACAGAACCATTGCAGCACGTTGGAGGTTGCAGGCATGTCGAGCTTCATGACATTGCCCTCGGCGTCAGTAGCCGTCAGAGCCTGGAAGTCCTTTGTGCAGACAATCTTGCTGCCGGCAATGTCCTTCGGAGCCTTGGCACCACGGAAGTCCACCATCATCTGCTTAATCTCGTCGGCACCAGACTTTCCGGGACGAACGACATTGATGGTGTGTTCGTAAGAGAAGCCGTACTCCTTATAGATATCAATGAGGAGGTCGAAGAGGGTCTTACCCTGATCCTTTGCCCAAGCGGCAATCTCACAAATGAGACAGATGCTGGCAGGAGCATCCTTGTCACGCACCTTATCGTAGGGCAGGAAACCGAAGCTCTCCTCGCCACCGCCAATGTACTTCTGCTTACCCTCGCTGATGGCAATCTCACGGGCAATCCACTTGAAGCCGGTGTAGCAGTCACGCAGTTCCACGTTGTTCTTCTTGGCCATCTCAGCAATAACCTCAGTGGTAACGATGGTCTTTACGAGGAAGTCAGAGGGCTTGAGCTGCCCCAATGCAATCTTGTTCTTAATGATATAGTAGCAGAACATCATGGCTGTCTGGTTACCATTGATGATAACCCACTCACCTTGGGGATTGCGGCATACGATAGCCAGACGGTCGGCATCGGGGTCGCTGGCAATAACCAAGTCGGCATTCAACTTTGTACCCAGTTTCATGCCCAGCGTCATAGCCTCGGCATTCTCGGGGTTGGGACTTACGACTGTGGGGAAGTTGCCGTCGATAACCATCTGCTCGGGCACGACGTTGATGTTCTGGAAGCCCCAGCTACGCAGACAGAGGGGAACGATGACACGACCCGTTCCGTGCATGGCACTGTAAACGATATTGAGATCCTTTTGACGCTCGATGACATCAGCATCGATGCGTGCCTCGCGCACGGCCATCATATAGTCGTAGTCGAGTTCACCACCTACAATCTTGATAAGGTCGGGATTACCCTCGAACTTCACATCCTCGATGGCCACCTTGTTCACCTCATCAATGATACCCTTATCGTGGGGAGCCAACACCTGTGCTCCATCCTCCCAATAAGCCTTGTAACCATTGTACTCCTTGGGATTGTGAGAGGCAGTAACATTGACACCAGCCACGGCACCGAGGTGACGGATGGCAAAACTGATTTCGGGCGTAGGACGGAGACTCTCGAAGAGATATACCTTCAAGCCGTTGGCCGAGAAGATGTTGGCCACAGTCTCAGCAAACATACGTCCGTTGTTACGACAGTCGTGACCTACGACAACACTCTTTCCTCCCTCGGGGAAAGCCTTGTTGATGTAATTGGCAAAGCCTTGAGTAGCCATTGCCACGATATACTTATTCATGCGGTTGGTACCGGCACCCATAATGCCACGCAAACCACCCGTTCCGAACTCCAACGTCCGGTAGAAAGCATCCACCAAAGCCGTCTTGTCTTCACTCTCGAGCATAGCCCGAATCTCTGCCTTCGTATCGGCATCGTACACACTGGAAGCGAGCCACTTCTGGGCCTCAGCTTCGCATTTCTTGATTAGTTCGTTATCCATAATAATAAATGACCCCCTCCCCATTCCCTCCCCGAGGGGAGGGCGTATATACCACTGAAGAGTGAGGATTTCTTAATTAATGGTTAATATTATAATTTTATATATTTCACGCTTTCAAAAGTAACCACTCCCCTCGTCGCCGGAGGCTTCACCCTCGCCCCTTGGAGAGGGGGTTAGGGGATGAGGCTTGGGGTAAGGGGTCTCATTTTATTTCATAACGGCTTCCAGCCTCCTTCACTATCGCACGACGGTAGCGTTCGGGATAACCCGGACGGTTGACGGGTAACTGATTGCCACCTGGGGTTTTCAGGTAATTGCCTTGTTCATCAACCTTTTTCACGGCCATATCGTTGTACTTCACTACGATGAGTTGGGCAAGCCGCATCCAGTCGTCCATCATCCGTGCGCTCTGCTTGTAGCTGTAATTGGACAGGTACTTCTTGGCCTCGACTTCGGTCATACTGAGGGCATTCTTCTCCACCTCGGGTTGCAGGGCATTGAAGTCGCTCTCCAACTTGTCGCGAACCTTCTGGAGTTCGGGGAAGAGCAACGAGTAGCGCAGATATACCATATTGGCCACCCAGTTCTGCATCCAGTAGGCGCTTTTGAAGGAGAAGGTGAACGTGTCGCCCGTCTTCTCGTTGAAGCACTCGGGGGCATCTACGGTACAGCAGTAGATGGGCACCATGGCTACCATGTTGGCATCGTCGTTACCGAACCACAGCACGCCACCCACATAGTCGGGCAACCACGAGCGCATCTGTGCGACATAGATGCAACTGGCTTGCTGGGTAGAGATGGGACGTTCGTTGAAATACTTCTTACCATCCACCTCCCAAGTTAGGGGTGTAGGACGATAGGGCATCTCATACGGTCCCATACCGAGGTCGCTCTGTATCTCCATAGGCGTACCCTCGTAGTGGTCGCGCATCATGTTCTTCACATCCTGCACTGTAAGTTTCGCCTTGGGTTGCACGTAGAGGGGGAAGGGCTCAGCCTTAAGGTCTTCACCCATTGCATACTTTAGGAAAGGCTTCATGTCCATAGCCGCCCACTTGTTGAAGAAACTCCACACACGAGCCTCGCAATAGCGGGCACCGCCGAAGTCGAGAGGATTATAGGCATCGGCAAAGGAGAAGTCCTTGTCCTTACCCGTGAAATATCCCTTCTGCTTGGCAAAGGTGATGACATCCTTCGCGTATATGCAGTTCTCCTTGTCCTTGAGAGGGAACTGATGGATGCGGCTCTGGTTGGCATGACCCGAGATGCAATCATCGGGAATGCGCACAGCCACCCACACGGGGGCACCACCACCAGGACCTTTGCCTATCATGTCCATCACCCACACCTCGTTGGGGTCGGCAATAGTGAAGGACTCTCCCTCGCTCTGATAGCCGTATTTCTCTGCGAGGCTGGTCATTACCTGCAGGGCTTCGCGAGCCGTGCGAGCACGTTGCAGGGTCACTTGCATCAGGCTTCCGTAGTCGAACAAACCCGTAGAATCAGCCAGTTCCTCACGACCTCCCCACGTGGTTTCCAGTATGGTCAACTGGTGCTCGTTGGTAAGGCCGATAACTGCGTAGGTAGAGTCGACCTCGGGTATCTCGCCGAGGTAGTTGTTACTCTCGTAGTGATAGAGTTTGCGCATCTCCCCAGGCTGGTGCTTACCGCCCTTCTGGTAGAACAGGTAGCCGTAAGCCCCGTAGTCGTCACTACTATAGGTTACAATTACGCTGCCATCAGCACTGGCCTTCTTGCCGACAATCAAATTTGTACAAGCGTGCGATTGCATCGCAATGTAAAATGTAAAATGTAAAAAAAGAATTAGAATGCGTTTCATTTTTACTTTTTAATTTTTACTTTTTAATTTGAAGCTTATCGCTTCCAGCTGCCTTAAAGCTCATATCAAGCCCCTTTACACTATGCGTGAGGGCACCGAAGGAGATGAAATCGACACCTGCCTTGGCGTATGGTATCATCGTGTCGTAGGTAATGCCACCGCTGGATTCTGTCTCGGCACGACCAGCCACTATCTCCACAGCCTTCTTGGTGTCTTCGGGTGTGAAGTTATCAAACATAATGCGGTCGCAGCCTTCGGCCAAAGCTTCGTCCAGTTCCTTGAAATTGCGCACTTCACATTCAATCTTCAAGTCCTTGCCCTTCTCCTTACAGTATGCTTTCGCACGAGAGATAGCGTTGTGTACACCGCCGCAGAAGTCGATGTGGTTGTCCTTCAAGAGAATCATGTCGAAGAGACCGATACGGTGATTCATGCCACCGCCTATCTTCACGGCCTCCTTCTCCAACATGCGCATGCCCGGTGTGGTCTTACGGGTGTCGAGGACACGCGTCTTGGTGCCGGCATCGATGAGAGCCTGCTGGTATTTGTGCGTCATGGTGGCAATGCCCGACATCCTTTGAAGGATGTTCAGCATCAGGCGCTCCGTCTGCAAGAGACTCTGCTCCTTGCCTTTCACGCTCATCACGATGTCACCAGGTTTCACGTGTGCCCCATCCTCAATATACACTTCCACCTCCAACGTGGGGTCGAAGCGATGAAACACTTGCTTGGCAATCTCCACACCGGCGAAGATGCCTTCTTCCTTGATTAACAACTTACTCTCTCCCATCTGATCCTCGGGGATGCAACACAATGTGGTATGGTCTCCGTCGCCAATGTCCTCAGCAAAAGCGAGGTCTATCAGGCGGTCGTTCAGTTCACTTACACTTAACATATTACCAATTAAGAATTAACAAATAATAATTAAGAATTTCTATTCACCTGCAAATATATAAAATAAATATGGAACAACAAAGAATGAGTCGCTTTTTGTTGTCAGCACCATCATCCTTTCATACAATTTATCTCTCTGCCCACCCATACCGTCAGGCACTCCCCACCCCTTCAAGGGAGCGTATTCAAACCGTCAGGCACTCCCCGCCCCTTTAAGGGGAGGGGCAGGGGTGGGGTGCCATCCTACCCTTTATCTCCTCCGCCACACGAACAATCTCCTTCAGCACACCCTCTACATTCGTCCAAAGCTGCTCGTTACGGAAACGGACAACCTCAATACCCTGTGCATTAAGGAATTCAGTACGCAACCCGTCATACTCCTGCTTATAGTCATGCGAACTACCGTCCAACTCCACACAAAGCCGCACTTCTGGGCAATAGAAATCCAGCACGTATGGACCTATCCCTTGTTGCCGACGGAACTTAAATCCACCAGCCCCACGTCCTTTAAGCATACGCCATAACAATGCTTCTGCAGGGGTTGCATGGCTACGAAGCGAACGACGCTTCTCCGTTTGTTCGTGGGTATTTGCCTTTGCGCTGTTGTAATGCATTAGTTTGTGTTTTTATTTATCCGAGAACGAGGTGAGAAGTACCCCACCCCTACCCCTCCCCTTAAAAGGGCGGGGATTGCCTGCGGAGTGTTATTTTAACGTCAATTCGACGAATTTGCCTACATATTAATTTTAACGGCGAATGGTGCAAATCATACGAAATCGGACGCCCATAGGGCTACGCTCGCTGTGCGAGAATTTTTCACTCAGATATCAAATATAGACACAGTCTATCCGAATAGTTCGAATCATTCTTGCTCCGTTGCCCTACGCAAGCGGAAAACCGATTACGCCGACACTAATCGTTTTCTTCGAACTCACGTTATTTTATAATTACAATTTATAATACTACATGGCAAAAATACAAATTAATTAAGAAGTAAGAGTTAAGAATTAAGAATTATTTCGTAACTTTGACTTCGTCCTCGCTAACTTAATCATATCTTCGTAATCGATGAAGACCATATTTATTGTTATTGGCAAAACTACGGACAGGCGAATAGCGACACTGACGGACGAGTACATCGGACGCATTGGTCAT
Source organism: uncultured Prevotellaceae bacterium (assembly GCA_947169115.1). Lineage (GTDB taxonomy): Bacteria > Bacteroidota > Bacteroidia > Bacteroidales > Bacteroidaceae > Physcousia. Next base: position 20,712 of record CAMVOK010000008.1, read on the forward strand.
TACATGTCCTTTGAAATGCAGGTGATACCCGAACTCAGGAACGCCAAGAACTTGAGTCAGGAACAGCAGAAGGCAGAAGAAGCCGAATTACTTAAAAAAACCTTGCAGCCAGGCGATTATATCGTTTTGTTAGATGAACACGGAAAGGAAAGGAGGAGCATAGACTTTGCCTCGTGGATGCAGAAACGAATGGCCGCTGCACCGCGCCGACTGGTGTTCATAGTTGGAGGTCCTTACGGTTTTGCCCGACAAATACACGAACTGGCCCAAGAGGAGATTTCGCTCTCGCAAATGACCTTCTCCCACCAGATGATAAGGTTGTTCTTTGTGGAACAGGTGTACCGCGCCATGACCATCATACGTGGCGAACCCTACCATCATGAATAAAAAAAGGAGAGAATATAGACAAAGAAGTTGCTAATTCGTTGAAGTTTTATTACCTTTGCAACACGGTTAACCTAAACATCTGAATCTTATGAACCAAAACGACAAATCCTATGTAATTGGTCTCGACCTTGGAGGTACCAATTCGGTATTCGGCATCGTGGATGCCAACGCCAAAGTTGTAGCAGAAACCTCTGTAAAGACAAAGGGACACAACGACAATGCACAGCAGTACGTTGACGACTGCGTGGTGGAGTTGAAGAAAATTATCGACCAAGTTGGCGGTATTGACAAAATCCGTGCTATGGGCATCGGAGCCCCCAACGGAAACTACTACACTGGTTGCATAGAGTTTGCTCCTAACCTGCCTTGGGGCCGCAATGTGGTGCCCCTCGCCAAGATGTTCAGCGATGCACTGGGCATACCCGTAGCCATGACCAACGATGCCAATGCCGCCGCCATAGGAGAAATGACCTATGGTGCTGCCAAGGGCATGAAGAACTTCATCATGATAACCCTGGGTACAGGCGTAGGCAGCGGTATTGTGGTAAACGGACAGATGGTGTACGGTTGCGACGGCATGGCCGGTGAACTGGGACACGTCATTGTAGATCCTAACGGACGCGAATGCGGTTGTGGCCGTAAGGGCTGTCTGGAAACCTATTGCTCGGCAACAGGTGTGGCACGTACGGCGCGTGAGATTCTCACAACCACCGACCGTCCGAGCCTGCTCCGTGAGATTCCTCTTGACCAGATTGAAAGTAAGGACGTAAGCATCGCTGCCGGCAAGGGCGACGAAGTGGCCAAAGAGATATTCGAGTTCACTGGCCGTATGTTGGGCGAGGCATGTGCCAACTTTGCGGCTTTCAACAGCCCTGAAGCCTTCGTTTTCTTCGGTGGACTGATGAAAGCCGGTGACCTGCTGATGGAACCCATCAAGCGAGCCTACGATGCAAGCGTACTGAAGATATATCGCGGCAAAGCTAAGATGCTCGTAAGTCAACTCGACGACGCAAAAGCTGCCGTGCTCGGTGCCAGTGCCCTGGGATGGGAAATTGCCATGGAAAAGGGAACTGCCTTAAACAACCAAGAGAACAAATAAGTAACAAAACTCGGCCGTGGGTCTCATCATCCACGGCCTTTTATTTTCAAACAGATATGACAATTACTTTCTTCAAGACTCCGCAACAGACCATCATTGCAACACAGAGCAAGCAGAACCTGTCGGACACAGACATTGAGAAACTATGCTGGCTATATGGCGAAGCCTCCGTTGAGGACAATAAGGAGCTACAGGGCTGCTTCATCGGTCCACGCCGGGAAATGGTGACCCCCTGGAGCACCAATGCCGTAGAGATTACCCAGAACATGGGCATCACGGACATCGTGCGCATTGAGGAATACTTCCCCGTAGCATCAGAGAATGCCGACCACGACCCCATGTTGCAACGCCTGTACAAAGGGCTCGACCAAGACATCTTCACCGTCGATATACAACCTGCCCCCATACGTCTGATAGACAACATTGAAGCCTACAACGAGGAAGAAGGACTGGCCTTGAGTCCTGAAGAAATAGAATACCTGCACAACATAGAGAAACAATTGAACCGTAAGCTGACGGATTCGGAAGTCTTTGGTTTTGCACAGATTAACTCGGAGCATTGCCGTCACAAGATTTTCGGCGGTACGTTCATCATCGATGGCAAGGAAATGCCCAGCAGTCTTTTCCAAATGATTAAGAAAACGACGCAGGAGAATCCCAACCGCATCATCTCGGCCTATAAAGACAACGTGGCTTTTGCCCAAGGCCCCACAGTGGAGCAGTTTGCACCTGCCGACCACTCGACAAGCGACTACTTTGTCATCCGCGACATCGAAAGCGTGATAAGCATCAAGGCAGAAACCCACAACTTCCCCACCACCGTAGAGCCCTTCAATGGAGCATCCACGGGTACGGGTGGAGAAATCCGCGACCGCATGGGCGGTGGTGTGGGTTCTTGGCCCATAGCCGGCACAGCTGTCTATATGACCAGCAACCCCAACAGCACCTGGCCACGTCCATGGCTCTACCAGACCCCCGAACAAATCCTGATAAAGGCCAGTAACGGTGCCAGCGATTTCGGAAACAAGTTCGGACAGCCCCTCATCTGCGGTTCGGTACTGACCTTTGAGCATGAAGAGAATGGTGAGCAATACGGCTACGACAAGGTTATCATGTTGGCCGGAGGTGTCGGTTACGGCACCAAGCGCGACTGTCTGAAGGGCACTCCGCAGAAGGGCAACAAGATTGTGGTCGTAGGTGGCGACAACTACCGCATCGGATTGGGCGGCGGCTCGGTCAGCAGTGTGGACACAGGCCGATACAGCAGCGGTATAGAACTGAATGCCGTGCAACGTGCCAACCCCGAGATGCAGAAACGTGCCAACAACTTGGTTCGTGCCCTGTGCGAGGAGGAGGTAAACCCCATCGTCAGCATTCACGACCATGGTAGCGCAGGACACGTCAATTGTCTCTCCGAACTGGTTGAGGAGTGTGGCGGTCTCATCGACATGACCAAACTGCCTATCGGCGACCCCACCCTTTCGTCGAAGGAAATCATCGCCAACGAAAGTCAGGAGCGCATGGGACTTCTCATACAGGAGGAGCACCTCGACCACGTACGCAAGATTGCCGAACGCGAACGTGCACCACTTTACGTAGTGGGAGAAACTACTGGCGATGCCCATTTTGCTTTTGAGCAGGGCGATGGCGTACGTCCCTTCGACCTCGACGTGGCCCAGATGTTCGGCCACTCACCAAAGACGGTGATGGTGGACGAAACCATGGAGCGCAAGTACAGTGATGTAGAAACCATAGGAACTATAGGTACCGCACTTGAAAAGGTTCTCTCCTTGGAAGCCGTAGCCTGCAAAGACTGGCTTACGAACAAGGTTGACCGCTCGGTAACAGGCAAGGTGGCCCGTCAGCAATGCCAAGGTCCCCTGCAATTGCCACTCTCCGATTGTGGCGTAGTTGCCCTCGATTACAGAGGCCGTAAGGGCATAGCCACGGCCTTGGGGCATGCCCCACAGGCAGGTCTGGCCAATCCCTGTGCCGGAAGTGTGCTCTCCGTAGCCGAAAGCCTTACCAACATCGTATGGGCACCCTTGGCCGAAGGACTGGACAGCGTAAGTCTGAGTGCCAACTGGATGTGGCCTTGCCGTTCACAGAAGGGCGAGGATGCTCGTCTCTATCAGGCTGTGGAAGCCTTGAGCGATTTCTGCTGCGAGTTGGGTATCAACGTACCTACAGGAAAGGACAGTCTTTCCATGACCCAGAAATATCCTGACGGTTCAAAGGTAATTGCTCCTGGCACCGTCATTGTCACCAGCGGCGGTGAAGTAAGCGACATCCGCAAGGTGGTTAGCCCAGTTCTGGCTGATGAGCCCAAGAGTGCTCTCTACCATATCGACTTCTCGTTCGACGAGCTTCGTCTGGGCGGCAGCGCCTACGCTCAAAGTCTGGACAAGATTGGTTCCGACGTGCCCACCGTGACTAATCCTGAATACTTCCGCGATGCCTTTGAGGCTGTGCAAGAGTGCATACGCAAACGGTTGATTCTGGCAGGTCACGACATCTCAGCCGGTGGTCTCATTACCACACTCTTAGAGATGTGCTTTGCCAACACCCACGGTGGAATGAAGGTGAACCTGAACAACTTCGGAGACAACGACCTCACGAAGATTCTCTTTGCCGAAAACCCAGGCGTAGTCGTTCAGGTGGCTACCAAGCACGAAGCCGAATTCAAGGAGTTGATGGACGAACTCGGCATAGCCTACATTTATATCGGTGTACCCTGCAAGGAGCGTACCATACTTCTGCGCAAAGACTCATACGAAGAGAAACTGGACATCGACGCATTGCGCGATGTGTGGTATCGTCCGTCGTACATGCTCGACCGTCGTCAGAGCATGAACGGATGTGCCGAGCAGCGTCTTGAGAATTATAAGAAGCAACCCGTTGAACTGGCTATTAGCCCCAAGTTTACTGGAAAACTCTCGCAATTCCATATCAGCGCCGACCGCCGCAAACCGACAGGCATACGCGCCGCCATCATCCGCGAGAAGGGTACGAACGGCGAACGCGAAATGGCATACTCGCTCTACCTGGCTGGCTTTGACGTGAAGGATGTGATGATGACCGACCTCGTATCGGGACGTGAAACTCTGGATGATGTCAACATGATTGTCTTCTGCGGTGGATTCTCCAACTCCGACGTACTGGGTTCGGCCAAGGGATGGGCTGGTGCTTTCCTCTATAATCCCAAAGCCAAGGCAGCCCTAGATCGTTTCTACAGTCGTCCCGACACCCTGTCTTTAGGTATTTGCAATGGTTGTCAGCTCATGGTGGAACTGGGATTGATTAAGGATGTAATCGGACGACCCGAAGGGGCTACGCTTGCCGTGCAAGAAGGATTAAGGGTGAAGAATGAGGAACGTCCACGCATGTTGCACAACAATAGCCGTAAGTTTGAGTCGGCTTATCTGGGACTGACCATTCCCAAGAACGAGAGTGTCATGTTTGGTTCGCTAAGCGGTTCTAAACTGGGCATCTGGGTGGCTCACGGCGAAGGCAAGTTCTCATTACCCGGAAAGGAAGAGGACTATAACATCGTGGCCAAATACAACTACACCGAATATCCTGGCAACCCCAACGGCAGTGACTATGCGGTAGCTGGCATCTGCTCGCCCGACGGTCGCCATCTGGCTATGATGCCCCACCTGGAACGCGCCATATTCCCCTGGCAATGCGGATTCTATCCTGCCGAACGTTGCAAGGATGAAGTAACACCTTGGATTGAAGCTTTCGTGAATGCACGCCGATGGGTGGAAGAGAGGATGAAGGGTTAAGGGTGAAGAATTAAGGGTGAAGGATGAAGGGTTAAGGATGAAGGATGTAATCGGACGGCCGTTAGGGCTACGCTTGCGTAGTTTACGGAGCAAGAAGGATTAAGGATTAGGGATGAAGGATTCGAGCGCAGCCCTATTATGCATTATGCATTATGAATTGTGCATTATAAATTGTGCATTATAAATTATGAATTATTAAGAGTGTATGTGGGAACTGTTTAGTAATTTCTTTCGCATCGGACTGTTCACGATAGGCGGTGGCTATGCCATGATACCGCTCATCGAGGCAAAGGTGGTGGACGAAAAGCGATGGTTGGAACGCGAAGAACTGCTCGACCTGATAGCCGTGGCTCAGTCGTGTCCGGGTATATTTGCCATCAACATCGGCATCTTTATAGGCTATAAGTTGAAAGGATTGAAAGGAGCGATTGTTACCACTTTGGGCACTGCCCTACCCTCGTTCCTCATCATCCTGGCCATCGCACTCTGTTTCCAACAGTTTCGCGACAATATCTACGTCGAGCGTATCTTCCGTGGCATCCGTCCGGCAGTGGTTGCCCTCATTGCTGCCCCCGTATTCAAGATGGCTCGAATGGCAAAAATTAGCCGCTACAATGTGTGGATTCCCGTCATAGCCACCCTACTTATCTGGATGATGGGGGTTAGCCCCATCTACGTGATTCTGGTGGCTGGCATTGGCGGTTACATCTACGGACAAGTCAACGACGGTAAATTGTAATGCACAAACAACCATAATTCGCACCTCGTAATTCGTAACTCGCAATTCGTAACTCATAATTCGTAACTCGTAATTCATAACTCGTACTTCCCAATGCTTGCTCTCTTTATACTATTATTCCTGACCTTCTTCCAAATTGGTCTTTTCGGCTTTGGCGGTGGATATGCCATGATATCGATGATTCAGGGTGAGGTGGTTAATCACTATCACTGGATGTCCAACGGTCAGTTTACAGACATTGTGGCCATCAGCCAAATGACTCCAGGACCTATTGGTATTAACTCTGCTACCTATGTAGGATATACCGCGCTCACCAATGCCGGGCATGCCTGGTATTGGGGTGTGCTGGGCAGTGCCATCGCCACTTTTGCCGTGGTGCTTCCCTCGCTCATACTGATGATCATAATTAGCCGTTTCCTCATGGCCTACAAGCACCACCCCATCGTAGAGCACGTATTTTCATGGCTCCGTCCTGCCGTGGTCGGCTTATTGGCAGCGGCCTCCCTCTGTCTGATGACCGAGGAGAATTTCTCTACTCCCAGCCAATGTCCTTGGCAGTTCTGGATAAGCGTAGGCTTGTTCCTCTTTGCCTTTGTCTCCACAACGGTTTACAAAATGAATCCCATCCGCGTCATATGCCTATGTGGCGTGGCCGGCCTACTTTTGATGTAAAATAACGTGAACTCTTGCACAGCAAGCGGTAGAAGCCGTTTACGACGAAAACGATTAGGGTCGGCAAATGATTCGAATAATTCGAATAGACTACGTCTATATTTGATTTTTGAGTGAGAAATTTGTATGATTTGTACCATTCGCCGTAAAATCAACATCTGTAGGTAAATTCATAAAACTGACGTTAAATAAAGGAATCGCCTAAAGTTTCTCGAAAAATCCTTGGCTGTTTAACTTTATCGCACTACCTTTGTCATACAATTATACAAAACCGAAGGACAATGAGAATAAACAAACTGTTCATGGTTTGCCTGATGGCAATACTTGTTACCTTTGCGGGCAACACTACAGCTACGGCTGGAATGAAAAGCGAAATGAGAGTAAACTACGTGCTCCAGAACCTGGGCATAAAGCGTGATGTACAGGAAAAACTAAGACCCCTACTCGTCAGTTATCTGGCCGACAAGAAGGTGGCCAACAAAGAGTACGACTCACTGAAGGACAAACTAAAACCCAGTATTGAAGCCGGCACCATCACCGACAAACAGGCCCAAAAACTACTCGACCTGAAATGGGCTTCTGATGAAAAGGAACTGGCCGTGAAACGTGAATACGAGACAAAGTTCAAGACCGTACTCTCGGCCAAGAAGACCTACCTCTGCTTCGACCTGCTCAACGACAAGAAGAGCAAGATTTCGGGACAAGACAAAGATGATGATTAACATCTCATCCATTCTATCAACTCTATTTATTCCATTACTCCCATCAAACCTATCAAACCCATAATAACCAATTCCCCCAGAGCATGGTATCTGGCAGCGCGTCCCAAAACTCTAACTGGGGCGCTTGCACCTGTTATCGTAGGTCTGTCATCGGCATGGGTCAACGATTGCTTCATCTGGCAACCGGCACTCCTTTGCGCACTATTTGCCCTGCTTATGCAGATTGATGCCAACCTCGTCAACGACTATCTCGACTACAAGAACGGCACCGACAAAGCCGACCGTCTGGGACCCGAACGTGCATGCAGCCAAGGATGGATTACTCCCCGAGCCATGCTCTGCGGTATTGTTCTGGTCACCCTTGCAGCCTGTGCCACTGGCTATCCCCTCATCTACTGGGGCGGTCTGTGGATGATTGTCATCGGTGTTGCCTGTGTAATTGGGTGTTTCATCTACAGTCTGCTCTTCTCGCGCATCGCTTTGGGCGACCTCCTTGTCATTCTGTTCTTCGGCATCGTGCCCGTATGCGCCACTTTCTACCTACAGGTACATCCCCTACACCCCCAAATACCTATTACCCAATACCCACTTTCGATTCTTCAAGCCGGGTTGGCCATGGGATTGGTAACCGACTGCCTCCTGCTGGTCAACAACTACCGCGACCGCGACACCGACCGTCATGCAGGGAGACAGACGCTGGTCACTAAAATCGGCCCCAAAGCTACAGAATGGACATACCTGCTCTTTGGTGTGATTGCCGTTTTCCTATGTTTCTCCAGAAGTTTTCTCGTTGTTCTGTACCTGCCCTTACACATCTTCAACTGGCGTCAAATGGTATATTATCACGAGGGACGCATCCTCAATGCTGTACTCAGCAAGACGGCTCTGGCCATCATTCTCTTTGCCCTTCTATATAGTATTGGCAGAGTTCTAGAGATTTGCCTTCCCCCCATGTAATTTGCCTCATAAGGAAACATAGACCATAGGTTTTATGTTTTCTCTTTGTAAAGAGTCTTGTTTACTTGCACATCCCAAAATATTTTGCGATATTTGTAAGCAAAATATAACAAGCAAGAAACATGGCACAACAAACAGACGACAAGAAGATTATCTTCTCGATGGTAGGCGTAAGCAAAACCATCCAACAGAACCAAAAACAAGTACTCAAGAACATCTACCTCTCGTTCTTCTACGGAGCGAAGATTGGCATCATCGGATTGAATGGTGCAGGTAAATCGACGCTGATGAAAATCATCGCCGGTCTCGACCAACAATATCAGGGGCAGGTAGTGTTCGCCCCGGGTTACTCTGTGGGTTACCTGCCTCAGGACCCACAGCTCGACGACCAGAAGACGGTCATCGACGTGGTGAAAGAGGGCGTGCAGAACATCGTAGATGCATTGACCGAATACGAAGAGATTAACCAGAAGTTCGGTCTGCCCGAATACTACGAGGACGAAGACAAGATGAACCAGCTATTTGCCCGTCAAGGCGAGTTACAGGATATCATCGATGCCACCGATGCATGGAACCTCGATAGCCGTCTGGAACGTGCGATGGATGCCCTGCGCTGCCCACCAGCCGACCAACTTTGTGGTGTGCTCTCAGGGGGTGAACGTCGCCGTGTGGCCCTGTGCCGACTGCTTCTTCAGAAACCTGATGTGCTGCTCCTCGATGAACCTACCAACCATCTCGATGCAGAGAGTATCGACTGGTTGGAACAGCACTTGCAACAATACGAAGGCACAGTCATCTGCGTCACCCACGACCGCTACTTCCTCGATGATGTGGCTGGTTGGATTCTGGAACTCGACCGCGGCGAAGGCATACCCTGGAAAGGCAACTATTCTTCATGGCTTGAACAGAAGACCAAGCGCATGGAACAGGAGGAGAAAGTGGCCTCGAAGCGGCGCAAGACCCTCGAACGTGAATTGGAGTGGGTGCGCATGGCTCCCAAGGCGCGTCAGGCAAAGGGAAAGGCTCGTCTGAACTCCTACGACAAGATGCTGAACGAGGAACAGAAGGAACGTGAGGAAAAACTGGAGATATTCATCCCCAATGGTCCGCGCTTAGGCAATAAAGTTATCGAAGCCCACGGAGTGTCGAAAGCCTACGGCGATAAGGTGCTCATAAAGGACCTCGAATTTATGCTTCCTCCCAACGGCATCGTGGGTGTCATCGGTCCCAACGGAGCAGGCAAGACCACCCTCTTCCGTATGATTATGGGCTTGGAGAAACCCGACAGTGGTACCTTCGAGGTGGGCGAAACAGTGAAACTCGCCTATGTGGACCAAAGCCACCACGACATCAAGGCCGACCAGAGTGTATATCAGGTAATCAGTCAAGGCAATGAACTCATCCGCATGGGTGGTCGCGACATCAACGTCCGTGCCTACCTCTCTCGCTTCAACTTCTCTGGTGCCGACCAGGAGAAGAAATGTGGCGTTCTCTCAGGTGGTGAGCGTAACCGTCTTCATTTGGCTATGGCTCTGAAGCAAGAGGGCAACGTACTCCTCCTCGACGAACCCACCAACGACATAGACGTGAACACCTTACGCGCCCTTGAGGAAGGTCTGGAATCCTTCGCCGGATGTGCCGTCGTGATTAGTCATGACCGTTGGTTCCTCGACCGCATCTGCACCCACATTCTCGCCTATGAGGGCGACGGCAAGGTATTCTTCTTCGAAGGCTCCTACTCCGAATACGAAGCCAACAAGTGCAAGCGTCTCGGCATCGAAGAACCCAAACGTGCAAGATACAGAAAACTCATGGAGGACTAATATAATCTAACGTCAGTTCGACGAATTTTCCTACATAGATTTTTTTGACGGCGAATGATACAAATCATACGAAATCGGACGCCCATAGGGCTACGCTTGCCGTGCAAGAATTTCTCATTCTAACATCAAATATAGACGTAGTCTATTCGAATTATTCGAATCATTCGCCGACACTAATAGTTTTCGTCGAACTCACGTTAATCTAGAGATACTAGAGATTCTATAGTCACTATAGGAACTATAAACGAAGCATCCATAATAGCATGAAACGCCTATCATTTATCATTTATCATTTATCATTTATTATTTTTTGTTTTTTATTTATTGTTTCTGCCTACGCCCAGACCTACCCCATCTCGCCCGTACCGTTCACAAGCGTAAGTATAGGGGAGGAGACATTCTGGGGACAGCGTCTGAAGGCCAGCCGCGACGTGACCATACCCTTAGCGTTTTCGAAGTGTGAGTCGGAAGGACGATACAGGAACTTCGAAATTGCCGCACTTCAGCTGCAGGGAAAAGGGACAGAAAACGCATCGCCCACATTCAAAGAGAAATTTGACGGAAACTGGAGCGAAATGAAGATTGGTGGTTTCTCGTTCGATGATACCGATGTGTATAAGACGATAGAGGGGGCGAGCTACCATCTTCTATATCCCGAGTTACGAAGTCCGAATTACGAGTTACGAGTGTCTGGCGAGAAAGGGAACTCGGACTTCGTAATTCGTAATTTGAAAGTATACATCGACAGTGTACTGGCCATCGTGGCGAAGGCTCAGGAGGCTGACGGTTACCTCTATACGGCGAGGACGATGAATCCTAAACACCCTCACGAGTGGGCTGGCATGAAGCGGTGGGAAAAAGAGGAGGACCTGAGCCACGAACTTTACAACCTTGGCCACATGGTGGAGGGAGCCATCGCACACTATCAGGCTACGGGAGAGCGCACGTTTCTCGACATTGCCATCCGCTATGCCGACTGCGTATGTCGCGAGGTTGGTCCCAATCCGGGGCAGACGTGTGTGGTACCAGGCCATCAGATTGCCGAGATGGCATTGGCCAAACTCTATACAGTGACGGGCGACAAGAAGTATCTGGACGAAGCAAAGTTCCTGCTTGACTATCGCGGAAAAACCACAATCAAGCATGAATACAGTCAGGCACACAAACCCGTCATAGAACAGGACGAGGCTGTAGGCCATGCCGTTAGAGCCGCATATATGTATAGTGGCATGGCCGACGTAGCTGCCCTCACGGGCGACACGGCATACATCCGTGCCATCGACCGCATCTGGGAAAACATCGTCGGTAAGAAGATGTACATCACAGGAGGCATTGGGAGCACCTCAAACGGCGAAGCCTTTGGAAAGAACTACGAACTGCCCAACATGACGGCCTACTGCGAAACGTGCGCCGCCATCGGCAATGTCTATGTCAACCACCGACTGTTCCTGCTACATGGCGAATCGAAGTATTACGACGTTCTGGAACGTACTCTGTATAATGGAGTCATCTCGGGCATGTCGCTTGACGGCGGTGCGTTCTTCTACCCAAACCCGTTGGAATCAAAAGGGCAGCACCAACGCAAAGCATGGTTCGGGTGTGCATGCTGTCCCTCAAACCTCTGCCGTTTCATCCCCTCCGTACCAGGTTATTTCTACCAAACACATGAGCGCGACATTTACGTCAATCTCTTTGGTGGAAACACAGCCACACTAAAGGTTATGGACAAGAAAGTTGTGCTCACCCAAGAAACAAACTACCCTTGGGAAGGTGACATTGCACTCACCATCGAGGAAAACAAGGCTGGACAATTCCGTCTGCGCATCCGCATCCCCGGATGGCTACAGAACCGCCCCGTGCCCAGTAACCTGTACACCTACAGCGACAATAAGAGCCTCAACTATTCCATTAAGGTGAACGGCGAAGAAATGGTAAATGGAAAATTAGAAGACGGCTATTTCAACATCGATCGCAAATGGAAGAAGGGCGACCGCGTAGAGATTCACTTCGAGATGGAGCCCCGACTGGTGACAGCACGCAAAGAAGTAGAAGCTGACCGCGGACGTGCCTGCATCGAGCGTGGTCCTCTGGTCTATTGTGCCGAGTGGCCAGAAAACTCTTTCGACATTGGTGGCATATTATTGAACCAACGACCTACATTCAAGGTCAATAATTATCAATTATCAATTATCAATTATCAATTAAAAACGATAGTGACTGACGCCCAGCAACTGAGTTTCGACAATAGTGGCAAGCTCACCACCCGCGATGTCCGCCTTACGCTCATCCCCTACTATGCTTGGAACCATCGTGGTCCTGGTCGCATGATGGTGTGGCTGCCATGGACACTTCAGGCCGCATCAGCAACTCCAGCCGACGAAAATTCATCGGTCTCCGCAAACAAGCATTAAGAAAAGACAATAAACTACAATTCCATAAGGGCAGTGACTTTCCAGTTGTTGCCCTTTTCCTTTTGTAAAGTCATGCAAAACTGTCGTTCCCCAATATGACCTGGCAAATCGACACTATCGAGCAGGAGGGCATCAGTGGCAACAAGTGTGACGATGCACGAATCTCCCCAGTCCTCCATGCCTTCGGATGCTACTTGTGGTTCATTCTCATTTATCAGCTCTACTTCCGCCTGTGTCAAGTTTGATATACGCCAGCGCATTTGTTCCATGACCTTAGGGGTGGCTATACGCTCAGCATCCGCATATCGGCAATCGAGATAAGCCATGAGGAAACGCTCTGCCACACGCTCGGGCTTTGATTTTTCCTGACAAGAAGTCATTAGCAAGGAAATGAGCATGAGTAATAAGCACGTTCGCTTCATATTCGTATTATTTTTGGCAAAGTTACAAATAATTTTTAACTTTTAATTTTTAATTTTTAATTAATATTGTATCTTTGTGTCGAAAACAATAACCCAAATGATAAAATTCCTATGTTTGGGGAGTGGCAGTAGTGGAAACTGCTACTACCTCAAAACCGAAAAATGTAGTATATTAATAGATGCCGGAATCCCCATTAGGACAACAAAAAAGTTGCTCCAGCAATATGGTTTCTCCCTGGAAGCCGTAGATGGCATCTTCATTACTCACGACCATGCCGACCACATCAAGGCCGTTGGTTCGTTGGCCAACGACATGGGCAAACTCATATATGCCACAGAAAAAGTACACATCGGCATCAACAACAACTATTGCACCATATCCAAAGTAACAGAACCCAGTCGTCGTTATCTCTACAAAGGCGAGACGTGCCTGATAGGGGATCTACGGATAACCCCCTTCGAAGTCTCGCACGACAGTAGCGACTGTGTGGGCTACCGCATCCAGCAAGACGACCTCACCTTTTGTCTGGCCACCGATGTCGGCGAGATAACTCCTGCCGTAGCCGAAGCCATTGGCGAGGCAAATTACCTTGTGCTCGAAGCTAACCACGACGAGGAGATGTTACAGCAAGGCCCCTACCCCAACTATCTGAAAGGGCGCATCCGTTCCAATCGTGGTCATCTCTCGAACCGTCAGTGTGCCGATGCACTCATCACCTACGGATCGCCCAAGCTACGTCACGTATGGCTCTGTCACCTAAGCGAGGAGAACAACCACCCCGAACTGGCCCGAAAGACCGTAGAGGCCGTACTTCGTAGCTATGGCATCGTTGCCGGCACCGATTTCCAACTAACGATACTGAACCGTCAAACACCGACAGGAACATTCGAGCTGGAACTGGAATAAGACAATACATACAAGCCCTCGGAGAAGAAGGAAAAATCAACTTTTTTAAACTTTTTCGCCAAAAGGTTTGGTCAATTCATAAGAATGTAGTACCTTTGCACTCGCAAACAAGAAAGATGCGTCCTTAGCTCAGTTGGTAGAGCAATTGACTCTTAATCAATGGGTCCAGGGTTCGAGCCCCTGAGGGCGTACTAAGAAGCCCCTTCGCCACATGGTGGAGGGGCTTTTTTTGTTTATCTACTTCCTTCCTCTATCAGAAGGGCAAGCCCACGGCGAAATGAAGGGCAAAGTCGCGCTTGAAGCGAGGATGTATGATGGGGAAATGGTGACGGGCGTCGCTATAAGCCGGATTAACAGCCTTCATACCTCCATCAAGACGAAGGATGAAATAGTTGAAGTTCAATCGGATGCCAAGACCATAAGAGGCCGCAATCTGTCGCCAGAACTTCTCGATACGGAACTGTCCCCCTGGCTGGTCGGCATAGTTGCGGATAGTCCAGATATTACCCGCATCGATGAAGGCTGCACCATCTACAACCCAGAAGAGGTGGGTACGATACTCCAGATTCATGTCGAGTTTGATGTCACCCGTCTGATTGATAAAGTCGATACGACCATCGGCTCCCTTGAAGGAACCAGGTCCTAAACCTCGTACCGACCAACCACGAACGCTGTTGGCACCACCACTGAAATATCGTTTCTCGTACGGCAATATGGAACTATTGCCATAAGGATAAGCCACGCCAAAGCCCAAATGCAAAGATAGGGAGTTTTCGGAAGTAAAGCGAAAACTCTTCGAGAAATCGAAATCTCCCTTCACATACTGCGCATAGGCAATATTGAACAACGTAAACTGTCCCTCCTTATTCTTATGCGTATCGAACAGTCGGGTGAATCCATAAAGTAGGTTGCCCGACGATTCCACATTGAAACGCACGCTATAGGCATTCGTGCCATAGTTTCCCATCGCACCTGTCAAAGGTTGGGAAGAATAATTGAACGAGTAGCCCCACTTCATGATGAACAAGTCCTCGTAATTATACCGCAGAATGGCATTTCTGGAAGTGACATTCTCAAGATACACCTCACGGAAGGTTCTTGATATCCAGGGCATATATACGTAGTTGAGGTCGAGCAGATCGATACGATGCTGACGTTGGCGGTTTTTCTGGCTCCAGCGATAACGCCACGCCCCCGTCACCACCCTACGATGAAATTCGGGACGATTCTGACTGTCGAACATCACGGAGACTTCACTGACAGCATGGCTGCTACGTCGAAAATCGCGGTTGACACCAGGAAACTTGAAGTCGGGGAATGCCAAAGACAGTTCAGCACTATACTCTATGTAATTTTGGTTTTCGTAACCTTCCAGTCCCCTTATCGCCTCAAAGGCACCGCGAATCTTCGCACTCAGCAGCTCCGAACCATGGAAGATGTTTTTATTCTGATAGGAAAAAACCAGTGCCGCACCAAAGTCACCTGCCGAGTTTGTCCCCTCCAGTTCCGTATTCAGGGAATGGCGTTTGTTGGTTAGAACAGAAACCCTGGCATCCACCCGTGAACTGTCTTCTGCATTTGGCAATATCTCCACAGTGGAGTTCATCACCGCCCCAAGTGCCGACAGGTTGCTGTAGGTCTCTTGCACATGGCGGTCGTTGTAAAGTTCACCCTCTTCTATTGCATTCTTCACACGGAGCACATTGCCTCGCACATAGTTTCCGGCCGTACTGTCTGATGTCAAATGTACCTTTCCTATCCGAAACCTGCGGTGCAGAGCATCCTGCGATTCGGAAGCCGTACGCACGTTGTCCACGAGCATCAACAAGTCAACCTGATTGTCCCCAAGCGTAGTATCGGCCTCGAAACGGATGTACTCTTTGTTAAAGAGATAATACCCTTTATTACGCAAGAGGGCATTGATGCGACTACGCTCCGCCTCCAGTTCATTCAGGTCGAACGGCATACCCACCGAAAGTTTTGATGTCGCCGATGCACTGTCGATGATAGCCTTAACCATGGGGTCTGCTATCCTCTGGTCAATCGACGCCACCCTGTAGCGTGGTCCTGGCTGTATGTCGTAAAGAACATTAAGCTTGAAGCGGCTCTTCTTCTCCTTCAAGTCAACATTGGCCTGCAGGTAACCCATATTGCGAACAGCCGCCTCCATGTTGGAGCGTGTCTTGAAAGCCTTCTGCTGGTCGTAGATGACAGGAGCCTCCCCCACACGCTGCAGGAAACGGTTGATGCGCTTCGTCGAATCCGTTCCACTCATCAGATAGGGAAGCATGGGCACCTTCAGCACACTGAACCAGCGGGAGTTGGGATGTTGCTGCACATACCCGTTCATCGAAGTTGTCGAAATGGCCTTCTCCTTCGTCTTTATCTTGACATCGTTGAGCAAATACTCATCTTCGGGAATGAAACGGGACACACTGCAACTGACCGTCATAGCAACGGCCATCAGCACCGACAGGATGCGAAAAGCGACTCCATCGTGTTTCATACCACAAAGGTACGTAATAATTAAATATTAAAAATTAAAAATCAAAAATTATTTCTTAACTTTGCGTATATTTTATCACTATACAATGATTAGCAAGGCAAGGATAAAACAGATTCATGGTCTGGAACGGAAGAAAAACCGACAGGCCGAAGGACTTTTCGTGGCCGAAGGTCCCAAGCTGGTGGGCGAACTCCTAACCACCATGTCAGCCCAGTACATTGCCGCTACGGAGGAATGGCTACAAGCCCATGCCGACCAACTCAGAGGTACACCCTACGACTGCATCAACGAGACAGAGTTGCAACGTGCCAGTCTGCAACAGCATCCCCAGGATGTCATTGCCCTCTTCCCCATCCCCCATGATGTGGCAGACCTCGATGTAGTTGCCCAAAACGAACTGACGTTGGCTCTCGACGGTATACAAGATCCTGGGAACATCGGCACCATCGTGCGACTGGCCGACTGGTTTGGCATCCGCCATCTGTTTTGCTCTACCGACTGCGTAGATATCTTCAACCCCAAAGCCGTACAGGCCACCATGGGGGCTTTGGCACGGGTCAGCGTCCACTATATCAACCTTGCCAATGCCCTTCGTAAAACCGAAGTTCCCATTTACGGTACCTTTCTCGACGGGGAAGACATTTATCGCCAAACTCTCTCCTCAAACGGTATCATCGTCATGGGCAACGAAGGCAACGGCATATCTCAGGAAATATCCGACCTCGTCACGCACCGTCTCTACATTCCACCCTATCCTGCCGACAGCCAGACCGTGGAGAGCCTCAACGTCGCCATCGCCACAGCCATCGTCTGCTCCGAGTTCAGAAGGGTTAAGGGTTAAGGGTTAAGGATTTTCTCCCTCCCCAGGGAGGGATGGGGTGGGTCTATTATTCTTCCATCGGGAATCCTTCTTCGGTTTCCTCCTTCACCTCAGCCTCGGCGGCGTATGAGGAGTAGAAGGTGTCATCGCTGTCCATTTCCTCGTCACGATCAATTACGTTGTCGTCATCCACTTCCTCATCCTGCTCGTCGCGAATGACATTACCTTCCTCGTCATAACGGGTCTCGCTGTTGCAACGCAACTTCTGCACAGGCTCCTTTTTCTTGGCAAAGATGGCTTCCGTCCAGGTGCCCTTCTCCACCTCCAGCACTTCAAAGCCCTGAGCCACCTTGCGCTCCAGTGTACCGCCAGGGGCATGTATGCGACTGGTTGGCAGTTGGGTGGTGCTGACGTCGAAACTCGACTCTATGATGTCCTTAATGGAAAGAGGTATCGAATCCCATCCACCGCCAAAGTTCCGGTCGATGAGTTCCAGCAACGTAGCCGCCGAAATGTGTTTCACATTCTCATAACTAAGGTCGGTAATGCGCTTGATGTACTTGCGACGTATGGCCACACAGCCTTTCTTCTCGTTGCAACGGGAAAATATCGTCCAGTCACCATTCTCATACTTCTTCTGCTCGCGGTCATCGTTGGGGTTGAAATGCACCACCTCGAAGCAGAGACGAATCACATTCAGCAACTTTTCCTCAGAGGACGCAAAGCCCTCTTCCTCCCTCTCTGCTTCCCACAATTTTGCTATCTGCTCCTCGCGCAGACTCCATACATTATTAGAGTTGACATCCAGTATAGACTCCAGTTCAAACTCCTTCTCTTTCTTATCTTTACTCATATTCCAATTTTAATTATGGGCGCAAAGATAGTAAATAATGTGAAAAGTGAGAAGTGAAAAGTGAAAAATTTATGATAAATGGTAAATGATAAATGGTAAAATTATTGTACCTTTGCAACATAACCCTAAAAATCTATCACGATGAAAGCCAAAAGCATCCTGTTCCTGGCCATGACGGCTTTGCTGCCCATCACGGCGAACGCTCAAGAAGAAATCTTCAAGACCGAAACTGTAGAGGCCATCCCCTACCGCATTCCTGCCATCGCCACAACCAAGAAAGGCGACGTCGTAGCTGTCAGTGACTACCGCTATTGTCGTTTCGACATAGGTGCCGGTCGCATCGACCTCCACTTCCGCCGCTCTGCCGACAACGGAAAGACATGGGGCGAACTCTATTCCCCAGCCACCATGCAGGGCGACGGCGACCTCACCCCAGGTCATCAGGAAGCAGGCTTTGGCGATGCAGCCATTGTGGCCGACCGTAAGAGCCACCGCATGTTGCTGCTCACGTGTTCCGGCGGTCCCCTCTTCGGCTACAGCACCGAGGCACACCATCAGGGCATGGCGCGTTTCTACAGCGAAGACGGCGGTAAAACTTGGAGCAAGCCCACCTATATTGGCGAAGAGACCATCTATCAGCCTCTGGCGCAAGGCAAGTACGGCCCCATCAAGGCATGGTTCGTGGGTAGTGGTCGCATTCTGCAAAGTCGCTACGTAAAGGTTGGAAAATACTATCGTCTCTATTGTTCCGGCGTATCGCGAAATGCTAACGGCAATGCCAACTGGGTCATCTACAGCGACGACTTCGGAGAGACCTGGGGCGTGCTGGGCGGTTGCGATGCCTCCCCC
Source organism: uncultured Prevotellaceae bacterium (assembly GCA_947169115.1). GTDB lineage: Bacteria > Bacteroidota > Bacteroidia > Bacteroidales > Bacteroidaceae > Physcousia. The sequence goes on from CAMVOK010000008.1 coordinate 39,667, forward strand.
ATCCCTGGTGGCGACGAACCCAAATGTGAGGAACTGCCCGATGGCCGCCTGCTACTAAGCAGCCGTGCCTGGGGCGGACGCTTCTACAACATCTTCACCTTCAGCGATGGCCGCACCGCCCAAGGCCAGTGGGGCGAACGCGCCTTCAGCGGTAAAGATAATCAGGGCGTGGAAGCACAGAACAACTCCTGCAACGGCGAAGTAATGGTGCTGCCCGTCGTGCGCACCAGCGACAAACAAAAGATGTATCTCATCCTGCAAAGCCTGCCTCTCGGCCCCGGTCGTGCCAATGTAGGTATTTATTACAAGGAACTAAGTTCCCCCACCGACTACGCCACACCACAGGCCATCGCCAGCAACTGGAACGGCCACTATCAGGTGTCCACCCTACCTTCAGCCTACAGCACCATGACCTTGCAGCGTGACCGCTCCATCGGTTTCCTTTACGAGGAAGAGACCCACTGCCCCTCTTCTGGTGGCGGCTATACCATCGTCTATAAGCGTCTGACACTGGAGGACATCACCGACGGCAAATACAAAATCCGCAAGTAAACCGTCTCCCTTCCTTTATCTTGCCCAACCATCGCTTGACCCGTCGCGACAGTTCAATTGAACCAACGCGACGGTTCAAGCCCGTCTTGCCGTCGTTCGAAGTTCCCTCTTCCTTTGGTGGCGATTAAGTTCTAAATAAACGGGCGGCTTCGATAAGGAAGCCGCCCGTAAGTCAAAGTAAAGGATAACTTACTTCTTAGGGTATTCGACCTTGGCAGGACCGTTGATTCCCATCGGGCGAGCCAACGTACCACTGTCGAAGACATTGCTGTTTATGTTGCCCTCACGATACTGGATGAGGTTGTAACGGTCTATCATGTAGGTGCCGTTCTTCTTGAAAATGAAGCCTACCATCTGAGAACGCTGGGTAACGGGATAAGGCCACTCCTGCGACTTGAAGAGTTCCCAATCGGCATTGAAGAATACCACATCCTCAATTACTTCGTTGGGAAGTTTCTGCTTACCCATTGCCAGCACTTTGTTCTTGAATGCAGCATCCTTCTGCACAGTCTTGTCCAGTTTAATAGCATTCTGACTAGCTACCTTACCTGCCTCATACACGGCATCGCGCTGAGCCATGAGACCGTTGTAATCCTCAAGCATCTTCTCATAGTCGCCCGACTTCGTATTGCCAGGATGATTGTCGAACAAAGGCCAAGCCACCTCTATCTGACGCAGATAGGTTGCCTTCCACCAGTCGGTCTTTCCCTTGTGCCTGTATTGCAAGAGCTTCACCTTCATGGCATCCTCCAAAACTTTGAAAGGCACCTTTTGGTACAGCACGCCGATGCAGAACAGGTCGGCCTCGTCCTGCATCTTTGCCCACTGCCCCTTTGTGAACTGCATTCTACCCAACTCCTGATTGAATCCCGACTTCTTGTAGATAACATTCGAGTTATCGGAACCTGGCAAATGCATACCTTCATAGTAACCTTTCTGGCGGTCCACCACAAGCTGGTGAGCATCAATAAGTTCAACTACAGTCTGATAAGCAAATGGGTCGGCCAGGAAGTGTGCAAAGTTGGCCATGATGGTGGTATATCCACGAGGAACAAGCCATCCCGTCTTCTTCGCACCTTTATATTGGTCATGAGCATAAGTTATGCGATACTCCTTATCCGAAGACATCTTGTTGATTTCGGTCTGCAGGAAAGTAGGACTGTTCTTGTGCAAACCTTGGCTATCTTCGTCATTCATGTAGTAGAACTGAGCGTTCTCCCAGTAAGGCTGGGGGAACCATTCTGGATTTAGGTGCTCGTAAGCAGCATGAATCTGTCCAATAGTACGTGTAAAGCCCTTCTCTACCGTCGCATCTGTAGCCATTGGATCGTTGGCCTTGGCTGCAGCACTTGGTTCATATACCTTATCAACATCAAACTTGCTTATACCCGAAACCTTGACTGTGTTCTCCGAACCTGGGATGGTTGGATATGTTTTCGTCATCACATCCTGAGCATACAGAGACTGAGATGCCAACAACCCCATGGCAACAATGGTTTTACAAAATTGTTTTTTCATAGGTATAGATTTTAGTTAGACAATGTACAAATGTAAGAAATAAAAAGCACAATATATACATTATTATATAAATAAAGAGGCTTTATACAGATTTAGTTAAAAACATTTTGTCAATCCCCTACTTTTTTGTACCTTTGCAGGCCGATTATTATCAGGGATACCCTTTTGAGGTATCAGACTGCGTGTAAATAGCCCGTTTCCATTGGCCTGGGCGGACGGTTTGTGAATCGCAGAAACAGAAAGAAACAAAAAGTTAAACGTAGTAACGAACAAAACAAAAAAATGGACACACTGAGTCAGAAGACCACAAACGTGAACCGCGTGACCGCTACCAAGGAGTGGGTCGTCGTTGACGCTACCGACCAGGTTCTGGGTCGCCTGTGCACGAAAGTGGCAAAACTGTTGAGAGGTAAGTACAAGCCCAACTTCACACCCCATGTGGATTGTGGCGACAATGTAATCATCGTAAATGCGGACAAGATTGTCCTGACGGGCAACAAGATGACGGATCGCACCTACCTGACCTACTCCGGCTATCCCGGCGGCCAGAAGGAGCACACTCCCGCCAGCATCATCGCCAAGAAGAACGGCTATGAGAAACTTCTCCGCAAGGTTGTAAAGGGCATGCTGCCCAAGAACAAGTTGGCCAGCCAGCTGCTCACCAACCTCTACATCTACGAAGGCAGCGAGCACAAGCACGAAGCTCAGAGCCCCAAGACTATCGATATTAACAACTACAAATAATTAAGGAAAGATGGAAGTAGTTAATGCACTTGGCCGCCGTAAGAGCGCCGTTGCCCGTATCTACGTAAGCGAGGGTACAGGTAAGATTACCATCAACAAGAGAGACCTCACAGAATATTTCCCCAGCTCTATCCTGCAGTTCGTGGTTAAGCAGCCTCTGACTACGGTAGATGCCGTTGAGAAGTACGACATTAAAGTTAACCTCACAGGTGGCGGTTTCACCGGTCAGTCTCAGGCTCTGCGCCTGGCTATCGCCCGTGCACTGGTGAAAATCAACGCCGAGGACAAGAAGGCACTTCGTGCCGAAGGCTTCATGACCCGCGACAGCCGCGAGGTTGAACGTAAAAAGCCCGGACGTCCAAAGGCACGTCGTCGCTTCCAGTTCAGCAAGCGTTGATATTATTTACGATTTAACGATTTACAATTTACGATCTTGCAGATTTTACAATCCACAACCCTGTGGCTTTGCACATTGATAAATGGAAAATTTGACAATTAAATTGTAAATAGTTAATTAGTAAATGTTATCGTTTAGTATCTAAACCCGCTCGACTCCTATTAATCGGGGGACTACCTGCGAGTTGATTCTAATCAAAACAGAATTAAAAAGAAAGTAAACAAAACAAAAACGAAACAAAACTATGTCAAGAACAAATTTTGACCAACTTTTGGAGGCTGGCTGCCACTTCGGCCACCTCAAGAGAAAATGGAATCCCGCCATGGCTCCCTACATCTTCATGGAGCGCAATGGCATTCATATCATCGACCTGAACAAGACCGTTGCTAAGGTTGACGAGGCCGCCGAGGCCATGAAGCAGATTGCCAAGAGTGGCAAGAAGATTCTGTTTGTTGCTACAAAGAAACAGGCCAAGAGCGTGATTGCCGAGAAGGCAACCAGCGTGAATATGCCCTACGTCATCGAGCGTTGGCCCGGTGGCATGCTCACCAATTTCCCCACCATCCGCAAGGCAGTGAAGAAGATGACCACCATCGACAAACTGATTGCCGACGGCACCTACAGCAACCTCTCGAAGCGCGAGCTTCTGCAGGTTACCCGTCAGCGTGCCAAGTTGGAGAAGAACCTCGGTTCTATCGCCGACCTGAACCGTCTGCCCAGTGCATTGTTCGTAGTTGACGTGCTGAAGGAGCAGATTGCCGTTCGCGAGGCTAACCGTCTGGGCATCCCCGTGTTCGCTATCGTTGACACCAACAGCAATCCCGACAACGTAGATTTCGTAATCCCTGCAAACGACGATGCCAGCAAGAGCATCGAGGTTATCCTCGACGCATGCTGCGCTGCCATCAACGAAGGTCTGGAAGAGCGCAAGGTCGAGAAGGCCGACAGCGACGCTGCTGCCAATAGCCAGAAAGATGGCCGCGAGGCTGAAAGCACTGAGGACGCAGAGGAGACTGAGGCCACAGAGACCGAGAATGCTGAATAAGTAAAGGGAAACTTTTAATTTTTAATTTAGATTGTACTATGGAAGTTACAATGAATGATATCAAGAAGCTCCGTGAAATGACGGGCGCAGGTCTGGCCGACTGTAAGAAGGCTCTGGCCGAGAGCGACGACATGGACGGTGCTGTTGCATACCTCCGCAAGAAAGGCGCTGCTGTTGCTGCCAAGCGTAGCGACCGCGATGCTGCTGAGGGTTGCGTATTGGTGAAGGCTGCCGATGGTTTCGGTGCCATCATCGCTCTGAAGTGCGAAACCGACTTCGTGGCCAACAACGCTGACTTCGTGGCTCTGACCCAGGAGATTCTGGACGCTGCCGTTGCCAACAAGTGCAAGACCCTCGATGAGGTGAAGGCTCTGCCCATGGGCGAAGGCACCATACAGGATGCCGTTGTTGCTCGCAGTGGTATCACTGGTGAGAAGATGGAGCTCGACGGTTACCAGACCATCGAGGGCGAGGCTATCGCTACCTATAACCACATGAACCGCAACGGTCTGTGCACCATGCTTGCCCTGAGCAAGAAGGTTGACGACGAGACCGTAGGCAAGAACATCGCCATGCAGATTGCATCGGCTGCTCCCGTAGCTGTTGACGAAAGCGGTGTTCCCCAGGAGGTTAAGGACAACGAGTACAACGTGGCCATCGAGAAGACCAAGGAAGAGCAGGTACACAAGGCTGTTGAGGTTGCCCTCAAGAAGGCTGGCATCAACCCTGCACACGTAGATAGCGAGGATCACATGGAGAGCAACATGACCAAGGGTTGGATTACCGCCGAGGATGTTGCCCGTGCCAAGGAGATTATCGCTACCGTCAGCGAGGAGAAGGCCAAGAACCTGCCCGAGGCTATGATTCAGAACATCGCCAAGGGTCGTCTCGGCAAGTTCCTCAAGGAAAACTGCCTCCTTTCTCAGGAGTACATCTGGGACAAGAACCAGACCGTAGAGCAGTACCTGAAGTCTGTTGACAAGGACCTTACCGTCCTCGCCTTCAAGCGCTTCACACTCCGTGCCGAGTAATCGCATACACAACAAGTAAAAGTAAAGGGGATGTGTCTGATTTTGACACATCCCCTTTTACATTATAAAATTGTATTATTGTTTATTGTAGGTACAGGGTTTTCTTTCCTATTTGGATTATTCGATTTATTTTTTTACCTTTGCTTCAATTATGAAGATATTCGCAGTTGGTATGAACTATCCAAGCAGTGAGAACAGAGCGGAGCTTGCTTCGGCTCTGTCGAGTCGCGAGGATAGTCAAACGAAGTTCAACTATCAGGAGCACAATAAAGAGCTCGATGGTACGTTATATAATAAGAAGGAACCCGTAATCTTGGATAGATTACTCACGCTCGGACATTCCCAAGCAAGCTTGGATGTCACTCGCTTACCCGTAATCTTTACGAAGGCGGATTCGGCATTGTTGACAGGAGGGAAACCTTTCTTCGTACCCGATTTCACACAGCAGTGTGAATATGAGACGGAGGTGGTGGTGAGGATATGCAGACTGGGCAGAAGCATCGCCAAGAGGTGGGCACACCGATACTATGACCAGGTGACGGTGGGCATCGACTTTACGGCACGCGACCTGCAAAGAAGACTCCGAGCCGAAGGGATGCCTTGGGAACTGTGCAAGGGATTCGACGGCAGTGCCGTGATTGGGGACATGGTGAAGAAGGAGGAACTGCCCGACATACAAGACTTGCACTTCCGTCTCGACAAAAACGGAGAGACCGTGCAAGAGGGGCATACGAAGGACATGCTATTTAGAGTAGATGAGATAGTGTCGTACATCAGTCAGTTCTTCACCCTGAAAATGGGCGACCTCATATATACTGGCACTCCGGCAGGAGTGGGCACGGTGAAGGAAGGCGACCATATAGAGGGTTACCTCGAAGGTAAGAAACTGCTGGAGTTTAATGTGCGATAATCGCACGCACAGAGGACGCAGAGAAGACAGAGCACACAGAGAAAGATTATATATGGAGATAAATAAACTTGTATATAATATAAGGTATAGATGTAACAGGGGTTGTACAAAACTCTGTGTGCTCTGTCTTCTCTGTGTCCTCTGTGCGAGCAAAGTCCATGCCCAGAACATCACCACCCTGGATTGGGATGTGATGCGCATTGACTCGGTGCTACCCGTCTATACCGAAGTGGTTCCTTTGGAGAGCGACTATCGCCTGTTCGACTACAAGGTTTCCGTGGAATATCCCGAATGGGTGCCACTCACTGCTGCTGAGACACGCAAACTGGAGAAGATGGACATATCGGGAATCGGTGAAGATATTGATGTTTCCTCGTCCGTTTCTATCTTCCGTAAGCGCGGTATGCTCGACATTGCCTTCGTTCCCATCATAAAGAGAGACGGGAAATACCTGAAACTACAAAGTGCCAGCATCACAATTACACCAAAGGCGAAGACAGATGGAAAGGGATTAAGGGTGAAGGGTGAAGGATTAAGGGTGAAGGATGTAATCGGACAACCCGAAGGGGTTACGCTTGCCGTACAAGAAAGATTAAGGGTGAAGAGTGAAAGCGAGCGCTATGCCCGAAAGAGTGTGCTCGCCGAAGGACGGTGGGTAAGAATAAGCATCACGCAGGATGGCATGTATCGCCTCACACGCAGTGCCCTGCAAAGGATGGGATTCTCCAATCCCGACAATGTACATCTTTATGGTTATGGCGGTCACCGTCTGAGTGAGGTGTCTGACCCCGACAACGAGTTTGACGACCTCCAAGAAGTGCCCCTTTACAAAGCCGATGCCAACACATGGCTTTTCTGGGGCAATGGCCTACTTTACTGGAATGGCGACACACGCATCTTCAACCCATACGCCAACCAGGCTTCTTACTTCCTAACCGAAACCGGTACTGCCAACGGCATACAAACCGTAACGGCTACGGCCTCCCCCACCAACACCTACGACAGTTTCACAGACCATGTTCTATATGAGAAAGACGAATACGCCTGGTTTCACGGAGGTCGCAACCTGTTTGAAAACGTAAACTATGCTACGAGCAACAGCCACACTTATCATCTTTCCACTCCGAACAGCACTGGCAAGGAACGACTGACCGTGGTCTTCACCGCTGGAGAGGACACCGAAACCAAAGTGACAACGAACGTCAACGGAACCAATATCGGGACATCCAGTGTTGCCAAGCTGAGCGACTACATTTACGGTACTTCGAGCACCAAGACAACCGACGTATCGGCCTATCGGAACAACAACGAGTGGAGCATCAAGTTGACCAGCACAGCCAACCACAATGCCCGTCTCGACTATCTGGCCATACACTACCAAAGAGGTCTGGTCCCCAACGATGGCTACATCGCCTTCTCAGGTACGAGTGAAAGTCCTGCCCAGTTCAATGTCAGCGGTACAGACCTACAGGTTATGCGCATTGGAGAACCCGGCGACCCAGCCTGCATCATGCAAGGAAGACAGGAAGGCAACGTCTATTGCGTGAACGTGGACGATGGCTCGCGCCGCTATGTGGCTTTCCAACCCAACTATGCTTTCCCAGAACCAACCGTGATTGGCGAAGTCGCTAACCAGAACTTGCATGGTATGGGACAGACGGACATGGTCATCATCGTTCCGACAAGCGGAAAACTATGGGCACAGGCCGAAAGGCTGGCACAGGCACACAGAGACTACGACGGACTGCGGGTAGCCGTTTTCAGTGCACAAATGATTTATAACGAGTTCTCCAGTGGAACACCCGATGCCACAGCCTACCGTCGTCTGATGAAGATGCTCTACGACCGTGCCGAAACCGACGACGATGCCCCACGATACCTGTTGCTCTTCGGCGACTGTGCCTGGGACAACCGCATGATATCCACATCATGGAAGAACACCTCACCCGACGACTACCTGCTTTGCTTTGAGAGTGAGAATAGTTTCAGCGACACCCAATGTTATGTGATGGAAGACTACTTCGGACTGCTCGACGACGGCGAAGGCAGCAAACTCACCGACGACAAGACCGACTTGGGTGTAGGACGCTTCCCCGTGACTTCGGCCTCCGAGGCAGAGAAACTCGTGAACAAGACCATCGACTTCCTAAGCAATGCATACGCCGGTAACTGGAAAAACATCGTCTGCGTCATGGGCGACGACGGTGACAACAATAGCCACATGGAATATGCCAACGACGTAGCCGAACAGGTTGTTTCCACCAATCCCGAGATGGAAGTCCGCAAGGTGATGTGGGATGCCTACACTCGTGTCAGCTCCATCCGCAGCAACACCTATCCCGAAGTGACACAGATTCTCAAGAAACAGATGGAAGACGGAGCCTTGGTGATGAACTACGTGGGTCACGCTGCCACCTATTGCCTGTCGCACGAGTTTGTACTGAAACTGGAGGACTTTGCCAACACACAAAGCAAGAAACTACCTCTGTGGATAACGGCTGCCTGCGATGTGATGCCTTTCGACGGCAAGGGCGACAACATCGGAGAAACGGCCATACTGAATGGGAACGGTGCAGCCGTGGCTTTCTATGGAACTGCCCGTACAGTATATGCCGGGAACAACGACTACATGAACCGATGGTTTATGCGCTACCTGCTGGGCACAGACGAACAAGGCCGTCGTTACCGTGTGGGCGATGCCATCCGCCTGGCAAAGAACAACCTGATAAGTAAGAAACTGGAAACCGTCCATAAAGAGAATAAACTGCACTATGCCTTGCTGGGAGACCCTGCCCTTACCTTTGGAGCTCCCATCAACCGTGTCGTACTGGATGCCATCAATGGTGTAGCCGTGAAGGGCGCTTCGGACATCCAATTACAAGCAGGCGAGAAGGTAACCCTGACAGGACACATAGAAAACGCCCAAGGCGAAACGCTTAGTGCCTACAAGGGGGTTCTGACCGCCCGCGTGTATGACAATCTGGAGGAAATAACCTGCCACAACAATGCTGGAGCCAAGAATGGCCCCTTCGTGTTTACCAACCGTGAGAAGGTGCTCTTCAACGGACAAGACTCCATTGTCGATGGCAAGTTCAGCATCACCTATGTGATGCCCATTGACATCAATTTCAGCAACGAGAGTGGCCGTGCCGTATTCTACGCCATCAACAACGAGCATACGGTAGAGGCCAATGGTTACTGCGAAAACTTCACGGTGGGCGGTATCAGTCCTTCGATTAGCGGTGATGGCGAAGGACCACACATCTATGCCTACCTAAACACCGAGGATTTCCAAAATGGGGGCTATGTGAACACCACGCCTTACTTCGTAGCTAAGTTACAGGACGACAGTGGCATTAGTTACAGTGGCATCGGACTTGGGCACGACCTCGTACTGAGCATAGACGGCGATGCCTCCCAAACATACGTGCTCAACGACTACTATACGGGAGAGTTTGGCGATTACACACAAGGAACCGTAGCCTTCAGCATACCTGAACTAAGTAAGGGCTACCATACACTCACCTTCCGGGCGTGGGATTCTCTGAACAACACCAGCGCCACCAGTCTGGACTTCATGGTTGATGACCGTCTGAAGCCTACCCTCTTCCATGTTGCGGTGAGTCAGAACCCCGCTCTTACGAGCACCAACTTCCTTATCTCTTACAACTTGCCTGGTAGCGACTGCGACTTCCTCATCGAGGTCTTCGACTTTGCTGGCCGGAATATGTGGTCGCACAGAGCCACTACCAGCACCGAAACGGGTCTTTATTCCGTTCCTTGGAACTTGACCACAGGCAGTGGCGGACGCTTGGGGGCTGGCATCTATCTCTATCGTGTGACCGTAAAGTGTGGCAATAGCAAGAAGGTAAGCAAGTCGCAAAAATTAATCATCCATGGCAATAAATAAAGCGCGTAGGCGTTTATTTAATTGGACATTGAACATTGAACATTGAGAATTGAACATTGAGAATTGGAAATGAATAATACGAAGAGAATATATTTGATGTTGCTTATGCTTATCGGCATAGTCAACTTTCAACTTTCAACTTTCAACTTTCAACTTGGCTCTGCCCTGGCCCAGGACAAGAAAAACATGTTCAACCCTGTCAACTACAGTGTGACATCGTTGGCCATTGCCCCCGATGCCCGTGGTGGTGCCATGGGAGACATCGGTGCTGCCACCGAGGCTGATGCCAATTCCCAATTCTGGAACCCTGCCAAATACCCCTTTAATGTGGCTCGGGCAGGTGTCAGTGCCTCGTACACACCATGGTTGCGTAAACTGGTCAGCGACATCAATCTGGCCAACCTTTCCGGTTTCTACCGCATCGGTGACTACAGTGCCCTGAGTGGTTCTCTGCGTTTCTTCTCGTTAGGTGAGGTCTATCTCGATCAGTCGGACGATGCCATGACCATCAAGCCATACGAAATGGCCATCGACGTAGCCTACAGCCGTATGCTTAGCCAATGCTTCTCCATGGGTGTGGCCATGCGCTTCATTTACTCTGACATCACCTACGACTACACGGCCGAGAGCAAGGCCGGTAAAGCCTTTGCCGCCGACATTGCCCTCTACCGCAACGGCTACTTCATGATGGGCAACCGCGAATGCTCCTTTGCATGGGGTCTGAACATCAACAATATTGGTTCCAAAATATCCTACGGAGGCGATGACAACTCGGAGTTCATACCTACCAACCTACGACTGGGTGCAAACTTCACCATCCCCTTCAATCAGTACAACAAGCTCTCCATTGCTGCCGATGCCAACAAACTGCTCGTGCCCACCTATCCCAAGCAACGCGACGGAGAGGCAGACGAGGACTATACCGACCGAGTGCAGCGCGAATATTACGACACTTCACCCATCTCGGGTATCTTCAAGTCGTTCCACGACGCCCCCAACGGATTCAAGGAAGAGATGCAGGAGATACAGTGGAGCCTCGGTATGGAATACAACTACAACGACCGCTTCATGATTCGTGCCGGTTATCACCATGAGCATGAGAATAAGGGTAATCGTAAGTACATCACTGCCGGTGCTGGCTTCAAGATGAGTGTCTTTGCCATTGATGCGGCCTACGTCTTCTCTACGGCACAGTCCAACCCTTTGGACCAGACCATGCGCTTCTCCCTCTCGTTTGACCTCGACGGCATGAAAGACCTCTTCGGCAAGCGCAAGAGGAGATAAAAGACCTCCCCCTTCCCCCTCCCAAGGAGGGGGCATGAGCCACCTGATATGTGGATAGCTTACGTTCGAACACTGGGGGAATTCTGAAAGAAAATAGAATCATGGAAAATATACATACCACGCAAGAAAAATCTCAGGCAACTCATGCCCCCTCCCAAGGAGGATGTAGGGGGAGGTTCCGCATAGGCATGGGATATGACGTTCACCAGTTGGTTTCGAACCGCGACCTGTGGATTGGTGGAATCAAGGTTCCGCACACGTTTGGTCTGCTCGGTCACTCGGATGCCGACGTACTCATACACGCCATCTGCGATGCACTGCTGGGAGCCGCCAACATGCGCGACATTGGCTACCACTTCCCCGATACAGGCAAGGAGTTCAAAAACATCGACAGCAAGATACTCCTGCGCCAGACCATCGACCTGATTGCCACAAAGGGCTACCATGTAGGCAACATCGATGCCACCGTATGCGCCCAACGCCCTAAACTCAATCCACATATCCCCCAGATGAAACAGTGTCTGGCCGAAGTTATGGGCATCCCAGAGGACGACATCAGCATAAAAGCCACCACCACCGAGGAACTGGGATTCACAGGACGCGAAGAAGGTATATCCGCCTATGCAGTATGTCTCATTGAGAAAGATTAGTATCCTTAACCCTTAACAATAGTAATCCCCCAGCCGAAGGAATAGTATTCCTATGACTGGGGGATTACTATTGTTATAAGGGAAACTTGCCCAAGCGAAGGGAGCAGGATGTTATTTGGACTTGATGGTGATTACCCTGACCTCGTCTTCTCCCTTCCATTCACCGATTTCCAAACCGCCCTCTACATGGAAGAGGGCTCCGAAGCCAGTGCGATAGTCGTGGTTGTATTGTCCGAACCAGAAGTCGCCATTGCGGTAGTAGTATATACCGTAGCCATGACGCTGACGTTCGTACACCTCGCCCACATACTGGTCGCCATTGGGGTACTTCATCGAAACAAAGCCATAGTCGAGTTGGCTACGGGCATCCACAAGTTCCTTGGCATTGGCATGGAAGACGTATTCAAGGCGACCCGTAGTCAGGCTGTAGGATGCGTAGAAGTTGCGGTCGCCCACGATAGCTGAACTTTGTGTCAGCGTGATGCCAAAGAGCAGAAGGTCGTCACGAAACTTGCCGATAATCTGGGAGCCATCGTCGTTGATGAACATTCCATAGCCGTAAAGTTTATGCTGCTTGTCCACCTGACCCAGATACTGATTGGAACCGATGTCGATAATGCGACAGGGATTGGAGAGTACGTGGTCCAGGTAAACACGCTCGTAGGGAGCCGGTGCCAACTCATACTTCTCAAGTGGAGTCTTCTGGGCGAAAAGAGAGTTGAGAGTTGAATGTTGAAAGTTGAGAGTCAAGAGAACTAAAAGGATTTTTTTCATTGGTAGTATTTGTTTTGTCTGATTTCTTTCCAAACTTTAGGGGTTAAACCACGACCATGGTAGTGACCATCAGCAATGGCCTTTCGGATGTCTGTGGAACTAATGTCGAACAGGGGAGTCTGCACGATATTTACACCCTGTGGCAGGGTGGTCGCATCCACCGTATAACCAGGACGCGGATAGACAAGCAATCGGTGGTGAGAAAGTATCTTGTCGCTGTCTTTCCATTGGGGGAAGCGAAGCCAGTTGTCGGCACCGATAACAAGCAAGAACTCATCAGAGGGATAGGCCAGGCGCAGTTCCTCCAGCGTCCGCACCATATAGGAGGGACGCGGCAGATGCATCTCGAAGTCGGACACCCGAAGCCGAGGTTTTCCATCAACGGCCAAACGAGCCATACGAAGCCGTTCCTCGTCAGATAACAAGTCGGGGCTGTTCTGCTTCCATGGGTTCAGGGGTGAGACGAGAAACCACAATTCGTCAACCCATCCCTTTCGGCATAGAGTTTCCCCCAAACGGATGTGTCCCGTATGTATGGGGTTGAAAGAGCCTCCGAAAAGTCCAATACGAAACCTCCCCCTATCCCCTCCCAAAGAGGGGACATGAGCCGCATGGCTTATTTTGGGCAGGTTTGTATTGTTATCAATCATCTTTTTGAATTTTATCCCCTCCTTTCGGGAGGGGTTCGGGGTGGACTATTTATCTGTTTTTTTTCGGAATGGATTAGAGTGATGGGGGTCTTTTTTCCAGTTTAGCACACTCACCAAGAGTTGCAGGGCAGCAAGCACAAAGAGTACACTGGCCAATTGTTTCTCGTGCATAGCCCACGATATGATGCCCATCGACAGGGCAAGGCCGAGTATGAGGAATCCTGTCAGTCGTAAGTTAGTCATGTGATTAAAAGGTGAAGGATTAAGGGTGAAGGGTGAAAGGTGAAGGGTGAAGGATTAAAGGTGAAAGGTGAAAGGTGAAAGGTTAAGGGTGTAATCGGACGCCCCGAAGGGGCTACGCTTGCCGTGGAAGAAGGATTAGAGATTAGTGCTTTTTCTCCCTCCCCAGGGAGGGCCGGGGTGGGCCTATTATTCATTATCTAAAAGAAAGTCGTTGAGTATCTGTACGGCTTCGGCCTTTGCCCGGTCGAGGTCGTCGTTGACAAGTATCTTATCAAAACGTGTGGCGTATGACATTTCCTCCTCGGCCTTCGCCAGACGACGCTCTATTTGTTCTGCATCGTCCGTAGCACGATGAAGTAAACGACGACGCAGTTCGTCAACCGATGGTGGCTGGATGAACACGCTCAGAGCACGGTCGCCATAAAATTGCTTGATATTGCATCCTCCCTTCACATCTACATCGAAGACCACGTTCTGTCCTGCCTCCAACTGCGATTCCACCTGACACTTCAGGGTTCCGTAGAATCTATCCTCATAAACTTCTTCATACTCCAGAAACTCACCAGCAGCTATCTTTGCCCGGAACTCCTCTGGGGTAAGGAAGAAGTACTCTACTCCATGCTGTTCCTTGCCGCGTGGCGGACGACTGGTAGCCGAGATGCTGAATGCCAGATTGAACTCGGGATGCTCCTGCATTAAGTACTGCACGATGGTGCTCTTTCCGCTGCCCGAAGGTGCACTAAAAATTAGTAACCTCCCCCTACCCCCTCCCAAGGAGGGGGCATGAGCCGCCTGATTTGCTGCTTGCTGTTTCATGCTTTCTACGATTTTCATTATAACTTCACATTCATGATGTAGAACATCCTCATTACTAAAACGGAGTACGGCATAACCACTTCGGTTTAATATTTCAGTTCTTTCGTTATCGTTTATCTGTTAGGGAAGGGGGAAGTCCTACATTACATTTAGTACTTGTTCCTTTATCTGCTCCAACTCGTCTTTCATTCTTACCACGATATTCTGCATCTCGGCCTCGTTTGATTTCGAACCCGTTGTGTTAATCTCTCGACCCATTTCCTGAGCAATGAAACCGAGTTTCTTGCCCTGTCCATGGCCGTTCTCCATGGTTTCGCGGAAGTAACGGAGATGGTTGGTCAGTCGCTGCTTCTCTTCGTTGATGTCGAGTTTCTCGATGTAGTATATCATCTCTTGTTCCAGACGGTTGCGGTCGTATTCTACGCTCTTGATGCTCTCCAATCCCTCCACGATACGCTGACGTATCTTCTCCGTCCGGCTCTTCTCGAAAGGCTCAATACTCTGGAGCAGTGCGGCAATGTTGTCCAGTTTCTCCTCAAACTTACGCTGTAGGGCGTGACCCTCCTGCCTACGGAAGTCCATAAGTTGTTCGACACACGACTCCACAGCCGAACGAACTACCAACCATTCTTCTTCCGTCAACTCCGCCACGGCCTCATCCCTCGTAAGCACATCGGGCATTCGCAACAAGACTGTCCACCAATCCGTAGGCTCGGGCATACCATATTGTCCGCAGATGTGACGAATCTGTTTGCGGTATCCCTCTGCCACCGCCCCATTAATGGGCGATGCCCCTCCAGCTTCGTCCTTCTCCGTCCATAGCGAAAATTCCACTTTACCCCGCTCCAGTGCCGTAGCAATCATCGAGCGAATTTCCATTTCCTTTTCACGGTACATAGGAGCCACACGAGTGGTGAGATCCAGAGCCTTACTGTTCAGCGACTTTATCTCTGCCGTAATCTTCTTGCCTTGGAATACGACACTGGTTTTGCCGTATCCGGTCATCGATAATATCATGATATATAGAATGTAAATAAATAAATTCAGCCTTTCACCATCTCAACTAATTCCTCCGGTGTAAGCAATTGCTGCTCGCCAGTGTCCATGTTCTTCAGGGTCACCTTTCCTGCTGCCATCTCGTTCTCTCCGACCAAAGCCACGAAGGGGACCTGTTTTTGATTGGCATACTGCATCTGCTTCTTCATCTTGGTCTGATCGGGATAAATTTCGCAGCGAATGCCAGCCCGACGGGCCTGAGCCAGAATGGGCATACAATAGGCAGCCTCGCACTCACCGAAGTTAATGAAGAGTAACTGTGTCTGTGTGGTCACCGTCTCTGGATAGAGGTCGAGCTGGTTCAGCACATCGTAGATGCGGTCGGCACCAAAAGAGATGCCCACACCCGACAGCCCAGGCATACCGAATATGCCCGTCAGATTATCGTAACGTCCACCACCCGTGATGCTGCCAATCTCCACATCCAAAGCCTTCACCTCGAATATGCAGCCCGTATAATAATTCAGGCCACGAGCCAACGTAAGGTCGAACTCTATTTTATTCATCAGAGAACATGGAGTATTCGGATTACTCAGAGCGTTCAAAACAAATTCCACCTCCTCTACACCTTTGAGACCAATCTCACTCTCGGCAAGCACGCCACGCATGGTTGCCATCTTCTCCTCATTCGTTCCACTGAGTTGGATGATGGGTTGCAACTTTTCAATGGCCTCCTCGGGCAGTCCGTTCGCACGCAACTCCGCATTCACGTTGTCAAGCCCTATTTTGTCCAGTTTGTCGATGGCCACCGTAATGTCCACAATCTTGTCAGCCTGACCGATTATCTCGGCTATGCCAGTAAGTATCTTACGGTTGTTTATCTTTATGCATACGCGAATACCGAAACGGCGAAATACCTCATCGACAATCTGCATCAACTCCACCTCGTTCAGTAAAGAATCACTGCCTACGACATCAGCATCACACTGGTAGAACTCGCGGTAACGCCCCTTCTGTGGACGGTCGGCACGCCATACAGGTTGAATCTGGAAACGACGGAATGGCAACGTAAGCTCCTCTCTGTGTTGCACAACGTAACGGGCAAAAGGCACCGTCAGGTCGTAACGCAGTCCTTTCTCACAAATGCATGCTGCCAATTTGGGCGTACCTCCCTCGCACAATGCTGAGGGGTCAATACCACGCAGGAAATCACCAGAGTCGAGAATCTTGAACAGAAGTTTATCGCCCTCCTCTCCATACTTGCCCATCAGCGTCGAAAGATTCTCCATTGCAGGAGTCTCAATCTGCTGAAATCCATATAGTGCATACACACTGCGAATCGTGTCAAAGATATAGTTACGTCGGGCCATCTCTACAGGGCCAAAATCTCGGGTGCCCTTGGGTATGCTGGGTTTCTGTGCCATCTTTCAGTTAGGATTTATACATTATTATAATAGCAGACGCAAAGATACAAATAAGTGGGCAATTGCCAAAATTCCCATAAGGGAAAAGACGCGAAGAGAGACACACATGAAAAAAATATTACAATTATTGTCTTGTTTTAGACAAATTTTACTTATCTTTGACCTCACGGCAAAGACTATAAAGTAAGATTTGCCACAATAACGCATACTACAACATTAAAGACAGAAGAAAAGTAAACATGCCATTCAACAATAAGTCGCAACTACTGACACCACAACAACTGGAACGTACACAAAGCGCACTACGTCTTTGTGAGACAAAAATGCGTGACTTGGAATCATCGCTGCAGCGCATACGTTCGCAACAGCAATGGCTACGTCGTTGGCAAGAGAAAAGCCACGAACTATCGGAACATCAGAACCGGCTCTACCAGACGAACAAGCGACTGGCCACCATAGCCAACGACGAAAAAGACTTGCTGCGTTTCGAGACCTTCGAAACCGTACAGGGACTCTTCCAGCGCATGACACTGTTGGAGAAACTGTCGAGGGAGAACAAAATGGCACAGAGCATCGTGGCAAGAGAGTTGGAGGAGAAACAGCGACTGGCCGACGAGCAACAGAAACGCATGGCCCAACTCGCCGATGACTATCAGGAGAACGACAAACAGATGTCCATCGTGCGTGACCAACTCGAAGAGGCCAACCGCATTCTAGGAGCCCGTAGCATTCTGGATTTAAACGAACGCTCAACGGCACAGTTGTTCGAGTCGGTAAGACAACAGAAGAATCAACTTGTACAGGAGACCAAAGAGTTGGAAACCCAAATACGTGAATTACAGGACAACATTTCACGTCTCAACATAGAGCGCCAGTCATTAGAGCCCCACCAACACCTGATGATACACGGGGAAATGGCAATCATCCTGTTGGAAAGGCTACAAGAACTAAAAACAGAAACTGCCGAGCATAAAACCAATCAAGACGAAACCATACGCAAGCAACAAGAAGCAAATGACATGCTGAGTAGGGTTTTCTCGGAATACCAAAGTGTGGAGTCGGACATTAAAACCCTGAATGCAGAACTACAACTCCATCGCCAACAGAACCTCGGACGTACCAGTTACTCTCTTCAGGAAAGAGCCATGCAACTGAAAAGCCGTCGGCAGATGCTCATCAGCGCACAATCCCTGTGGAACCGCATTCAGGCAGGCTACCTGCTCATTGAAGAAAAAACACAGCGGATAAATAACCTGCGACTGAACATCGAAAACCTAAAACGCGATATCGACAACCTGGAAAACAAAGTCATCCCCAAGCGACAACTCTGTCACGACAAGGAGTACACGCTGACGCTTTCGAAAAGCCAAAATGTCATACAATTGCGAGGCGACCTAAAGGAGGGGGTTAGCTGTACCGTTTGTGGTGCCACACATCACCCCTACCACAGCGACACCATGCTTGAACAAAGCAAACTCATCAGCGACCTTCGCATTGATTTTGAGATATTGCGTTCTGAACTAAACTCACAGGAAAAACAACTCAAGGAGCTGCAACTGCAATACGTCGCCGAACAGGCACACCGAGACGTCGAAGAGGAAGAACTTTCGAGATTGCGCCAACGACAAATCGCAGACGTAAAGGAATGGGGAGTATTCAGTTCCCTGGACCGTACCTTTGCCGAATGTTCGTCGAGCACAAACATGGAGGCACGCACAACCATGCTCCGGCAACTGATAGAAAACACGTCTTACGATGCCGACGACGCACAAAAAGAACTTGACGAATACAATTTCCATCAAACACGTATCAACGAGATTACCGAAGAACTCACCCGTAAGGAACTACGGAAGAACGACCTTGCCCTGCGTCTCAACGAAGTTAACACAGGATGCCAAGTACTTGCCCAACAATTAGAACGCGTACGCGACACAAAAGCAAAAGTCGGAGAACAATATACTGCTCTTTATGAGAAATTAAACACTATCATCACACTAAACGACTGGTATAACGACTGGCAAAGGAATCACGAGGGACTACGCTTACGCATCGAAAAGATGATGGAACGTTGGGTTACCCTAAACAACGACATCCAACAACTAGGACGGCAGCATGAGATAGCTCAAACCGCCCTTGAAGAGAAAAAGCGCTTCTGTGCTTACCTTGATGCTCTCAACCTACAAATCCGCGAAGACGACGAGAAAAGAAAAACCATACGTAAGGACGGGGACAAAACATACGAGAACCTGTTGGGTAAGGAGGATGTACAACAATACTTCAACATCCACTATCAACATCTTCTACAAACCAAACAGGCTTATTCGGAACAGCAAAGCGAAACCAACAAAACTCAGATTCGACTGGCCGAATTACAAGGACGAAAGGAGGAACTGACCCAACTGGGCAACAAAACCGCCACGGACGCCGTGGCCGAACGCTCTCAACTCGATATCTGGATGCGCCAGTTCAATGCCACTCACCCACCAGTGCAGTATTCCGAATTAGAACGGGCCTTTGCCACCGACCGCGACTGGAATGCATTGCGCGAAAGCGTACGAAGTGTACGTATCGAAAACATGCTCGAACAAACACGCGTTGACAGTTTACGCAGTGCCATCGTTGCCCTACAGGCCGAAGGCATGAGTCCAGCCAATGCCGACAGCGACAACGCTATGGAGTCACTTGTGGCTCAGGAAAAACAACTGGAAAAACAACGGCAAGACATGCTCATGCAATGGGCTGAATACCGACTAGCCCTGAAGGAACACGAAGAAAATAAGGAACGGCTCAGAGCCGAAGAGGAAGAACTATACGCCCAAACCAACAATCCTTAAATCATGCCTAAGTACAACATCACCGAAAAGAAAGAGAAGGATGCTACCTACAGAATGTTGCTCCGTCCCGAACTGATTGACGACCTCTACGAAAAGATTCTGCACAAATTCGTTGTAGAGAAGAAGTACCGCGACCCCAGTTATTCGGCTCGCCAACTGGCCACCGACCTGGAGACAAACACACGCTACATCAGTGCGGTCATCAACCTGCGCTTCCAGCAAAACTACTCCACCCTGGTCAACGAATACCGCATTCGGGAAGCCTTGTACATGCTCATCGACCATCGCTATCAGGACAAGACCGTAGAGGAAATTGCCAACGAAGTAGGCTTCGCCAACCGCCAATCGTTTTATGCCGCCTTCTATCGCATAAAAGGCATCACCCCCAAGGAATACCGTAAACAACAATTAGAAAAAAGCAAAAAGCCGAAAACCCTATAGGAACTATAGACTACTATAGAGACTATAAAAACCTGCCAAACATGCCTCCACAAATTCGTTTCGCTGACATACAACTTTTGCGCTACGAGGTGCCTGGTTTCGATACACTCAGTCTCCGACAAAAGAAGCTTGTCTATTACCTGAGCGAGGCCGCCCTTTCGGGGCGCGACATACTATGGGATCAGAACTGTCGCTTCAACCTACCCATCCGACGGATGCTCGAAACCGTCTATAATGCCATAGCATCGCAGGAAACAGCCTCATCCGACGAGTCCGAAAACTCTGAAGTATCGGCCTTTCTTACCTACATGCGTCAAGTGTGGTTTGCCAATGGCATCCACCATCATTATTCGATGGATAAGTTCCAACCAGCTTTCAGCGAGACCTTCCTTCGTAAGCAACTGACGGCCATCGGCTATCCCATCGATGAAGGACTCCTTCGGGCCATCTTCGATCCTACGTTCTTGCCCAAACGTGTAAACCAGGCCGACGGGGCTGACTTGCTCCTGACTTCGGCCATGAACTACTATGCCCCCGGTATCACCCAACAGGAGGCAGAACAATTCTATACTGAAATGAAGGCTAACTTCTTGCACAATAATCGTAGCCTCCATGAGCCTTCCGATTACTCACCCTCTCAACCTCTTCCCCCCTGCCCCCCTTCCTTTGGTCTCAACAGCCGTCTCGAACGCGATGCCAACGGCAAACTATGTGAACGAACATGGAAGAGCGAAGGTATGTATGGTACTGCTATCGACCGCATCATTTACTGGCTCGAAAAAGCCGCCACCGTGGCCGAAAGCGAACAGCAACGTTCTGTGATAGCGAAATTAGTCGCGTTCTACCGCACTGGCGACCTCCACACCTTCGACCTCTACACCATTCTTTGGGTGCAGGACATCCTGGGCGACATCGACTTCACAAATGGCTTCACGGAGGTCTATGGCGACCCTATAGGTCTAAAAGCCTCGTGGGAAGGCTACGTCAACATCCGCGATGTGCAGGCTACCGAACGTACACGTCGTCTCAGCGAGAATGCCCAGTGGTTCGAGGATAATAGTCCCGTTGACCCACGCTTCAAGAAACGGGAGTGTCGTGGCATATCGGCTCGTGTCGTCAACGTGGCCACGCTCGGCGGCGACCTCTATCCCGCCTCAGCCATCGGCATCAACCTGCCCAACAGCGACTACGTGCGCCAGCACTATGGTAGCAAGAGCGTCACCCTTGGTAACCTTACCGCCGCATACGCTCAGGCCGCACGTGGCAACGGCTTCTATGAAGAGTTTGTCCACCCCGATGAACTTTCCATTATCAATTCTCCTTTATCTCTTAGATTAGACGACCTCCACACCGACCTCCACGAATGTCTCGGTCATGGCAGCGGCCAGCTGCTCCCTGGTGTAGATCCCGACAGCCTTGGTTCCTATGGTAGCACTATAGAGGAAGCCCGTGCCGACCTTTTTGCACTCTACTACATAGCCGATACTAAGATGGTGGAACTCGTCCTTGTCCCCGACGAAGAAGCCTACCGAAGCCAGTATTACACCTACATGATGAACGGTCTCATGACCCAGCTCGTACGCATCCAACCCGGACAGCAGATAGAGGAAGCCCACATGCGCAATCGTGCCCTCATAGCCCGTTGGCTACTGGAAAACAGCGGAGCAATGGAACTCATAAAGTTATCTCACCCTCTCACCCCCTCACCCTCCAACACGGCAAGCGGAGCCCCTACGGAGTGTCCGATTGCTCACTATCTCCACATCAGTTCCTACCCTGCCCTACGTCAGGCCATAGGCAAATTGCTGGCCGAGGTGCAGCGCATAAAAAGCGAAGGTGACCGCGAAGCTGCACGTCAACTGGTGGAGACCTATGGCATACAGGTTGACCCCGCCCTCCATGCCGAAGTTCTGGAGCGATACCGCCGTCTCAACATCGCCCCCTACAAAGGTTTTATCAACCCACGTCTCACCCCCATCTACAATACCGAGGGAGAGATTACCGATGTCACCATCTCCTACGACGAGACTTATGACCAACAAATGCTACGCTATGGAAGAGATTACAGCACTCTTGCAACAGATTAAACAGGAATTTCGCTCCAACATGAATGGCGTGGCTTCCGCCCGTATGCGTGAAGCTGGCCTTGGATATCATGTCAACTTCGGCATTGAGTTGCCACGTCTGCAACAAATCGCCCGTGAATTCTCCCCCAACCACCAACTGGCCCAACAACTCTGGCACGAAAACGTACGCGAAAGCAAAATCATGGCTGCTTTACTCATGCCAACCGACAACTTCACTCCCGAGCTTGCCGAACTATGGGCCGAGCAGATACCCAATGCCGAAATAGCCCAAACCACAGCGCTTTTTCTCTATTCTCGTCTGCCCTATGCGACCTCGCTGGTATTCCCATGGCTGGCCTCTCTCCAGCCCATGATGCAACTTTGCGGCCTACTGCTTGCCACTCGCCTGATTATCCAGGGCTCTCAGTTTAGCGAGCGAAGCCTGGAGGAACTCACCGACCAAGCCCAGTCCCTTGCCGACAGTTCCAACCTCCATATCCGTCGTGCAGCCAACAACCTCCATCTTCGGCTTGAGAACGATATTCATTAAGGTACCATCTATAAAAGCGGAAATACTCTCATAGCATAGTATTTACATAAATCGCCCTCCTTTCTCGCGATTGGAGGGCAATTATTTTGTCATGTCGGGAATTATTGTTATTTTTGGGACGTGAATTAACCATAACGCATAATATCATGAGCGACAAAAGAACATGCCTCTACGAGAGGCACATCAAGCTGGGCGCCAAGATGGTGAGCTTCGGCGGATTTGAAATGCCCATCCAGTACACCGACATTACAGACGAGCACGTAGCTGTCAGAACCGCCTGCGGTGTATTCGACGTGAGCCACATGGGCGAAGTGCTGGTAACAGGCCGCGAGTCTGAACGTTTCGTGCAACACATCTTCACGAATGACGTAGCAGGAGCTCCCGTGGGAAAAATCTTCTACGGTATGATGTTACACCCCAACGGTGGCACCATCGATGACCTGCTGGTATATAAGGAAGGCAACGAACGGTTCTTTCTCGTCATCAATGCCGCCAACATTGACAAGGATTACGCTTGGATCTCAGAGCAGGCAAAAGCCTTTGACTGTGTGACCGAAAACCAGAGCGAATATTACGGTCAGTTGGCCGTACAGGGTCCGAAGGCCGAGACCGTAGTAGAGAAAGTGCTGGGCTTGCCCTGTGCTGAACTTGTATTCTATACATTCAAGAAGATGATGGTGGGTGACGAGACTATCATCATTAGCCGCACAGGCTACACGGGTGAGGATGGCTTTGAAATCTATGCCAGCCATGCCCTCATCCAGCAGATGTGGGACAAACTCATTGAGAGTGGCGAGGCTAAGCCCTGCGGACTCGGCTGTCGCGACACGCTACGCTTCGAGGTGGGTCTGCCACTGTACGGCGATGAACTGACCGATGAGTTGTCGCCTCTGGAAGCAGGTCTGGGCATGTTTGTGAAGATGGACAAGGAGGAATTTGTGGGTAAGGATGCCCTGACTCAGCTGAAAGCCGAGGGGCTGACCCGCAAGATTGTGGGCATAGAACTGGAAGGTCGTGCTATTCCTCGCCACGGCTACGAGGTGGTTGCCGACGACAAAGTTATCGGCAACGTAACCACGGGCTACAACAGCATTTCCACGGGCAAGAGTGTCTGCATGGCCCTGTTGGACATCAACTACGCCAAACTGGACACTCCCGTTCAGGTGCGCATCCACAAAAAGTTGCAACCCGGCAAGGTGATTAAAAAGAGATTCTACGAGAAGAGTTATAAGAAATAAAAGACCCTCTCCCTAATCCCTCCCCCGTTATGGGGAGGGAGTTGAAGATAGAAATATTTAATAATACTAATAATAAACACCCAAGACCCCAAGAAGTGTTCCTCCCCATTATGGGGGAGGTTAGGAGGGGGTCCTATTTATGGCAAAAGTAATTGAAGGGCTCTACTATGCAGAGAGCCATGAGTACGTGAGAGTGGAAGGCGAGTATGGCTACATCGGTATCACCGACTATGCTCAGGACCAGTTGGGCAACGTGGTTTACGTGGACATGCCCGAAGTCGATGACGAAGTAACGGCAGGCGAAGAGTTCGGTGCCGTGGAGAGCGTGAAGGCTGCCAGCGACCTGTTCAGTCCCGTCAGCGGAACCGTTGTTGAGGTAAATGAGGCTTTAGAAGACGAGCCCGAACTCATCAACAAGGATGCCTTCGCCAACTGGATTATCAAGGTTGAGCTGAGCGACAAGAGCGAACTCGACAAACTGATGGATGCAGCTGCCTACGAGGCAATTTGTAAGTAAAGACCCCTACCCCTCACCCTCCCCGAGGGGAGGGAGTAGTCACTAACCAGACATCTTTAACATTATGATGGAAAAGGATATGCAAACCGCGAAACATTCTACCCCCCTCCTTCGGGAGGGGCAAGGGGGTGGGGTCGCTTTCAAGTACTTTCCCCACACCGCCGATGACATTCAGCAGATGCTCGATGTCATCGGCGTGCGGTCTTTAGACGAACTGTATGCTGAGATTCCCGAAGAGATAAAGCTTCACAGGGAACTGAACCTCCCCAGCGAGAAATCGGAGGAAGAGGTGCGCAGCATCATCCAAGGTCTGGCCGCACAGAATAAGCCTCTCACGTGCTTTGCCGGAGCGGGCAGTTATGACCACTACACCCCAAGCGTGGTGCCCTTCATTGCTAGCCGCTCGGAGTTCAGCACCAGTTACACGCCGTATCAGGCCGAAATCAGTCAGGGCACATTGCAATACATCTTCGAATACCAGACCCTGATGGCGGACCTCACAAGCATGGACATCTCCAACGCCTCTATGTACGACGGCACAACCGCTACCGCCGAGGCCATGATGATGTGCGTGGCTGCCGCTAAGAAGCGCAACCGCGTGCTTATCTCCCAAACCATCCAGCCCGCCGTGCTGGCCGTTTGCAAGACCTACGCCAGGTTCCACGGCATCGACCTCGTGGAGGTTCCTGAAAAGGATGGTTTGATGGACAAGGAGGCCGCCTGTCAATTGATTGAGGCAGACGATGTAGCAGGACTCATCGTGGGTCAGCCCAACCGCTACGGCCTTATCGAGGACTTCACTGGCATGGCCGACCTTTGCCACGAGCACAAGGCCCTGCTGGCCATCAATACGATGGCTTCTGCTTTGGCTGTACTGAAGACCCCCGGCGAATGGGGAGCCGACATTGCCTGCGGTGATGCCCAAAGTCTGGGCATTCCTATGGGCTATGGTGGTCCGTACATCGGCTACCTGTGTACCAAGGAAGCCCTCGTACGCAAGATGCCAGGCCGACTGGTTGGTGCTACCACCGATGCTGACGGACGCCGTACCTTTGTGCTGACCATGCAGGCCCGCGAACAACATATCCGTCGTGAGAAAGCCACCTCTAACATCTGTACGGCTCAGGGTTTCATGTGCCTCTATGTGGCTTGCTACCTGAGTCTGATGGGGCCGAAGGGCATGCACGAAGTGAACGAACAAAGTTATGCTTCTGCCCATTACCTGCACGACGAGCTGCTGAAGACCGGCAAGTTCGAAAAGGTCTTCGATGCTCCCTTCCTTAATGAATTCACACTTCGTTACAAAGGAGATGCCAAGAAACTGCGCGAGACTCTGGCTGAAGAAGGCTATCTGCTTGGTGTTCCCACCTTGTACAAGCCCGACTGCCTAACCATCGCCAGCACAGAACGCCGCACGAAGCAAGAAATAGACAATATGGTTGACATAATTAAAGATTTGAAGATTTAAGGATTTGAGGATCTACTCGATGCTGTCCAATCTTTAAATCATAAAATCCTTAAATCATAAAATCGGATTATGAATAAAACATACTATAGCAAACTGATATTTGAGCTTTCAAGGCCTGGTCGTGTGGGCTATTCGTTGCCCAAAAACGAGTTTGAGGGCTACAGTCTCGTCCAGTTAGGTGCGACACAGTCGCGCCAGACAAAAACCCTCCTCCCCGAATGCGACGAACTGACTGTTGTGCGCCACTACACCAACATGTCGAACAACAACTTCGGTGTCGATACGGGCTTCTACCCCTTAGGCAGTTGCACGATGAAGTACAACCCCAAACTGAACGAGGAACTCTGCCAGTTACCAGGCTTCAACATCCATCCGATGACTCCTGCCAAATATGCACAGGGAAGTCTGAAACTCTACGATGAAGTACAGAAGACACTGGCCGAGATTGCCGGTCTCTCTCGCTTCACGCTGAATCCCTACGCTGGTGCTCATGGCGAGCTGACAGGCTTGATGGTGATTCGTCAGTACCATATGAGTCGTGGTGATGTGGCACGCACAAAGATTATCGTGCCCGACTCGGCCCACGGCACCAACCCAGCCTCGGCAGCCGTATGCGGACTGCAGATTGTGGAGGTGAAGTCACTTGCCGACGGTACCGTTGACGTAGAGGCCCTGAAGCCCCTGCTCGGTCCCGACATCGCTGGCATGATGATGACCAACCCCAACACATTGGGACTATTTGAGACCAAAATTCCCGAAATAGCACGTCTCGTCCATGAGTGCGGCGGTCTGATGTACTACGACGGAGCCAACCTGAACCCCATGCTGGGTGTTTGTCGTCCTGGCGATATGGGCTTCGATGTGATGCACATCAACCTGCACAAGACATTCTCCACGCCTCACGGAGGTGGTGGTCCAGGCAGCGGTCCTGTCGGTGTTCGCAAAGGTTTGGAAGAGTTCTTGCCGAATCCAAAGCCCCTCTCCAACTCCCCCGAGGGGGAGGGACTATACCTTCGATGCGAGGAATCGTCTCTCGGTTACATATCCTTCTTCCTCGGCAACTTCGGCATCATCATCCGTGCCTACGCCTACCTACTCTCTTTAGGTAAGGAGAACATCCCGATGGCTGGTAAGTTGAGCGTGCTGAATGCCAACTACATCAAGGAGAGTCTTCGCAGTCACTACGAACTGCCCATCGATACGGTTTGCAAGCACGAGTTCGTCTTCGACGGTCTGCGTGAAGAGTACGGTGGCGACCACCACAGTCCAGAGCATGTGACCACACTTGACGTTGCCAAGCGTCTGCTCGACTATGGTTTCCATGCGCCCACCATCTACTTCCCCCTGCTGTTCCACGAAGCCCTGATGATTGAGCCTACGGAAACGGAGAGCAAGGAGACACTGGATGACTTCATCGCCGTAATGAAGAAGATTGCCGAGGAGGCCAAGGCCGACCCGCAACTGCTGAAGACTGCGCCCCATGACACCCCCGTTCGCCGTATGGACGACGTAAAAGCCGTGAAGGAACCCAAGTTCACCTTCAAAGCTCTGTGAGGATGTAAGAGGAATCATAGTCGATTCCCGAACATAAACAGGCTCGACCGAAGGTCAAGGCTTTATAATCCCCTTCCTGATAACAAAAAAGCACCGCACCCCAACTGGAGTGCGGTGCTTTTTTTATACAGTTTAATACAGGAATCCGAGCATCCAAAGTGGCAGTTTGGCACCATCGGGGATGTCCCAGTCATCGGCAAAGACATAGGAATCCTTCACACCGGCAATCTGTGAGAAGTCCTTACTCCGACCGCCAATCTCAAAGGTATATTTCCCGTCCACCTTGAGGTCGCCCTGCGTCTTCCCATATTCCACTTGGTGAGACTCCATCAGACAACTCACGGCAAAGGTCTCACGCAGGGTGCCAATTTCCGCCTTGGTGGGCGCCAGTGCGTACAGGATATTGGGATTCTCCAGATAAACCTTGTCCGGCTTCGCCAACTTCCCAATCTTCTTTTTGTCAGAATACAAGAGGTTCAGCACCTTAGCATCGCCCAGATATTTGAGGTATTCGACCACTGTATCACGACCTATCTCAAGGGCAGAGGCTATCTTGTTGGCATTCAACTCAAAGGGAACTTCGCCGCATATCAGTGCGACGAGAGCCTGAATCTTCCTGACGTTGGCTATGTCCACCTTACATATCCGAGGCAGTTCGTTTTCGATGATATAGTTGACCACCTGCTCAATCCTCATGTAATACTCCCCCCTTCCCTCCAAAAAGAAAGGATAATAGCCATACTCCAGATATTCCTTAAACAAGGCGACAGGCTTACACTTCGAGGTGACCATCTGCCACAGGTCGTAAGGGTGATCCAGGACATCCTCCAATGTCCATTTGGGGAACGTCAAACCATGATAGAAGCGCAGAGCCTCACGGAATGACAGTCCCAGCATCGTATATTTGACAGCACGGCGCGAAAGGTCGGCATCCCCCTCTTTCAGGCGAAGGAGTGAAGAACCGCTCACTATCACCCTCAATTCAGGGAACAACTCATATATTTCCTTGATTTCGCGGCTCCAGTCCGAGGTTCCGGGCTTGTATTTATGGATCTCGTCAATCACCAACAACTCGCCACCACGAATCACGAACTCCTCAGCCAATCCCACAAGCGTGCGTGTGGAGAAATCCACCGTATCAGCCGAGCAGTACAGGACACTGCGATCGGTGGGCTTGTAGCTCCGTTTCAGATATTGCTTGATGAGCGTGGATTTTCCCACACCCTTTGCCCCCATGATGCTGACTAGTTGGGCATTCCAGTGGATTTCGTTCATCTTTTCACGAACGATATTCATTGAAGTATTTGCCAGCAGACGGTCATGTTTCCTGAATAATGCATCCATATACATCAGTATTATGCCGCAAAGGTAATTGTTTTGTTGCACATGCGCAACACTATTCGGCAAAAATGTTGCGCATGCGCAACACTATTACAAGAAGACCCCTTCACGACGGACATATGCGAGGGTCTAGAGCGATGCCTCAGACTAGTGGTATTTACGTTTGACAAATTGGGGCAAGGGGATTACGTTTTTTTGAATATGGCAAAGATGCTGTAGTCGGTGTTACGGTCGTAGATATCCTCACCCTCGCAGGTCTTCACCCAGCGCACCACACGGACGGTAACGGGGAGCGCCATGACCTCGTAGAGCGTCTTCAGTACCAGTTGCGACAACATCATCAACGGCAGTTCCTCGTTGGGCAACACACCGTAGAAAGCCAGAGGGAAGAAAAGGAGTGAGTCGGCCCCCTCACCCCATACGGTGCTCATGATGGCGCGTAGGGGGAAGCGGCGTCCCCTATCGCGAACCTTCATGCGGCTCATGACATAGGCATTAACGAAACTGCCTGTAAGAAAGGACAAGAAGGAGGCAAGGGCAATACGCAGCGTAAGGCCGAAAATAGCATGGAACCCCTGCTCGTTGTCCCAGTAAGGGGCACCAGGAATGGCATCGGCCAGAGAAGCCACCATCATAAATGCAAAGTTGACGATGAAGCCCGTCCATATCAGGATGCTGGCACGGCGATAGCCCCACACCTCGCACACCACATCATTGACGATGTAGGAGACCGGGAAAATGAGCAGTCCGCCCGTCAGGTGGAGCGGTCCAAACACCATCTGCTTGGTCTCAAGAATGTTGGAGGCTATCAGGCATACGGTAAAGAGAATGCTTAACTCCATGAACATCACGGAGACCATTGTTCTCTCATCCCTGTTCCGATTATCCATATTCATTTAATATCCATTGAATCGTACAAAGGTACTCAAAATTCGTTGAATCTCAGCTTTCGCATTCCTAAAATTTGGCCTTTTCCCTGCTTAATCGTACCTTTGCAACAGATAAAGACATGAAGGAGATTATCATACAATGGAAGAGAACAAACTGACATCATATAAGTCCGAAGCCGAAGCCATCAAGTTAGCCATTCTACAGGGACAGTATGAAGCTGCCAAGGGTGTGAACCGTATTCAGCTATCCGTATATTTCGGAATAGGTAAGTATATTTCACTGAATACTCGTAAAGGTAAATGGGGAACGGGTGCACTGGAAGCCATCAGCCAAATACTGCGTAAAGAGTTGCCTGGATTAAGGGGATTCTCAGTAAATAGTTTAAAGAACATGCGTAAGTTTTATGAAAACTGGCAGATACTTGATCCCAATTCGACATTTACAAATGTCGGAATCGAATCTTCTAAATCGACATTTGCAAATGTCGAATTGCAAGACACTGAAATCCAGCCTAATAAAAATTCAACAAGCACAATTGTAGACTTGAAGAACTACAAAATTGATATCTATCAATCTATAAAAATACCCGGAAACAAGGACTTTCCACTGGAAGACTTCTTCCAGCTTTCATTTTCTCATCATATAAAAATTATTGAGGGAGCAAAAGATATAGCTGAACGTTATTACTATATCCATCGAGCTGTCGAAGAAAACATACCATCAGATAAGCTGCCAAGGTTTATGAAAGACAATGCCTATGGATTGCAAAGCCAAATGCCTAGTAACTTCACCAAGACCTTAACAAATACTACTCTGGCTCGCAAGGCTGTGATGATGTTCAAAGATTCCTATCTGCTGGATTTTATTAATGTGGAGCAAATTAGTGAACGTGAGGCTATCGATATTGACGAACGTGAGGTGGAACAGCAGATTGTACAGAAGGTAAAGCAGTTTATTATGACCTTCGGCAGGGATTTTGCATTCGTTGGCAACCAGTATCACTTAGAGATATACGGCGTAGAGCACTTTCCCGATTTGCTTTTCTTCAATCGAGAGTTAAATGCCCTCGTTGTTTTTGAGTTGAAAATCGGGACATTCAAGACCTCCTATTTAGGGCAGTTGATGGGTTACCTTTCTATTCTTGAGGCGAAAGTGAAAAAGCCACATGAGAATCCCCCTATTGGCATTGTGCTCTGTAAGGAAGCCAATAGAGATTATGTAGAGTTCGTCATCCGCGACTACGACAAGCCCATGGGTGTGGCTACCTATAAGACCACCACCGACATGCCAGAAGAGTTGCGCCATGCCATGCCCGACATTGAGGAACTAAAGAAATTACTTTAAAATACATTAAAAAGAACACTATGAACACAGATCTTATCATTATCGGTGCCGGCCCTGGTGGATATGAGACAGCGGTGCGAGCTGCTAAGGCAGGGCTGCAAGTTGTGGTTATAGAGAAGGAACATCTGGGCGGAACCTGCCTGAATGCAGGTTGCATCCCCACGAAGTGTTTGTGCCATGAGGCAGAACAGCCCCTCTCCAACTCCCCCGAGGGGGAGAGTGACCGCTTGCGCGAGGCCATTGCACGGAAGAACGAAGTCGTAGAAAAACTGAAAACTGGCATTGCTCAGTTGATGAAGACACCAGGCATCACGCTCGTGGAAGGCGAAGCACGGTTTGTGGATGTGCATACGGTAGCAGTTGGCAAAATGGTAAATGGTGAATGGTCTAATGGTAAATGGGAGGCTCCCAATATTATCATTGCCACGGGCAGTGTGACGAAGTTCCTGCCCATTCCCGGAGCACATGCCGAGGGTGTGGTGACCAGTACGGAAATGCTAAACCTCACCACCCTACCCCAACGCCTCGCCATCATTGGTGGTGGTGTCATCGGCTTGGAGTTCGCCAGCATCTTCCAGAGCATGGGTTCACAGGTGACGGTCATCGAGTTCTGCAAGGAGGTTCTTCCCCAGTTCGACCGCGACTTGGCCAAGCGTCTGCGTACCAGCCTCAAGAAACGTGGCATTGAGTTTCATACCAATGCGGCAGCGAAGGAAATTAGAAGAAAGGAGCAAGGAGCAGGGAGCAAGGAACAAGAAAAATATAATAGTGAGGGAGAAAAACAAGAGATAGGCGTATCCTCTTGCCCCTTGCCCCTTGCCCCTTACCTCGAAATAGACTTTGAAGAAAAAGGCAAACTACAGAGCGTGGAGGCCGACCTCGTGCTGATGGCTGTTGGTCGTGCTGCCAATCTCGATAGCCTGAACCTTGCCGATGTGGGCATTGAGACAACACCACGTGGCATCAAGGTTGACGAGAACATGCAGACCAACGTTCCCGGTATCTATGCCATTGGTGACGTGAACGGACTTATCCAACTCGCCCATGCTGCCAGTGCTCAAGGGAGGGTTGCCCTCGCGCACATCATCAGTAACTCTAATTCTTCACTCTTCACTCTTCACTCTTCACTCTCCATCATTCCCTCCGCCGTCTTCACAGTTCCCGAAGCAGCAATGGTGGGACAGACAGAGGAGCAGTTGGAAGAAGCAGGTATCGAGTACCAGAGTCACAAGGCTATGTATCGTGCCAATGGTAAAGCATTAGCGATGGAGGCAGAAGATGGTCTCGTAAAGATTCTGACGGACACGGAAGGGCATATCCTCGGTTGTCACATCCTGGGAGCCCACGCCAGCGACCTCATTCACGAAGTCACCTTGGCCATGCGCCTCGGTGCCACCATCCACGACATTGCAGACACGGTGCATGCCCATCCTTCGCTCAGCGAAATTCTACTCGCTGCCGCCGAGGCATAAAAAGCATGGTTTATCAACAAAAAAGGCCGGCGGTACGGGAATTGTCCCGTACCGCCGGCCTTTTTTTGTTTCCTGTAAAACCTACACCTTACTTGATAGCGACCTTCTTGCCGTTCACTACATAGATGCCGGGACGAGTAGGACGACGTTGCAGACGCGCACCGTCGAGGGTGTATATCTCGGCATTGTCGAGTTCGGCTGCATGGATGTTAAGTATGCCATCGGGAGCAGGACCAACAACAAGGATGCCCTCGGAGAGACGACTGGTATCCCATGTGAGTCCCATAGCTACGTTGGGTTCACAAAGGTCGAACTTGAGGTTGGAACCCAAGGTGATGGTCTCTGCTTCGAAGATACGTATCTCGTCGCCCTCGTTCAGAGCCAGTTCTTCCGGACCACGGACAACAAGTGTACCGTTGAGTTTCAGCGTTCCGATGTTCGTAAACTTACTGAACGAGGTACTTTCGGTGATATAAGTCTGTGCTTTACCATTCACTGTCAGGTTACCGCCACCGAAGTTAAGATTGCCTACGGCATTTGTCTCATTGATACCACTACGGATGGTACCACCGGAAGCCACCGTGGTCGTGGTGTTGCCCAACGTACCCTTTCCACTCAGTGTGGCATTCTTAACCACAGTCAAGGTACTCTTACCCAACATGATATCGGTCTTAGAACTATTCAGGCACAGCTCACCTCCATTCACACGGCATGCGCCCTGGAAGTCACCTTTACCAGTAAATGTCATCTTACACGTACCCACCTTATTGAAGAGTACCTTGTTAGAAGAACCGTTATCGGTAATGATGCCGGCGAAGGTGAAGTTCTTATCGTCGGAGTTACCCACATTCCATGTGTTATTACCCGTTACAGCATTCTGGCTTTGGAAGTCTGCCACAGGCTGAGCCAGTGAGCCATTACCTGTCAGGCTACCGATAGTGAAGGCCTTGCAGACATTCGTTACCGTACAACCGGCAGCAATGTTCAATGTACCCTTGGGAAGACCCGTCGAGCAGTCGAGAGGCAACCATATATCGGTATTGGTGTGTTTGATGGTACCCTCGAACTGACTCCAGTCACCTATGATACGCACACGGCTAACGGTGTTTCGCGGAATGATGGTCAGCGTACCCTCACCCGTAATCTTATTATTATAAGCGGTATAGTTGGAATAGCTCAGTTGCCAAGTACCCGTCTTTCCCTTCGGAACATAGATGGCATGTGTAGTAGATTGTGCATCGTCGTAGAGTGTGCCACCCTGGAACTCAACAGTCTGTGCAGCATTGCCACTACGCTCTGCCACAGCACCGGCAGCAATCACCATACGGGCAAGCGAAGTATTTTTGGCAAAGCACAGCAGCGAGCCGTTACCCTTCTTCGTAAGCATAGTACCGGCAATGGCCTTATCGGCAGAGAAGTCGGCAGAGTTATTCAGCACACCACCTTCCTCACCCTGCACACGGATGGGTGTACCCATCTGCACGGCGGCAGTAGTTTGCAACGTAGCTCCATTCTCGATGATAAAGTTGTTCGTATTGGTGCTCACGGCTCCCAAGTTGCCGTATGCCTTGTTCTCGTTAGAGAGCGTGCTCACCTTCACCGTACCACCACTGATGATGGTCTTACCCGTGTAGGTATTTTCGTTGGAGATGGTCAGTGTACCCGTACCACGCTTCACCAACGAGGTACCACCAGCCAG
This sequence comes from uncultured Prevotellaceae bacterium, assembly GCA_947169115.1. Lineage (GTDB taxonomy): Bacteria > Bacteroidota > Bacteroidia > Bacteroidales > Bacteroidaceae > Physcousia. Next base: position 74,026 of record CAMVOK010000008.1, read on the forward strand.
CGAACCCGTGCCATTGAAGGTGTAAGCCTTCGAGTTGTTCACGATAACGGTATCGGCTATCAGTTCACCCGTCAGGGCAACGGTAAACTTGGATGCAGCATCGTCGAAGACCACCTTGTCGCCCGTAACGAAGATGTCCTTATCGCCCTCTATGTTCTGGAAGTTCTCGGTCAAGGCAAAGTCCCAGGTAGTTCCCTCGGAACCTGTCCAATACACCATACCAGCATCACGGATGCCTTCGATGACGAGATAGAGCATTCCATCCTCATGGCTCAGGTAAGCTTTTTGCGAGGGCATACCCTCTATCTTGATATTGGCCAAGTCGCCTTTCAGGGTTTCCAGCGTACCAATCAGGTATTTACCCGAAGCCAGTTTATCGCTACCTGCTGACGGATGCGAAACCACCTCCAGGACGGGTGCCAGATAGGCCGGACCGTATGTCTGCCATGCCGTTCCCGTTTTCTGTTCCACACTCAGGTACGTGGTGTTTATCTGGTCTATTTTCAGCCCTTCGCTGTAGGCATCCAGTTTCAGACGCGAACCAAAGCCCAGGAAAAGAGAGTCTGCGGTGATGGCTCCCTGTACGTTCTCGCCGCCTGGACGAATTACAGAGGCATATTCAGCCTTGATGCCACGGAATGTTCCGTTTGAGTTAAGTTCCGTAAAACGACTGAGCCACAAGGTTGACTGCTTCATAGAACCATCGAAGTTCAGCGTACCTGCCCAAATGTTAGTAGCCCCCGTATAAGTCATGTCAACATTAGGAAGGCTGAGGATGCCATCGCCCTGTTTTACAAGTCGCATGTCACCCGTGAAGGCTCCACCCGTGACGGTACAGGTGTAGTACGTACGATTGATGACCGCCGTACCATCAGTCTTGTTGCTGTTGGTGCCCTGCACCCACGAAGGTACATTGAAGATGGCCACATCTGGATTGGCTCCTTCGGCAACACTAATGTGCGTATCATTGGTCTCACAGACAATAACCTGCTGTCCGGCGTTAGCCGTTGAGATAGTACCACCATTGGTAATCTCCGTACGACCCGTCATGGTAAATGGGGGTGGTGCCACCGTGATGCCTTCCAATTGCCCCAGGAAATAGCTGACATGAGGCGGCTGGTTGTAGCCCATAGGCTGCCATACCATGGCATTACGGTACTGGTGGTCGTGCCACAGTGTCGGGATGCGATAGGTTGTGGTGAAGGGCGAAGTATAGATGCGAATCTTCGTGTTGCCGTCGGCACGCACCACAAACTCTTCACGCCAGTCACCGAAGATGTCACCTTGCGCACAGGGATTGTTCTTCGAATCATTGTTCATTTGGCAACCGCTACTGGTAAACAAACGTCCGCCACCGGGTTTATAGACAGCGGCCTCTCGTTCTGTTCCCGGACTGTCCAACACCTCGTCGCAAAGGTCTCCGTCCCAGAAGATACGGAAGTTCAGATGACTCCAGAACAGGGCATCGTTACGGTCGGCCGTTCCTGGAGCCCCCGAGGTTATCTCGCGGTCGGCCACCGTAGAAACAAGTCCTGTGTTAACCGTACGTCCCATGCAACCAGGGAAGGAATTAGAGAAGTTTCCGCACAAGGCACGTCCATCGTCGGAAGTACCTTTCGAACGGACGTACATCTTCGAGGTTGTCGCATTGCGGTAGTTCATGTTGGGTTCGTCCTCATTACAGGTGAAGATTTCCTGTCCATGACGATAGGGGTCGAAGTCGCGGCAGTGCTGGGCATCGCCATGCCCCAGTCCCGTTGTGCTGAGTCCCTTGCCGTTGTCGTCGATGACCATGGAGCCGAAGACGATTTCGTCACGACCGTCCCAGTCCACGTCGGCAATGCCGAAGTTGTGGAATCCATTGCCATACCATGGGTCACCCCAACCATTGTTGTTGGCCCAACGCCAGCGCTCGGTCAGTTGGTGAGTGACAGGGTCAACATCGTAAGCCACCATCTTGTGACGGGTGTAGCAACCACGACCCAGGAAAATGCTGGGATGAAGACCATCCAGGAAGGGGGCTCCGAAGTAGTGCTTCGTAGCACGGTGCCCACCATCGTGACCACCATTGGTACTTCCGCCCCAGGCCGACACATAGTCGCTCTCTCCCTGCTCCAGACGAGGCAGGGGGTACGTCATCCACGGTTTCGAGGCATCACCACTGATATTATAAGGTTCACCCGTCTGTCCGTTCAGGTATAAGAGATATTCCGGTCCCTCACAGGTATATTGGTGACGACCTGCCACGTAGGACATGTTGCCCACGTTAATGGTCTGTCCACCTGCGGTATGGATAATCATGTTATCAGCACCACGCATGATACCTTCGGCCTTGCCGTCCTGATCCCAGTCGAAGAGCACGATGTCCCACTGCTCATCGGGACCAGCCATCATGTTCGGCCCGAGGTCAATCCACCACAGGCGTTCTCCCTTCAGGTTGTAACACTCATAATGGTGGAATTTGGTCTTGTTCTCTACCGTGTTCAGGTCACTTCCCGTGTAGTTACGCTTCACAAGGAACTCCACTACGCCATCCCCATCTACATCGCCTAGGGAAATATCATTGAGGACGTACTGACTGGTCACTTTATCGCCGTTGCGGTCTTCAACTTCTGCAACAAGAATGTCGTAGTAACCGTCGTTCCAACGGGTAACCTCTGCCGACTTCTCCTGCTCCACACCCTTCACCACAGCAGCCACCTGATACCGGGTAGCAGAACCGCCACCCGTATGGTTGAAGTTCGATACCTTCAAGCCCGACTTCAGCAGCGTACCGTTGGCATAGAGATTATACGTCACATCGTAGTATTCTTCGCCGAAGACACGCCACGACACCAGGTTTCCACTTCCACTCCCTCCATTGGAGTTGGCAGGTATGGCCACAAGTCCACGGTCAAGTTTATCTGTCTTGCGCTGGGCAAACATTGATTGCGACACCGCACACAACAGACTCATAAATAGCAATAGTTTTTTCATTATTTCAGGTTTTTAGTTTTTATCGGCTTATTAACCCCATTGGGTTTCTTGGATTTCTTTGTTTCACAGGCTCTCGGGCAACAAGAACAACTTCGTGCCATTACTGCCCTTGATGAGTATGGTACGCCCCTCTATCGGGTGTGCCTTCAATTCTTCCTTCACGGCCTCCACATCGGGGAACAGTCGGCAATGGTTCTCAGTGTCGGCAAAGTTCTTGCCAACGAGCCACACCTCTGCCCCACTCTCCTGAGCCTTGTCAACCACTTTCTGGTGCTCGCTCTGGCTATCCTGTCCCAGTTCACGCATGTCTCCCAGAATCATCAACTTCCGTTCGGCACGTATCTGACTGAAATTGTCCAGTGCGGCAGCCATTGAGGTGGGATTGGCATTATAGGCATCGATAACCAGTTTGTTCCTGCCCGTATCGCGGAACTCCGAACGGTTGTTCGTAGGCTGGTAATTGGCCAGTGCCTCGTTTATCAGGCTGAAGGGTACACCAAACTGCATACCCACGGCCACAGCCGCCATCAGGTTGTGGATGTTATAGGCTCCAATCAGACGGGTCTGCACCACATGCCATCCCGTATGCTCCTGACGATAGCGGAACTTCACAAACGGATTGCATTCCACAACCTCGCCCCACACCTCTGCCCCAGGCGTACCAGTTTGTCCATAGCGAACGGCAGGCAGCGTACCAGCCATTTCCACGAGATTCACGTCCGAGGCATTCAGGAAGATACCTATCTTGCCATGTTCACGGATGTAATCGTATAGTTCAGCCTTGGTTTTCTTGACGCCCTCAAACGAACCGAATCCTTCAAGATGAGCACGCCCGACATTGGTGATGATGCCCATGTCGGGATCAACGATGTCCGAGAGGAAGGCTATTTCCCCAGGATGGTTGGCCCCTGTCTCAATGATGCCAAAACCATCGTCGTCCTGCAAGGTGAGCAACGTCAAAGGTACACCGATGTGGTTGTTCAGGTTGCCCTGCGTCCACTGCACGGGACCTATCTGACTGAGCACAGCGGCCAGAAGTTCCTTGGTGGTAGTTTTTCCGTTAGTACCCGTCACCTGTATAATCATCTTACCGGGCATCTGCTCCCTATGGTAGTGGGCCAACTGCTGCAAGGTCTCCAGCACATAGGGAACCACCACATAGCGACTGTCCAAAGCCACGGCAGGATTATCCACCACTGCCACGGCACATCCCTCTTGAAGGGCCTTGGCCGCATACTGATTACCATCGAAGGTCTCACCCTTCAGAGCAAAAAACATAGAATCTCGCGGACAACGACGACTGTCGGTTGTCACCACAGGATGCTTCTTATATAGTTCGTATAGTTGAGTAATGTTCATAATCGTCCGTAAAATTACAAAAATCCAGTGAAATGCCCAAATATTGAATCGCAAATCCACATACATATTATTAATATAGAGAGGATTCACGCTCATACCTATGATTTCATGCTCTTTTGTCACGCTATTTCACAATAAATTTGTATCTTTGCGCAACAAAACACGCGCCCACGTACATGAGAGACATTTTGCCCTATTCCCTAAACCTTGACGGACAACTCATCGAATTGTCCGAACCACTGGTTATGGGCATACTGAATGTTACTCCCGACTCGTTCTACGCCGAAAGCCGCAGACAGACGGAGGCAGACATAGCCAAAAGGGCAGAACAAATTGTAAGTGAAGGGGGTAGTATCATCGACATTGGCGGCTACAGCACACGGCCTGGGGCTGCCGATGTACCAGAAGAGGAAGAACTCGCCCGGTTACGCATGGCACTAACTATCGTCCGTCGCACAGCCCCCGACACTCCTCTTTCTATCGATACCTTCCGAGCCAACGTGGCGCACCAATGCTTCGACGAGTTTGGACCCGCCATCGTCAACGACGTGACTGGTGGTAGCGACCCCGACATGTTCCCCTTAGTCGCACGTCTCGGACTGCCCTATGTGCTCACCTGTCCCACGGCCTCGCCCTTCAACGCCGACTTTGCTGAAAAACTGTCGCGCCTCAGAAGCCTTGGCCAGAAAGACATCATTCTGGACCCGGGATTCGGGTTCGGCAAGACTCTCGACGAGAACTACGTGCTCATGAACCAGTTGGAAGCCCTAAAGACTTTCGAACTCCCCCTGTTGGTGGGTATATCGCGGAAGAGTATGATTTACCGTCTGCTCGACTGCCAGCCACAAGACGCCCTCAACGGCACCACCGTCCTGCATACCATGGCCTTGGAACGCGGTGCACACATCTTACGCGTCCACGACGTGGCCGCATGTAGGGAAGCAATAAAAATCGTAGCCGCCGTCCATCGCAAATAGTCAAAATGCAAATCGTAAAATCGTCAAATCGTAATTCGTTAAATCGTAATTCGTAAATCGTAAAATCGTAAATTGTAAATCGTAAATTGTAAATCGTAAATCGTAAATCGTCAAATTGTAAATAAACCAGATGTTCCTCACCTTCGGACTAAAAGATTTCATCGACATTCTCTGTGTAGCATATATCCTCTACTATTGCTACAGACTGATGAAGCGTTCACGCTCCGTCAACATCTTCTATGGGGTGCTTATCTTTGTCAGTTTCTGGATTATCGTGTCGAAGGTGCTCGAAATGAAGCTCCTCGGCAGCATCCTCAACCAATTGGTCAATGTCGGTGCCATAGCCCTCATTGTTCTGTTCCAGGAGGAGATACGCCACTTCTTTTACGACTTGGGCACACACGAAAAAGCCAACCGACTGGTACGTCTGTTCCACAGCGACAAGAAAAAACAACTTAGCGAAGAATTCCGTTACGACCGCGAAGTCATCTTCCCCATCGTTATGGCCTGCATCAACATGAGCAAAATGAAGGTAGGCGCTCTCATCGTGATAGAAAACGAGATACCTCTGACAGAATACATACGCACGGGTGAGACCATCGATGCCCGCATCACACAACGCCTCGTAGAGAACGTCTTCTTTAAGAACAGTCCCCTGCACGATGGTGCCATGATAGTCTCGGAGGGTAAGATAAAGGCTGCTGCCTGCATCCTGCCCATCAGCCACGACCTCGACATACCCAAAGAGTTTGGCCTGCGCCATCGTGCAGGAAAGGGCATCACCGCAGAGAGCGACGCACTGGCCATCATCGTCAGCGAAGAAACGGGAAACATCACCGCGGCTCACAACGACCAGTTCCGCAGCCATCTTTCTGCCGAAGAACTCGAAACCATACTCATGAAAGGAAGATTCTAAGGATTTATATTTAGTTCCTATCGTTACTATAGTCCCTATAATAAAAATAATAAAACCAATAAAACCATAAAAGCTATGACTCTGATTGAAAAAATCATCGAACGCGCAAAGAGCAACCGCCAGCGCATCGTGCTCCCCGAATCTCTGGAAGAGCGCACACTGACCGCTGCCGACCGTGCCGTGGCCGACCAACTGGCCGAAATCATTCTCATCGGCAACCGCGAGGAAATTCTGGCCAAGGCCAAGGAACTGGGACTTACCCATGTGGAGGGTGCCACCATCATCGACCCTGCCACCAGTCCCAAAACCCAGGAATATGCCAACCTGCTCTTCGAACTGCGTAAGAAGAAGGGCATGACCTTGGAAGAGGCTCAGAAGAAGGTGCTCGACCCTCTCTACTTCGGATGCCTCATCATTAAGAACGGCGATGCCGACGGACAAATCTCCGGTGCCCTCAGCACCACTGGTGACACCCTGCGCCCTGCCTTGCAGATTATCAAGTGTGCTCCCGGCATCACCTGCGTCAGCGGTGCCATGCTGCTCATCACCCAGACTCCCCAATACGGCGAGGATGGTGTACTCGTAGTTGGCGACGTAGCCGTTACGCCCATGCCCGATGCTGCCCAACTGGCTCAGATTGCCGTTTGCACGGCTCAGACTGCCAAGAGTGTAGCAGGCTTCGCAGATCCCCGTGTGGCCATGCTCAGTTTCTCCACGAAAGGCAGTGCCAAGCACGAGGTGGTGGACAAGGTGATTGAGGCTACCCGTCTGGCCAAGGAACTCGACCCCGCCCTGAAGGTGGACGGCGAACTTCAGGCCGATGCCGCTCTCGTTCCCTCCGTAGGTGAAAAGAAGGCTCCCGGCAGCGACATTGCCGGTCACGCCAACGTTCTCGTATTCCCCTGTCTCGAAGTAGGCAATATTGGTTACAAGCTCGTGCAACGCCTGGGCAATGCCGATGCCATCGGTCCCATCCTTCAGGGTATCGCACGTCCCGTCAACGACCTCAGCCGTGGCTGCTCTGTAGATGACATCTACAAGATGGTGGCCATCACCGCCTGCCAGGCCATGGACGCAAAGTAAGTTGTAAGGATTGAAGAACGAAGAGTGAAGAGTGAAGAATTAAAGTTTCTTTTATCACATGTACGAATCAAACAATTCCATATTGTCCATCAAAAGCGATGCCTTTTCAACACGCATTGTCCGCATGGTCAATTATCTCAATAAAAATTGTGATAAAATCATGTCTCCACTCTTCAATCAGGTTCTGCGTTCTGGAACATCCATTGCTGCCAACATAGGAGAATCTCAGTTCGCTCAAAGCAGGGCTGATTTCATAAACAAATTACACATTGCCACTAAAGAAGCCAATGAAACACGCAAGTGGTTATTAATGCTTTTTAATGGAGGGTGTATCACCAAGCAGCAATTCGAAAGTATGGATGCAGATTGCAACGAAATCATTGCTATCCTCGTAGCTTCACTCAAAACATCAAAAACTAATTTAGAGCAAGTAGTAAAATAATTTATAATCGAGTGAGAGTGGCAGAGAAGGAATTAATTTGTTAATGTAACTTATATTCTTCACTCTTCACTATTCACTCTTCACTTAATAATCATGAAAATCTTAGTACTTAACTGCGGAAGCAGTAGCATCAAATACGCATTGTACAACATGGATGACCAAAGCGTCATCACCAGTGGTGGTATCGAGAAAATCGGTCTGCCTGACTCTTTCATCAAGTTCAAGCTCAATGGCGAGAAATTCCAGATAGACCGCCCCATCGAGGAGCATACCGCCGGTGTGCAGTTCATCTTCGAAGTGCTCACCACAGGCGAACATGCCGTACTGAAAAACCTCAACGAGCTGGATGCCGTAGGTCACCGCATGGTACACGGTGGAGAGAAGTTCAACAAGAGCGTACTGCTCACCCCCGAGGTGATGAAGGAGTTCTCCCTGTGCAACGACCTGGCTCCCCTCCACAACCCGGCCAACATCAAGGGCGTGAACGCCGTTACGGCCCTCTTGCCCAACATCCCACAGGTAGGTGTGTTCGACACTGCCTTCCACCAGACCATGCCCGACTACGCTTACATGTATGCCCTGCCCTACAACCTGTATAAGGAGCATGGCGTACGTCGCTATGGTTTCCACGGAACCAGCCACCGCTACGTCAGTCAGCGCGTGTGCGAGTTCCTGGGCATTAAGCCCGAGGGTAGCCGCATCATCACCTGCCACATCGGCAACGGAGCCAGCATTGCTGCCGTGAAGGATGGCAAGTGCGTCGACACCAGCATGGGCCTGACTCCCCTCGAAGGCCTCATCATGGGCACCCGTTCGGGTGACATCGATGCCGGAGCTGTAACCTTCCTGATGGATAAGTTGAACCTCGACACCAAGGGCATCTCCAACCTGCTGAACAAGCAGAGCGGACTGGCCGGTGTGAGTGGTGGCAGCAGCGACTTCCGCGACATTCTGAAAGGCATCAGCGAAGGCAACGACCGTGCCCGTCTGGCTAAGGAGATGTACACCTATCGCATCAAGAAATACATTGGACAGTATGCCGCCGCCATGGGTGGTGTGGATGTCATCCTCTTCACGGGTGGTGCCGGTGAGAACCAATGGGAGGTACGCGAAGGTGCCACCAAGGGCTTGGAATTCATGGGCATCGAAGTTGACCCCGAGAAGAACCATGCTTGCCGCGCCACCGAGGCCATTATCTCTAAGTCGGGCAGCAAGGTTACCGTCTGCGTCATCCCCACCGACGAGGAACTCATGATTGCCCTCGACACTCAGGCACTGGTTAAGTAAAACCATCATTTATTGCATCACGTCATCGGCTCTGCCCCAGCGACAGAACCGATGACGTTTTTTTATGCTATAGAATATAGTAATCGCTGGCAGGGACGATAGACGCAGACCGAGGGAGCAGTGTCGTTAGCCCGTATGGGACGATGATTCTTATCCGATACGGACGACGTCACATGCCCGTATCGGACGACGAGCATTGTCTGAGGGAGTAAAGGCCACTGTCCGATACGGACAACGATCATTGTCCAAGGGCGCAAAGCTACTGCCCGTGCGGGCAACGTCTCATGTCTGCACCGACGTCGATGATGGTTCAGGCAATCAACGCATGATGGTTGTAGTAATCAAAACATGTTGGTTGCTGCAATCAAAGATAATTGATTGCCCCAATCAATTCATGATGGTTGTAGCAATCAACGAATGATGGTTGCTGCAATCAAAGATAATTGATTGCCCCAATCAATTCATGATGGTTGTAGCAATCAACGAATGATGGTTGCTGCAATCAACGAATGATGGTTGCTGCAATCAAAGGGTGTTGGTTGCGTATATATATAATAAGGAAAGGGATATGTCGTGCGACATATCCCTTGTTTGTAGTTGCGGAGGTCCGACTCGAACGGGCGACCTCCAGGTTATGAGCCTGGCGAGCTACCAGCTGCTCCACTCCGCGATGTTCGTTTTTGCGAGTGCAAAGGTACGGCAAAAATTCGGTTCATCCAAACATTTCCGCGAAAAAATGTTAATTTTTAAAGTTAAATTTCCGATTTTTAAGATAATGTACTAACTTTGCAACAAGTAAGATGGGCATGACAAAGACCAAAGATATACTCATAGACGTGGCTCGTCGCTTGTTTGCAAAGAACGGCCTCGAAGGAACTACGATGAACGACATCGCAGTAGAATCGAATCGTGGCAGACGCACCCTCTACACTTACTTTAAGAGCAAGGAAGAGGTGTTCTATGCCGTCATCGAGAAGGAAATGGAACGCATGAGCGACCGCCTGCGTCTGGTAGCTGACAAAGACCTCGACCCCGAGGACAAACTGGTGCAGCTGGTCTATACCCACCTCAGCCTCATCAAGGAAGCCGTGGTTCGTAACGGAAACCTGCGAGCTGAATTCTTCCGCAACATCTGGCTGGTGGAAAAGGTACGCAAACGATTCGACGAGGCCGAAATAGACATCCTACAGAGAATCGTCATGCAGGGCATACGCCAAGGAAAGCTCGATGTAGTAAACATACAGCTCTCCGTGGAAATCATACACTACTGCATCAAAGGACTGGAGGTTCCCTACATCTTCGGTCGCTTGGGTACCAGCATCCAGATTAGTCGCCCCATGGTAAAACAGGTTATCCACCGTGCTATGGCCAAGATCGACCGACCGGACGAAGCGTGAAAGATGAAGGATTAAGGGTGAAGGATTAAGGGTGACATCTCACTTCTCACTTCTCACATTTATCATATATCATTTATTATTTATCATTTATCATTTATTATTTAGCCATTTACCATTTACCATTTAATATTTATCATTTATCATTTATCATTTAATATTTATCATTTCACTTCTCACTTCTCACATTTGCCATTTTACATTTTACATTTTACATTTGACATTATAATAATTATTATATTATGAAATTACTGGAAGGAAAGACCGCACTCATCACGGGTGCGGCACGTGGTATAGGAAAGGCCATTGCCTTGAAGTTTGCCCAAGAGGGTGCCAACATAGCATTCACCGACCTTGAGGTGAACGAAGAAACAGAAAAGGAAATTGCTGCCCTTGGCGTAAAGGCCAAGAGCTACGCATCAAACGCTGCCGACTTTGCACAGACGGAGCAGGTAGTAGCTCAGGTGAAGGAGGAATTTGGTTCCATCGACATACTGGTGAACAATGCTGGTATCACCAAGGACGGACTGATGCTCCGCATGAGCGAGCAGCAGTGGGATGCTGTGATTGCCGTAAACCTGAAGTCGGCTTTCAACTTCATCCATGCCTGTGTACCCATCATGATGCGCCAGCGTGGCGGAAGCATCATCAACATGGCCAGCGTAGTGGGCGTTCACGGCAATGCCGGACAGGCCAACTATGCTGCCTCTAAGGCTGGACTCATCGCCCTGGCCAAGAGTATCGCCCAGGAAATGGGTCCCAAGGGCATTCGTGCCAATGCCATCGCCCCTGGCTTCATTGAGACAGCCATGACCGCTGCCCTACCCGACAACGTGCGTGAGGAGTGGAAGAAGAAGATTCCCCTGCGCCGTGGCGGACAGGTGGAGGACATCGCCAACACTGCTCTCTACTTGGCCAGCGACCTCAGTTCGTATGTCAGCGGCCAGGTCATCCAGGTCGATGGTGGCATGAACATGTAAACAGCCTCACCCCCAGCCCCTCCCCCAAAAGGGAGGGGAGTATATTCGTGCATAAAGATAAGACCAATATATGATAAATAAAGGCGGCACGCAACATACAAATGTATCTACTCTCCTCCCTTTTGGGGAGGGGCCGGGGGAGAGGCTGCTATACGAGGATAATCACGTAATCATAGTTGCCAAGCGTGCGGGAGACATCGTACAGGGCGACAAAACTGGTGATGTGCCTCTTTCGGATATGGTGAAACAATACATCAAGGAACGCTACCAGAAACCTGGTGAGGTGTTCCTTGGTGTGGTACACCGTCTTGACCGTCCCGTAAGCGGTGTGGTACTCTTTGCCCGTACCAGCAAGGCACTTAGCCGACTGAGCGACATGTTCCGCACCCGACAGGTACAGAAAACCTACTGGGCCATCGTGGGCAACGAGCCTCCACAGACGGAGGGCACACTCACCCACTGGCTTACACGCAATCCCAAGAACAACACCGCCCGAGCCTACGACCACGAGGTACCCAATTCCAAACAAGCTATCCTGGACTATCGCGTTCTGGCCAAGAGCGACCGCTACTGGCTCTTGGAAATCGACCTGCACACAGGCCGCCACCACCAGATTCGCTGTCAACTGGCCAAGATAGGTTGCCCCATCAAGGGCGACCTCAAGTACGGGGCTCCACGCTCCAATCCCGACGGCAGCATATCCCTCCACGCCCGTCGCATACGCTTCGAGCATCCCGTCAGCCATCAGCAGATAGACATCACGGCCCCCGTGCCCGACGACCGTCTATGGCAAGAAATCAGTCAAGGACTATAGCCCCATAACAAGACAAGGGCTTTTCTCGGCTCACGTGAGCCGGTAAAACAAACGGTAACCATACCCCAAAACCCATCATGTTCAATGGGTATGGTTGCAGATAATCAAAAACATTTTCACGTTTTTTCTTTAAGCGAACAGAAATATTCGCTAACTTTGCCCCAATCCGATACCCTGGAGTGGGAACAAATGTCGGTGACTTAATAATACGAAGAGCGTTACAGCTTTATTGTTCCGAGTGTGAAGAGATTAAGAACAGGTTTAAAGAACAAGTTTTTGTATCTGAGGCTATTAGGTTCCATTTCAATCTAAGGAAGCCCAAGAGTCATAAACCTACCCCGATTTTTATGGTTGTTAGGGTGCGTTGTAAACAATATAAGATACCAACTGGAGTGAAGGTGCTACCCGACCATTGGAACATGAAAATGCAGGTTGCTTACGTGGGAAATAGGCTATCTTTACTGGAAAACAGCAATAATTTGATAGAAAATGAGCGATTGGACCGGTAGTCTTTGGGCAGGCAGCCGAACATCTTGGCGAACTGCTTGGCGAAGAAACTGGGGGATGAGAAACCTGTATGCTCCGACACGAGGGCAATGCTCAGCGTGGAGGTTTCCAGCAGATGGGCGGCATGCTTGAGGCGTATGGTGGTGATAAATTCGCTAGGCGACTGCCCGGTGATGGCGTGTATCTTGCGGTAGAGGGTCATCCGGCTGGCGCACATGTCATCGCTGAACTGGTTGACACCGTAGGCTTTGTCTGACAAATGGTTCTGCACGGCTTTTATGGCGCGTGCGAGGAATTCCTCGTCGAATGGCGAATGTGTCAGCGGTGCTGCATCGCAGCTGTTGTCGTGCTGGAACTGTTGCTGTTGGCTCTGCCGTTGTTCCAGCAAGTGTTTGATGCGGCTTTGTAGCACGGCCATGCTGAAAGGCTTGGTGAGATAGCTGTCGGCTCCCATCTTGTAACCTTCGAGTCGCGATTCGTCGCCTGTCTTTGCCGTGAGGAGGATGACGGGCAGGTGGCTGGTGTTCTCGTCGGTCTTCACGCGTCGGCAGAGTTCCATGCCATCCATGATAGGCATCATCACGTCGCTGACGATCAACATGATGTCGTCCTTCTGCTGCAACACGTCCCATGCCTGCTGTCCGTCGCCCGCCTGCAACACCTTGTAGCCGTCGTCGCTGAGCTGATTGGCAATGAGTGATCGCAGTTCGACATTGTCTTCTACGAGGAGTATCGATGTCAGCGTTTCGTCTCCTTTGTCGTGCGGACTGTCTGCCGCCACGGAGTCGTCCTGGGTGTGCTCCTTGTCAGTGGCGGGTTGTGGCTGCGGATGAATAGGAATGGTGAACCAGAAGTCGGCACCGTGTCCTTCCTGGCTGTTGACGCCAACCTTGCCGCCATGAAGCTGCACCGTCTCGCGGACGAGATTCAGGCCAATGCCGCTTCCGCCTTGCGACGACGCGTTGGCCGACTGATAGTAGCGGTCGAAGACGTGCGGTATCTCACTCTCGGGAAGGCCTGTGCCTGTGTCGGCGACGTGTACAACGAGCTCGTTCAAGGACGTATCGGTGGTCAGACTCATCGTGACGCGCCCTCCTTCGGGGGTGAATTTCATGGCATTGCTCAGCAGGTTCCATAGCACGTGGCGTATCTTCTCGTGGTCGAAGGTGGCATAGAAGTTGGCGTCGTCGTGTACGAAGCGAAGGTCGATGTGCTTATGCTGTGCCAGCGACTGGAAGGAGTCCTGAGCCATAGCCATGAGAGCCTTCATGTCGCCGTTTCTTTTGTTGAGGTGTACATCGCCGAGCTCCATGCGTCGGAAATCGAGCATGTGGTCGATGAGCTGTTGCAGTTCCTGTGCATTGCGCTTGATGGTATCCAGGCGTTCACGGTCGCGCTCGGGCAGGGTGTCGTTGTTCAGCATCTGTTCCACGGGCACGAGCATCAGCGTGAGCGGTGTGCGTAGTTCATGGCTGATATTGGTGAAGAAGCGGAGTTTCATCTCCGACAGCTGTGCCTCCATCTGTCTCAGGCGACGGCGACGCACGGCGGTGGAATATTGCCGGGCCGTCAGCAGGGCAAGCGCCAGCAGGCACAGCACATAGACGGCTATCGCCCAGCCCGACTCCCACCAAGCCGGCAGACGATGGAGGACGAATATGTCGGCCGGTGCATCCCAGATGCCCTGCCCGTCGGTGGCCTTCACCTCGATAATATACCGCCCCTTGGCAGGTGAACTCAGCATGATGGAGTTCGTGCCCGTCGGTAGCTCTGCCCAGGCTTCAGCGCGGTCGGCGCCCCCTAGCAGCCCCGTCTTGTGGAGGCGATAGGCAAACTGCACTTGTGGGGCGAGGTGGTGCTGGAGTGTCGTCAGGCGTATTTCTACCAGACGCGAGTGGCTGGGTATCTCGAGCGTCCGCTGACCCATTCCCATATAATGGCTCTCGCCATCGACGATGACCGTCGATACCAAAGGTTGTGCGGCCGTCGTCCCTGGGCCGTCGAAGTCCTTAGGCAGGATCATGCAGTATTGTTCGGGTCCTACGGCACACACCGAGTCGCCACACACCACCAGCGCATCAAAGTAATCCATGCTGATTCTCGGATGCCGGCATTCCAGAATGCGGTAGCTGTCGCTCTTCAGATCCCATTCCCTAAGGCTGTGCCTTGTCACCGACCACACGTGTCCGTGAGCATCCTGCCGGATGGCGATGATGCGGTTGCCGCCGGCATTGCTCAGCGCCGGTGCCGGTTTCAGTGTATGGCTGTTGCGTGTCTCGCAGGCATATACACGTCCAATGGTAGTGCCTATCCACAGCACCTCCCTGTCGAGCAGCGCGAGGCACGAGCACGTCTCGCCATTCTTCAGCATCGGTTGTGCCTGACGCTTACCTCGCAGCAGCATGCAGAGTCCCGCCTGCCTTCCCTGATAGTAGAGCGTGCCGTCGGCATCTGCCACGACGCGCAGCACCTCGTCTGTGCTGTCGGTGACTTGCTCCATGTTCCAGTCGGAGTCCTTCGCGCGTTTCAGACCATGGTTCGTTGCCACACAGATCCTGCCGTCAGCATCTTTGCAGGCATCGTTGATGCGTAAGCCGTTCAAGTGTCTCGCAGCCTCGGCCATGAGTGTCCTTTGGCTGTCGTCGAGAAGCGCGCTGTTGCCCATGACATGCCAGGGGCTGTCGTGCCGTACGATGCCTTCGTGCCCTCGAAGCAGCATGAAGTAGCGACTGCCGCCAACCCAGATGTTGTCGAGCCCATCGACCATGATGTTGCCTAAGTTGTATTGCGCCAGCGAACGTATCTGCGGCACGTCGCACTCTTGCAGGCGGCCGTCGCCGTCGATGCGATAGGCATGCATACCGTCCATGGCCGTAGCCCACAGGAGTCCTCCGTGAGGATCGACCTTGATGTCGAGTATCTTGCCTCTATTGGCATGGCTGCCGTCCGCAGATGCCGCTGTTCCATCCTGAGCCACCGTGACCGTCGCGTCTGCGATGGCGGCATCAGGCTGGTAGCGGACAATGCCTTGTCCCCATAGACCGACCCAATAGCATTTATTCGCCACGTCCTCGACCATGGCTTGCGGATCGAGGCCCCTCTGCCATGGAGCCGGCACGAAATCACGTTGTTCCCTGTCGTAGAACAGGATGCCTGCTCCGCTCTGCAAAAGCCATAGCGTGTGGCGGCTATCCTCCATGAACGCATTGATGAACTTGGGCCCCAATCTGCGTTGGCTGATGTCTATTCTCTGCAGCAGCTGCTCGTCGGCGTCGAAGTGCAGGAGATGGTTGCCCGTCGAGAGCCACACCGTGCCGTCGTGCAGTGCGTAGATGGCTTCGATACGGACGCCTTGTGCCTCGGTGACAGCCGTGGAGTGAATCGAGTAGTCGTGCTTGTCGAGAACGTATGCGCCTTGCGACGTTCCTATCCATATATGCCCGTTGCCGTCCTCAGCCACATCGATGATGAAGTTGGATTTCATCAGTTGCGGATTCCGCTCGTTGGAGCAGAAGACATCGACCTGATAGCCATTGTCGCGGCAGAGATTCTCGTCGGTGGCGTACCACACGTAGCCTTCGCTGTCGCGCAGGAAGCGGTTCACTCCGTTACACGCCATCACGTTCTTTGTCGGCAGGTCCTGACGTATCACGCCATCCGCCTGACCATACATCGCCAGTGGCAAGGTGGTTAAAAATAACTTAAAAAATCGTTTTATGCACGTCTTCATGTTGTACATGGGGCAAGGTGTTGCGTTATTTTGGTGCGAAAGTAGGCTATTTTATGCAAGAATCAAAGTAAAATGGTAACAAAAAACATGATTCATGTCCCATTTGCCGTGCCAAGCAGTCATTATGTTACGTCGTTACCATTCTTTGATACCAGAAATTGATAGGAGCCACGCCCAAGAACGTACCTTTGCAACCAAAATATTAAGGTCTTATGAAAACGCTTGCATCATTCACATCCACCAAATCCTTACTGTTATGCCTTTGGGCGCTTATGGCATCACCAACCTTTGCCCAAGGCGCTGCTCCAGATTGGGAGAATCCGAAGGTGGTGGGTATTAACAAGCTGCCCTATCACGCCACATTGCAGCTGCCCTCCAAATGGAAGGAGTGTAAGGAAATCGTGTCGCTCGACGGCCGGTGGCGCTTCCATTGGAGCCGCAACCCAGAGGAGCGGCCCGTGGACTTCTACCGCACAGACTACGATGTCAGTCAATGGGACAGCATCACCGTGCCCGGATGCTGGCAGATGCAGAACTTCGGCAAGCCCATCTACACCAATTCAAAGTATCCTTTTCAGCGTAACGCGCCCAGCGTGACCGGCGAGCCGCCACAGGATTGGTATGCCTACGACCACCGCAACCCTGTGGGCTCTTACGTCACCTTTATAAATATTACGCGCGAGCAGCTGCCGCAGAACCTCATCCTCCACTTCGCCGGCGTCAAGTCGGCCTTCTACGTGTGGGTGAATGGTCAGCGCGTGGGCTACAGCCAGAACTCCATGTCGCCTGCCGAGTTCGACATCACAGGTTATGTTCGCGAAGGACAGAACCGCCTCGCGGTGGAGGTCTATCGATGGAGCGACGGCTCCTATCTCGAGGACATCGACATGTGGCGCTTCAGCGGCATCTTCCGACCCGTACAGCTCTGGGTGCGCCCGCTCACCCACATTAGCGACTACTATGTCACGGCTACGCCCAACGACGACTACAGCGCGGCCTCCGTCTGCGCCGACGTGGAGCTCTGCAACACAGGCCGCAAGCGGGCCAAGGACCTGACCGTAGCCTTCATCATCGACGGGCAGGAGGTAACAGGCCGCCTGCAAAACCTCGCCGCCAAGGACACGACACACGTGCAGCTCCGTTGCCAGCTCCGGCAGCCACGCCTATGGTCGGCCGAGAAGCCTGACCTATATCCCTTCGCCGTGGAACTGCGCGACCGCAACGGACAGACCATCGAACACTTCGACTACCATCTCGGCGTCAAACGCATAGACATCGTTGGCGAGGTGTTTAAGATCAACGGCCGGAATGTCAAGTTCCGTGGTGTCAATCGCCACGACCACCACCCACGCATGGGGCGCTATGTCGATGATGCCACCTGCGAGCTCGACATCCGACTGATGAAACAGGCCAACATCAACTTCCTGCGCACTACCGTCTATCCCCACACCGCACTCATCTACGAGCTCTGCGACCGCTATGGACTCTACGTCATGGACGAAGCATGCAACGAGAGCCACGGCTATGGCATAGGCAACAAGGAGCTGGGCGACGACCCCTCGTGGCAAAAGGCACATGTGGATCGGGCCGCCTCGCTCGTGCTGCGTGACCGCAACCATCCCAGCATCGTCCTATGGAGTCTTGGCAACGAGGCCGGCGCAGGCATCAATGCCGAGTCCATGCGCGACACCATCGTACACCTCGACCCCACACGCCCGCCCTTCTACGACAGCGACCGCCGTTGCTCCGCCATCTACGACGACAGTTACCTCTACCCCGACGAGATGAAGCGCGTCGCCGAACGCGTCACAGACCGTCCCTTCATGATGCGCGAGTATTGCCATGCCATGGGCAACTCCTTGGGGAACCTTCAGGAGTACTGGGACATCATCTATGCCGACTCCACCATCCTCGGCGCAGCCATCTGGGACTGGGCCGACCAGGGACTCGCCAAGCCCATCGACGGCTCGCCCCTGCACTACTCTGCAGACCTGCCCCTGCAGCCTGATGAGTTCTGGGCCTACGGCGGCGACTTCGGCGACAAGCCCAATGACGGCCGCTTCCTCATCAACGGCATCGTAGGTCCTGACCGCAAGCCACATCCCCACTATTACGAAGTGCAGCACGTCTATCAACCCCTTCATTTCGAGCGCGGCGACGATGGTACAGTACACATCATCAACCGCGACTGCTTCACCGACATCAACGAATACGACATCACTTACGACACCCTGCACTACGGCAGCGAAACACTGCTCAACATCGCTGCCCGACTCCGCCGCGACATGCCGTGGGCCCGCAAAGGCTTTGCCGTAGCCCGCGAACAGTTTGTGCTCGAGCCATACGCCTTCCCTGCCAAGGCTGACATCACATCCACCACCATGTCCGAAACATCGGCTTCGTGCAACCTCATGAGCAAGCCCAAAGCCACGAAACGACCGGACGCTGATGCCTACGCCAAAAACTTCACCGTCAGCGGCAATGCCCTCATGTCGTGGATCGTCGGAGGCCGCGAGCTCCTACTCGCACCCCTCGAACCCTATTTCTGGAAACCCGAGAACGACAACCAAAGTGCCGCCGGATTCGCACACCGTACAGCCGTATGGAAAGAGCCGAAGGACGTCAAAGTTACCTACACCACGCTCAACCACCAAAGCATACTCGTCGAGGTGGACTACCGTCCTTCGTCCCACGACCGCCCCGTCATACCTAAATTCGGTATGCGCATGCGACTGCCTGCCGATTTCACGCAGATTCGCTATTACGGCCGGGGACCGTGGGAAAACTATCCCGACCGCAAACGGTCAGCCTTCCTCAGCGAGTACGAGATGCCCCTCAGCGACTTCCAAACCGAGTATATACACCCACAGGACAATGGTAACCGCTGCGATGTCCGATGGCTCACCCTCACTTCACCCACCTGCGCCGTCCGCATCGACGGATTGCAGCCGCTCTGCATCAGCGCATGGGACTACGGCGACGAAGACCTCGGACCGCTCCATCCCCACGAAGTGCCGCGAGGCCGTTTCGTCAACGTCAACATCGACCTCAACGTCCACGGCGTAGGCGGCACCGACACATGGGGAAAGCGCACGCTGCCTCAATACACCATCGACGGCAACAAGCCCCACCGCTTCAGCTTCATACTCTCGGCAACCACCCGTTAATCCCGATGAAATCGGCGAAAAGGCAACATTGAGGGTGTGCGTCAGTGATATTGTTACGACGCTACCATTCATTGTTACACATTGGTTTTGCCACCTGCGCGAAGCAGCGTACTTTTGCAGCCGAAATCATCTCGTAGCAATGAATCACAGTTTCAATATAATAATTTCATCGATGAAAAAACAACTATTTCTACTATTGGTGTGCTTCGCGGCCCTTGCGGCTGCAGCCCAGACCGATATCACCGCTCAGTACTTGAAGAACTATAGCTTCGACAGCGGTTTCCATCACAAGGCTGGAACCACTACAGAAGTTAAGCAGGAGATCAATACCATCACCGGATGGACTGCCGGCTTCACCGTCGATTACACCATCACGGGCATCTACGAATATGGCTTCGCAGGCACCTTCAACGGCGGCGAAGTGCCGGCCCAGGGCTACGAAGGCAGCGTGGGCGGTGCGCTGGCGCTCTCGACTGGTTGGGGTGTGGAGATGACCTACAGCCAAAATGTCACCCTGCCCGCAGGTACATACACCATCAACGCGCCCACCTACAACGCCAAGAGCGCTACCAAGGGCAAATCACTGCTGGCATGGATTCCGCAAAGCGGCGACGCCGTTGTCTCCGCGCTCAATGGCTACCCCTCGAAGACATGGACGCTGGATCAGATTACCTTCACGCTCACCGAAGAGACTCAAGGTAAGATACAGATTGGATATAAGGCAGCTGAGAACACCGGGTCGGGCAGCTCGGCCAACCTGCTCATCGACTACGTACAGATCCTCGTCAAGAGCATGGACGAGAGCAAGCTCGAGCTCGGCAAGACGCTCGCAACCGCCAACACACTGTACGGCGACGGCAGCGGACGCGGGGCCAGCGATCTGAAAGCCGCTATCGACCGCGCTCAGACCGCCTACGACGGCAGCGACACACCGCTGGCTGAGGTGTTGGCGGCGGACAAAGCGCTGAAGGCGGCCATTGAAACATACGCTTGGTTGAACGCATCACCCAATGCTCCTGTGGACTGCACCGAACGCTATATCCAGAACCCGTCGTTCGAGATCGATGGTACTGCAGGATGGAGTGTGTTGGGCATGAGCATGCAGACCAACAGCTATTTCACCAAGAAAGAAGGCACCAACTACATGGAAGCATGGACCAGCCGCGGCAGCAAGATCTCCGAGGCCAGCCTCTCGCAGGTGCTGAAAGGACTGCCCAAGGGTAACTATCGTTTGCAGGCTGGTGCACTGCATATCCAGCAATCCGGACAAGGCAGCACAACCAACACTGGTTCGCCGCAGAAAGGTGCCTACCTCTATGCCGGATTCTCCAAGACGCTCATCACGGCCATGAAGACCTACGCCGTCACCTTCTCCATTGTCGATGAGCAGGGAGAGGTGGAAATCGGCGTGACGACCGAGAATCCCACCGGCAACTACCTCTGCGTGGACGATTTCCATCTCCAATACATCGGTGAAATCGGCACATCGGACATCGCCAAAGAATTGCAGAGCCTACTGACACATGCCGAAAGCTATTCCTCAAATGGCATGCAGCAACCGGCATCCGAAGGACTCAGCCTAGCCATAGAGGTTGCACGTCAGGCACTGACAGGAACAGGCACTGACGACGGCGGCAACACCATCTACGACGAGGCAGCCCTGAACGCAGCCCACGAGGCACTGACAGCAGCCATTGCAACTGCCGAGGCTTCCGTGGCACGCTATACGGCACTGCAAGAGCGCATCACCTACGCCACCAAGGTGCTGAAATGGTGGAAGGATATGCCCCGTAAGGCCAACGCATGGAACCTCCTCGACGAAGCCAATGCTACGGCCAAGGAGCAGGTCGTGGACTACACGCTCACCGACGACCAGCTGAAGGCCGCCGTCAACACCCTGAACAACCGCATCAAAGCGGTCGATAAGAAGATCTATTGCAGCGGCAGCGCCTGCGGTTCAGACTCGAAGTTGCAGGACAACAATAACCAATGGAGCCACAAGCGCTCCTACCAGTCGAAGCACTGGGTGCTCTTCTGGGAGAAGGAATACGGCGACGAAGTGCCAAGCGCCGTACCGGGCATATTGGATACGGCCGACAAGATCTTCGAGATGTATGCCGACAAGCTCGGCTTCATCACCATCAACCAGGGCAAGTCCAAGAGCGACACCTACAAGATGATCATCCGCCTCTTCTCCACTAGCGAATGGAAGGCCGAAGGCAGCGGCATCGACAACCAGATCGGTATGCTCTCGCTCTCGCGCTGGGCCTACACTTCGCGCGGCGGCCAGACCGTGGCCCACGAAATCGGCCACTGCTTCCAGTACCAAGTACACTGCGACAATGGCGACTGGAACGGGTGGATGTACAACTGGCACTCGTCCACGCAGAACCCCTTCTGGGAGATGTGCGCACAGTGGATGGCCTATGTCTACTATCCCAACAAATTGCTCAACGACAACGAATGGCTCTGGAACTCGCTCAACGGTATGCACCGCCATCCTCTGGCCGGCTACCTGCGCTATGAGAACTTTTTCATTCAGGACCTCTTCGTTCACAAGCACGGCTGGGATGCCGTGGGACGCCTTTGGAACGAATGCAAGGATCCGGAAGACCCCTTCGAGACGTATATGCGCACCCGCATGACGGGCACCACGACCCAAAAGGTAAGCCAGCTCGGCGACGAGCTGTGGGAGTGGGGCGCACGCATGACCACCTTCGACCTCGACCCCATACGCTCTGCCGGAGCAGGCAAGGCCAGCTGGCGCAAACAGACGGCCATGACTAAGGACGACGACGGCTACTGGTGGCCCGAGGCGAAGGACTGCATAGAGAACTACGGCAATAACGCCATACGCATCAACGCGCCCTCACGTGCAACGACGCTCTACGTCGAGTTCGAGGGTAAGGCCGGGGCTGACGGCTATACCGCTTACAACACCACGCGCGCAGGATGGCGCATAGGCTTCGTAGCTTTCAAGAGCGACGGCACACGTGTCTACGGCGACATGAACCGCGCAACCTACAACGATGCCAACCACACCATCGCTTTCGACTGCCCTGCCGGCTGTTCACATGTATGGCTTGTCGTCAGCGCTGCACCCACCACCTACTGGACGCATAACTTCACGGGCTGGATAGACAAGACCGAAGAGCAATGGCCCTATCGCGTCAAGTTCTACAAGACCAACGTCTACGGCGAAACCAACAACAACGGCCTGCCCACTGGCATCGCCGACATGGCCGATGAAAGCTCACAACAGCCCGCTGACGACAATGTCTATGACCTCAACGGCCGCATCGTCCGTCAAGGCACCACGTCACTCGAAGGTCTGCCTCGCGGCATCTACATCGTAGGCGGCAGGAAAGTGGTCAAATGATAATATCGTAAATATTCACTGATCAATAGTGTATATGGGAATGCGTGGTCCAATCCCGACGGCAGCATATCCCTCCACGCCCGTCGCATACGGTTCGAGCATCCCGTCAATCATCAGCAAATAGACATCACTGCCCCCGTACCCGACGACCGTCTGTGGCAAGAAATCAGTCAAGGACTATAGCCCCATAACAAGACAAGGGCTTTTCTCGGCTCACGTGAGCCGGTAAAACAAACGGTAACCATACCCCAAAACCCATCATGTTCAATGGGTATGGTTGCAGATAATCAAAAACATTTTCACGTTTTTTCTTTAAGCGAACAGAAATATTCGCTAACTTTGCCCCAATCCGATACCCTGGAGTGGGAACAAATGTCGGTGACTTAATGATACGAAGAGCGTTACGACGTTATTATCCAGCTGATGAAACCTAGGAAATTTCATAAATAGTGGATAGTAGGCAGAGACGCTCACGTTGAATGCTTATATACCTGCTGGACAGCAGTTTATATAGCATGAAAGCGTGGGTTTGCTTATTACACTATTTAGGGCTATCCTAGGGCCTCATCAGCAGTAAAAGCACAAACTTACGCTTTTTCTGTGTTCCTAGGTCAGCAAAACTTTTTTATTAACTATTTAAATAATTACAAAGATGAAAACAAAAAGTTTCTTTAGTGTAATGGCTCTCGTAGCCGGTGTGTGTGTAATGACAAGTTGCGGTGGTAGCAGCAAGCAGTTGGTGGCCCAACAGCCCCTCCCTAGCAATGGGACATCGTATGGAGACCCCTTTGGACCAACTAAGCAAACTCCATTGGAGCAGCCCGATGATGAAAACTATTGGTATACGGTGGGTATTGCAAGTGGTCCTAGGATGCAGATGGGACAGGTGAAAAGAAATGCCCAGAGAATGGGGCAACAAGAAATCCGAGAGAGAATTAGTCATGCATATAAGGGAATGGTTTCCGATTATTCTAACACTATTGGAAATAACCAGGGGAATGATATTCAAGCAAAACTTGAAAGTGCCGGTGATCAGATTATTGATGTCATTGTAAACAATACGGATGCTATAAAATCTGAGGCCAATGTGGATGAAAAGGGTAATGTATGGTACTATGCTCTTATAAGAATATCCAAGAAAGAAATGGCACAGAAAATTGCCAAGGCCGTTTCTGAGGATGAGGAACTGAAGATTCGCTTCAAAGAAGAGGAATATCGCAAGACAATGGAACAACGATTTGCGAATTTCAAGAAATAAAAACTCATGAAACACATAATTGCACTATTCATTTGTCTGTTGTTCCCATGCCTGTCGGCTGTGGGACAGCAGACAAACATGAAGGACCGTCCATCGTGGGTGGACGGATTCCGCGAGGAGTACAAGAACTCCTATTTGAAGAGTTTCTCTGCTGTGGGCAGTACGCTGGATGACGCTCGGCGTAAGGCATTGCAGGATGTGGCTGACGAGCGCAGTCGTGCTACGGGACGGAGATATACAATTAAGGAAGTCGGTGGTGAACTGACCATGAGCAGCAGCGACGAGCTGACTGTAGCTGCACAGGTGGTAGATGAGTGGCACGAAGTGTTGTCCAATGGCATGTATCGCGTAGATTTGCTGGTACAGACGAAGAAGAACCCGATGTACAGCTACGAACCTGTGTCGGTGACAAAGAAGTATCCTTTCTCTGCCCGTGTGTTTGTGCCGGGTATGGCTCAGATTCATAAGGGCAGTACGGGCAAAGGCATTGTCTTCATCGCTGCCGAGGCCGCTGCCATTGGTGGCGTGGTGGCCTTCGAAGGCTTGCGCTCGTCGTACAAGTCGAAGGTCAACACCACTAAGAATGCTAAAACCCGTCAGGACTACATCAACAAGGCCGACAACATGCAGAACCTGCGTAACGGTTTCATTGCCGGTGCCGTGGCCATCTATGCTTGGAACATCGTCGATGGTATTGTAGCCAAGGGCAAGAAGCATGTCGAAGTGGGACACGTAGCCATGCGTTTCGCGCCAGTTGCCACTCCCGAGTCCGGTGGACTGGCCATGAATATCCAATTCTGATTATAATCTGTGTTTTAATTAATAAAGGTATAACACAATGAAAAAGTTTATATTTCTGTGCCTCATGGCACTTCCCTTGTTCATTTCGTCTTGTTCCAAGGACGAATATGACAGTTTCGGCACCCTCTATGGTGTAGTGACCGATACGAATACGGGCGATGCGTTGGGTAACGTCACCGTCACACTCAGTCCTGGGGGCATTACGAAGTTGACAGGTAGCAACGGCCTGTTCGAGTTCGAGGGGCTGACTCCCCAGCAGTACACCATCACGGTGCAGAAGTCAGGCTACCAGACCAACCGAAAGACCATCTCTGCCGTTGTGGGTGAGAAGGTAGAGGCCAACATCAGCATGACACCACAAAATTAAAAACGATATAACATAATCCGATGAAAAGGTTTTTAATGAGATTGCTGGTCATCATGATGGCCGCATTCGTGAGCCTATACCTTACATCCTGTGGCGATGACGATGTTGCCGAAGAAGATAAGGTTGGGAGCATCTATGGCATCGTCACCGAACTGGGCACAGCAGAACCGATGAAGGCCGTCGGCGTGGAACTCTACAAAGGAGATAATCTACTGTTGAAAACCGTCACTTTTGATGACGGTCACTTCGAGTTTAATGACCTAACTCCCGAACAATACAAGGTAAATGTCGTTGCCGATGGTTATGACGTGGCGAGTGGAAATGTGATTGTGGAAGCCGCGAGGCAGGCAAGGATTGACCTTCAGATAAAAAAACTGAAGACCTACATGGTTGTACGAACCACAGAGGCTACAATCATTGGAACCAAGGTTACATTAAACGGAGAATACACCTATGAGCCAGGTTATGTCCCTTCTGAAGTGGGTATCGTATATGCCTCCTACAACAATCCCCAAAATGGAGGAGAACTCATTAAATGCAAGGTGGATAATGTCACAAAGACTTTTTCAGCCACGATAGAAAACCTTGAAAAGGGCACATACTATTTCCAGGCATACGCAACGAACAAGGTGGGCAAGGCGTATGGTGAGGTTCGTTCGTTTCAGATGGCTATTGTTCCTGTGGTAACAACATTAGACCCGACAAACGTGCTGGCAACAACCGCCACGCTGAATGGTCGGATAGATGCTGAGGGCGACCCTGCCTACACGGAACGAGGTTTTGTTTATTCCAAATCTTACAGCGTACCCACTGTGGATGATCCAGCTAACGCCACCACAAAGGTTCGTGTTTCAGGACGGAATAAGGAGTTCAGTGCAAATATTTCCTCTTTAGAAGAAAGTGTACAATACTATGTTCGTGCGTATGCGACAAATGCGGATGGTACAGTGTATGGTGAAATAAAAACTATCAAATATGAAAGTCCTGATTATGTAATCATAAATAATTTAATGGTTCAACGAAAAGACGTAAGCAATGGTGATATTAGTCATGTTGATGCCGAGGCCCTGTGTAAAAATTCGCGTATTGGAGGATATTCGGATTGGCGACTACCAACAATAGATGAATTTAGAATGCTATATAGTGAAAAAGACAAAATTCCTAATTTATCCAAAAGCACTGGTTATAATTATTGTCTTTATTGGTCTTCTGATACATATAGAGTAACCGGATACGTTTATGCTTACTGCTTTAGTTTTGA
The DNA here is from genome assembly GCA_947169115.1 of uncultured Prevotellaceae bacterium. Lineage (GTDB taxonomy): Bacteria > Bacteroidota > Bacteroidia > Bacteroidales > Bacteroidaceae > Physcousia. The sequence continues at coordinate 100,724 of CAMVOK010000008.1, forward strand.
TTATGCCTTGGTTAAAAAAGATCAAGTGGTTGATCATGATTTTAATAAAGCCCGTGCTGTTCGTACGATAAAATAACAGTATGAGAGGGAGTTCTCATTAATGAGGGCTCCCTCTGAAGAATCAAACATAATCCTATGAAAAAGTTTTTAATGAGTTTGTTGGTCATCATGATGACCGCATTCGTGAGTGTTAACTTAGTGTCCTGTGGCGATGATGATGGGGCAGAAGAGGGCTGCATCTATGGCATTGTTGTTGAACTGGGGTCGAATGAGCCGATGAAGGCAGTCGGCGTGGAACTATACAAAGGTGGGGCATTGATGCTAAAAACAGTGACCTTCGATGATGGTCATTTTGAATTTGAGAAATTAAGCCCAGGAAATTATATGGTAAAAGTTGTGGCAGATGGGTATGAAGAGAAAGAGGGTAATGTTATTGTTGAGGCTGGTCGCATAGCCAAGATTGACTTGCAAATTAAAAAGATGTCATTTAAGAACCATATGGTAGTCCGCACCGTTGAACCCACGATAGTGGGAAGCAAAGTAACATTGGCGGGGGAATATACGTATGAAGAAGGGGGAGATTATGCTCCATCTGAGGTAGGCTTTGTATATGCAACCCAAGATAATCCTAAAGACGGAGGTACCTACCTTAAGTGTAAGGTGGATAATAACACTAAGTCTTTTTCTTCGATCAAGGATGACTTTGGTGAAGGAACTTACTATGTACAGGCCTATGCAAAGAATAAAATAGGCACAGAATATGGCGAGGTACGTTCGTTTAATCTGAGTGGTGCCACTGTGGTTGTGACTTTGGAGCCTACAAATGTATCGGCATCAAGCGCCACGCTGAATGGTCGTATAGAGTCGAAAGGGAATCCTGCCTATTCGGAGAAAGGTTTCTGTTACAGCAAGAGTGGAGAACCAACCATTTCAGATACGAAAGTGGTAGTGTCAGGAACAGATAGCGGTGATTTCTCTTATTCATATACAGAGTTTTCATCTAATACTACATATTATGTTAGGGCTTACGCTATCCAAAGCGGAAAGGTGCATTATGGAACTACTATCACGTTTAAAACAAAGATTTCAGCCTCAGACGTGTCAACCTCGGGTGCAACTAATGTGAAGGCTTCTACCGCCACATTGAACGGAGCAGTTACGAAAGTGGGAAGTCCTGCTTATTCGGAGAAGGGATTCTGTTATTCTACCTCTTCCAACCCTACCATAAGTAACACTAAAATTGTGGTAAGTGGGACTGGCGAAGGAAACTACACGGCCAATGTCAATGGTCTTTCATATAATACCACATACTATTATAAAGCCTATGTGATTCAGGAAGGAACACCCATCTATGGTTCTGAAGTAAGTTTCAAAACAGGATATACTACTGCTGTTGTGGAAACCAATTCAAATGTAACGGATATCAAATATAGTAGTGCCAAGTTTGGATTTACAGTTAAGAACATAGGTGATCCCGTTGCTTCTCAGGTGGGCATCTGCTACCGAACATATTCTAATCCTACTGTATCCTCGAATAAAGTCACTGGTGATGTTTACATAACATCATTGCAGAAAATGACGGTCTCAGAATTGAATGAAAACACGACATATTACTATAGGGCATATATAATACAGGGCGGCAAAGCTTTATATGGAACAGAATATAGTTTTCGTACTGGGGAACGTCCATCCGTTATTACCAATGCTGTTTCAAACTTACAGAAAATGGATGGATGGAGTTATTGGCAGGCTCAATTAAATGGAAGGGTTTATAATATGGGAAGTCCAGCGATTAGTGAATGTGGATTTATGTATAGTGAAGACGGAGACCCAATAGGCAGTGGTATTAAACGCAGTGTGTCGGGGGCAACTTTAGGCACTTTTTCCTATTTATCAAAGTTCTTAGATCGTAATACAACGTACTATGTTAGGGCTTATGTAAAAAACGAACTTGGATATGAATATGGTGAACTAGTTTCTTTTACAACAGGAAACTAAAACTTTGAATATGACAAAAGAAAAATTACGGGAGATACTGGACTATGTTTCGAGGACGTGCAGCATCGTGAGTTGCGCAGTGGCCGTGTATGGTGTGTTTCAGGTGGTCGATTTTGTGGTGGAGGTGAAGCCGATAGTCGTACCCATTGCCAAGGAAGTGAAGGAAGGCAACATGGATGCACGAGCCATTTTCTCGGGTGCAAACGTGGTGGTGCGCCACGATACGGTGAGAGTGACGGAGCGGGATACTATCTATCTCGGTCAGAACGAGCCACGACATACAGAGAAATCCATGTCCGTGGATGCCTCACCGCAACAATCGCTACAGGCACATCGGCTGACGACAGAGGAGGAGCAACGCCTCGACAAGTCGGAAGATAAGGTCTCGGAACAAGAACGAAAGGATATAGATGATGGGGTGTCGAGTTTCCGTCAACGTATGAGAAGTAAAATGAACAGACAATAACAACAAAAAAGTTTATGAAGAGGGGCGTTTTTTTAATTGTATATTTCATTGTCCTAAGCCTTGTGATTATAAGTTGTGGGGATGACGAGGATGTGAAGGACGAAACTGGCATTATAACCGGTTTTGTTAGTGATTATGCAAGTGCAAATACGCCCATAGTGGGTGCCACCGTTACAGTTAGTCCTAAGGGATTGGTTAGAGCAACAGGTAGTGATGGACGTTTTGAGTTTGACGGATTGGAACCTGGCAACTATACGATATCGGTTTCTGCAAATAACTATCAGTCAGACATTAAACGTACGATGGTATATGCAGGCAAGGTTTCATCCTGTGACTTCCTATTGGAAAAAGCTGGCGCATCAATAGATATAGCTCCACTAAATTTAGTATTTGGTCGTAATATGGAGCAGACTTCGTTCACAATAACGAATAATACAAATGGGGCACTCGCCTACTCGATCTCCAATTATCCTGACTACATTCAGGTTACTCCCATTTCTGCAACCGTTGTCGCCAAAGGGAAACAGGCGGTAGGGCTTACACTTATTAACAGAAATAGTATAACAACATCACGGTATGGTCAACTTACCGTGAATGTGGGCAATGACTCTTACGTGGTGAATATAACGGTTGACCCTTATCAGGATGTGAATCCAAATGACGATGCATCAATAGATATAGCTCCACTAAATTTAGTATTTGGTTGTTATATGGAGCAGACTTCGTTCACAATAACGAATAATACAAATAGTCTGCTCGCTTACTCAATCTCCAATTATCCTGAATACATTCAGGTTATTCCCATTTCTGCAACCGTTTCCGCCAAAGGAAAACAGGCGGTAGGACTTACAATTATAAACAGAAATAGTATAACAATAACACGGTATGGTCAACTTACCGTGAATGTGGGCAATAACTCTTACGTGGTGAATATAACGGTTGACCCTTATCAGGATGTGAATCCAGATGACGATAATACCGATGATACCAACCTCGATCCAGAGCCTGACGAGGGTGACTTGATGACATTCGGATTAGATGCATATTACAACTTTGACAATGCTACTTCCGATGACTATATGGGTGCATACAATGCTTTCTTGAATGGTGGTACTTTTATTACAAATACTCCGAATGGGAAAGGTAAGGCCTTACAGCTGAGGCAGCAGGAGTACATGACATTAAGCGAAAACCCGTTGTGCGGTAAAAAGTCCTTCTCCATCAGCATGTGGGTAAAGGACTTTGGTACTGGAGTGTTTATACGTTCAACTTCTGGCAATCATTATGATCTTTCTCCAACTTGGAATGTTGATGGGAGTGGGAAAATCACTTATAATACGTATGATCGCCGATATAGCACATTTGCTACGAAGCTGTCAAACTATTCAAACAAATGGACGATGGTAACCATTGTTAGTGATGGAACCAGTAACAAACATACACTTTACATCAATGGAACATCTGCATCATCTGTTTTTTCAGACGGGACAATGGCTTCGACAAATTGCAGTATGCAAATAGGTGGGCAGACGTGGTATTCGGCTGGTAACTATTTAGGATATGAGAATGCTATATGGACAAGCCAAATGAAAATAGACAATGTCCGTATATACTCTAAAGCACTCTCTGCCAATGATGTGAAAACTATCTATAATTTAGAAAAATGATAGATAAATGGAGAATATAAGTCGTGTTTTTATTTCAGTTTTGTTTTCTGTGCTAATTATATCAGAGACCTCGGCACAGACATTCGATGAATATAAACGTCAGCAACAGGCGAAGTACAATAACTATGTGCAGCAGAAGACGGAGGAATACAGGGCCTACCGTGACCGCGTGAATGCGGAGTATGCCGACTATATGCGCAAGGCTTGGACACGAGAGGAGGCACAACCGGCCCAAGCAATGCCGAAACGCCCCGAACCGCCCAAACCCGTGGTGCGGAACCCTATGGATATGCCCAAGTTCGGTGCCATTCCGTTCGGGGAGGTGCGCGACCTGAAACTGCCAGATGTGCCGAAGCCAGAGCCGATTATTCCGATTGACGAGTTGGAGCAGTTGGTGATTAGCGTGCCAGAACCTGTGAAGCCTAACGATAACCCGAACGAAAACCTGAACCCTAACGGGAACGGGAACGATAACGGGAAATCTAATGAGCCGAAACCTGAGCCTAAACCAAAACCAAAGGAAGAACAGAAACCAAAGGAGGAAGTAAAACAAGAGGGGCTGACATTCAAGTGGTGCGGCCAGACATGGCAAGTGCCATTGGAGAAACAGCACAGTTTCCGTCTGAAGAGTACAAGCGAGGCTGATGTGGCCGATGCCTGGAAGACCTTGTCGGGTGTGAAGTATGCAGGCGTGATTGCCGCATGTCTGAAGATTCGCAATGTCCATCAGCTGCCCGACTGGGGGTATCTGCGCTTCTTGGATGCGATGGCCGAAGCCTTCCTGCCCGGAATGCAGAGTGAGGCGCGGCTGCTGGAGATGTTCATATTGGTACAATCGGGCTACCAGGTTCGTATTGCCCGTTCCGAAGGACGATTGTTCTTGTTGGTGCCGTCCAATGGCGAAATCTATGGGTACTCTTTCTTGAGAATAGGCGGACGAAAGTTCTATGTGACCGACAAACGGGAAAAGACGGGCTCGTTCCATGTCTTTGAACGGGACTTCCCACGGGAACAACCCTTTGTGTGGCATATCCGCAAGCTTCCGATATTCTCGTCAGGGATTGTCACCCGTACGCTTCAAAGTAAGCGTAATCCCGAGATGCGCACAACGGTAGGCATCAGCAAGGGATTGGTGGAGTTCATGAATGGCTATCCCAAGTGTAACGACTGGAATCTCTATGCTTTGGCCTCACTGAGCAAGGAGGCAAAGGATGGGCTTTATCCCGTATTACGCCAGCGTATAGAAGGTAAGGATAGAACAGATGCCTTGGAGACTTTGCTCAGTTTCGTGCAGACGGCATTTGACTATAAGACGGATGGAGAACAATTTGGGGAGGAACGCCCGTTGTTTGGTGACGAGACATTATATTATCCTTATTGCGATTGTGAGGACCGTGCCATACTTTTCTCCATTCTCGTACGCGAACTTCTTAGCATGGATGTCGTGTTGCTGAACTATCCTGAGCATCTGGCTACGGCTGTACGCATGGACGGGGAGGTGAAGGGTGACTATTTCGAACTTGACGGTCATCGCTATGTGGTGTGCGACCCTACGTACATCGGTGCCCACGTGGGTGAGTCAATGCCAGACTACAAGGATGCTGTAGCCACTATTGTACGGATATAGCATTGTCAGAGCACCACTACCCTTTTGATATATTCCTCTCTGCAATGACGCAGAGAGGAATATACTATAAATACCAGCAAGAAAACTACTATCATTCCTTAATTCTCGTTCTTGGAGCATCAGCCAACTGACGGAATAAAAATCAGCCAACTGACGGAATGAAAATCAGCCAACTGACGGAATAAAAAGCAAAAAAAACTCTTTGTTTGTATCTAATACAGGAGTCCGACAATCCAGATGGGAAGTTTCTTTCCTACTGGGAACTCCATAGAGTCAGCAAGAATGTATGAATTGGGAATGTCGGCTATCTGGTCGAAAGTCTTATCCTTGCCACCTACTTCAATGGTGATTCTGCCATCTACGAGAAAATCGCCCTGAGTCTTACCATATTCAACGGTATGATCTACGCTGAGTTGGTTAACCACAAAACACTCACGGAGTGTACCTACGTCCTGTTTTGTTCCAAGTGCACAAAGCATATTAGGATTGTGAACATATATCTTGTCTGGCTTCTGCATTTTAGTAACTGATTTGTTGTCGGCATACAACAGATGCAACAGTTCTGCACGTTGCATACTCGACAAATAACTCAGTACCGTAGTCTTGTTGATTTCCAGATAGGATGAAAGTTTGGCAATGCTCACATCGTAAGGCTGATTTGTTGCCAGGAATAGCATCATGGCCTTGAGTTTACGGGTATATGCAGAAACAACACCACAGAACTGGGTCATCTCCTGATCTATGATAAAACTGATAACATTCTCAATGCGACTATAATATTCTGCTTCGTCTCCGTCATAAAAGGGGTAGTAACCCACACGCAAATACTCTTCAAACAGAGACTGAGGATGGCACATCTTGCATACCTCATCGCAGATGGCATCTGCGTCCATTAAGACTTCATCCAGACTATGGAGTGGCAGTTCGATATGCTTATAAAAACGAAGGTATTCACGAAACGAAAGCCCCGACATATCATAACTCAGAACCCTGCGAGACAAATCAGCATCTGCGTTAAGGATTTGGATAAGCGACGAACCTGTAAACGTTATTTTCATGTCTGGCCAAAGGTCGATAATTTCTTTAACTTCCTTGCTCCACGTAGGATATTTGTGTACCTCGTCTAGAAAAAGATGCTTACCACCCAGCAAATGAAATTGTTCTGCCGTTTCCATAAGCGTATGGTTGGTGAAATACATACTATCCATCACACAATACAAGGCTTCACCCGCACTGTCTCCATATTTTTGTTTGATATATTGCCTCATGAGTGTTGTCTTGCCAACACCACGAGAACCACGGATGGAAACAAGTTGTTTCTCCCAATCGATAAACTTCATTTGTTCACGGACAATATCCATGCTTGTCTGCGATATCAATATGCGATGCTTTTTGAAAAGAGTTTCCATAACTATTCATCCGTTTTGCACTGCAAAGATAAAAGAACTTATTGCAATAACCAAAATTATAGCAAAAAAGGTTACTGCAATAAGCGATTTTTAATGAATTTTGGTTATTACACTAACCTTTTTCATTAAAACTATATAAACCTATTAAAGAAAGTTTAATAAGTAAATGGACAGAATTAATTGACATTAATTATATTTGAAACGAATTATATTTATTGACCTTAGTTCTCTTAATTATATTATTGGGATTAAGATAAATTTCTTGCTCCATGTTGTTACGCAAGCGTAGCTGCGCGTCCGATTAGGTGGATAAAATTAAGATAAATTAGGATAATTCGTTTCTAAAAAGCATGTGGGATAAATTTGATTAGGTACTTATTAGAAGCAAGCTACACTTTGTTCATTTGGCTTAACGGAAACGTGAGTTTCTAATCCAACACCACAACCCTTTTTATAAACACTTCGCGCAATGGACGCTCGCGGTCGTCGGTAGGTGTATTCACGATTTTCTCCACGACATTCATGCCCTCGGTGACCTGACCAAAGATGGTGTACTCCCCATCGAGGTGGGGACAACCGCCTTCGGTGGTATAGAGACGTTTCTGCTGTTCGTTGAAGGGACGTGGCGGATTGGCGGCCACGGCTGCCTCGGCCACAGAAAGGATGCTATCCTGAAGTTCGTAGTAGGCATCCTTGTTGGTTTGCTCCAGACGGTCGAGCCGCTTGGCATTCTTGTCCTGCAACTTACGCCAATGGCCATTCACTGCCTCCTGATAAAGGGTTTGATAGAAATCGGCCAATGATGTGGAAGTGTATTTCTCGCCTGTTACGATGTACCATTGCGTAGAGGAACTGGCCTTTTCGGGATTCTTGTCGTCGGGCTGTCGGGCTGCTGCCAACATGCCACGGCGATGGATGTACTTGGGGAAACGTATCTCCTGTGGAACGGTATAGTGCAGAGCCGAGGTGTCGGCAGTTGCCGGCCGATTGCCAGGACGCAGCGTAGGGTCTCCCGTCTGTATCATCAATCCGGGAACGATACGATGCCACATGATATCGTCGAACACCCCTTCGCGTGCCAGTCGGACAAAGTTGTCGCGGTGGAGAGGGGTATCATCGAACAGCGTCACGCGAATGTCACCCACCGAGGTCTCTATGAGTACTTCCGTACCCTCAGTCTTCTTCCCTCCACAAGCCGCCATCAACATGGCAACAAGCAATATACCCAGAACTTGCCTCATGTCCTACTTTTTATTTCTCCAACAATAACCAGTGGAATGGTTTTATCTGTGTCATCAGCGAGATTACCACAACATATACCACACAAATCGCCAAAGCTACTGGCAGGGTGACAGTAATATCATTCTGTTCGAAGTAAAACCGTTGAGTACAAATAGGCAAAGTATGATAAACATAGAAGAAGAGCGTGTGCTTCCCTAACCAGGCTAATCGACTTGCAATAGATGGCAAGATCAACCGCAATAAACAAACTGAAAGAACAAGACCATTTAGCATTTGTAGGATCCGAATCTCAACATCATGCAAAGAAGAATATTCTTTTACTGGCATATATATAGGAATTTTTATGGCTACATAGAATGCAACGAGGAAAAGAGGAATAAAATACCAAACCTTTTGACTGCGAATCCGCTCAATAGCCCCCCATTGACGAAACAAAAATCCCAAAAGGAAAAACGGGAACCATGCAAAAGTCCGCTGGAAGGAAAGTTCATGGCCCAAAGGAACAAAGCCAGCCATTACCGAAAGGAAAACGACCACAATCAACAATTTCCAGTCTATATGTATTTTACACCAAGACAAAGTTTGTAACATTGTACGCCACCAAAACAAGCTCATAAGATACCACATAATATTGACAGGTTTCAGTAGGCCTATCAGGATTAAAGAGGCATCCCAATCCTTATGATGAAGCCACATGGAAAGGAGTATATTTAATATGTCAAAAATCACGTACACTCCAAGTATTCTCTTCGCCCATTGCCAAAAATGAGACCATGTAGTCACTTTTGTAAAATAACCTGATAGGAGAACGAAAAGAGGCATCACAAAAGAACTGATAAACCTACATGTCTCAGTACCATAAGGAGAAATGTATTTTACGTGTGCCAGTATGACAAAGAAAATAAGAATGAACTTTAACCCATCAAGGCTTCTGTCGCGTTCCATAGACTTATTATATTATTTTTGCTATTATTTTTGTAACACTAACCAACGAAATGGTTTTATCTGTGTCATCAGCGAGATTACCACAACATATCCCACACTAATCGCCAAGGCTACTGGCAGGGTGACAGTGATGGCATTCTGTTCGAAGTAAAACCGTTGAGCATAAATAGGTAAAGAATGATACATGTAAAAGTATAGCGAATGCTTCCCTAACCAGCCAAATCGACTTGCAAAAGATGGCATGATTAACCGCAACATACAAACAGAAAGAACAAAACCATTTAGCATTTGTAAGGCCCGAACCATCATTGCATGCAAAGATGAATATTCTTTCACTGGTACATAATAAGGAAGTTTTGTGGCTACATATAATGCAACAAGGAGAACAGGAATAAAATACCAAACCTTTTGACTGCGAATCCACTCAATAGTTCCCTTCTGACGAAACAAATATCCCACAATGAAAAACGGGAACCATGCAAAAGTCCGCTGGAAAGAAAATTCACGTCCTAAAGGAACAAAGCCCATAAGAAGCGATAGCAGAACTGCTATTATACATAAGCTCCATCCATGATATTCCCTCCAGGTTCCCACTATCTGTGTTATCGTACGCCACCAAAGCAGACTCATCAGATACCACATGGCAAAATGAGGGTTCATAAGGCCCTCGACAAAATCAGAGACAAGGTTTTTCTGGTAGAGCCATACAGAAAGCATAGAATGAAGGGCATCAAATATAAGATATATCCCGATAATCTTTAGCGTCCACTGGAAATACCGCTCCCATGTTGTCACCTTGGTAAAATAACCTGAAAGGAGAATGAAAAAGGGCATCACAAAAGAATGGATAATGAGAAACATCTCATTACCAGAAAGAGAAATGTATTTTATGTGTAACAGTATGACAAGGAAAACAAGAATGAACTTTAATCCATCAAGGCTTCTGTCGCGTTCCATATATTTTAAATCATGGGACGTAATATCCCGTTTTCAGTATTTCGACTGCAATGGTACAAAGTTTTTTAAACTTTTAACTTTTAATTTTTAATTTTTAATTAAATTTCGTTCCACGGACTATTGTAATATCAACCAACGGAACAACTTCATCTTGCTCATCAAGTATATGACTGCAATATAGGCCCCTGTTATCAGAAGTGCTTCCAAGAAATTAATTGTGATTCCGTATTGGGCAAAATAGTAACGCTGCACAACAAGGAACAGGGTGTGGTATAAGAAGAAGTACATCGTAAGTTCACCGAGACCAGCGAAACGAGAGGATAAAGACGTAGGAAGTACGCGGAAAAAGCTTACGCATAAGACAAAGGCATTCAACGACAGCAACCCACGTACCAGCATATCTTGTACATCCGCGTATGGGTATCTGGGCATATAGGAGGGTAAAAAGTGAGCCAAGCAGCAAGATGCCACTAAAGCAATAGCGAAAGGCCATACAGGCTGACGGCGAACCCATTCAACGGCATTTCCTTCGCGAGCCATATATCCCATCAGGAAGAAAGGAAGGAAAGTAAATGTTCGCTGAAAAGAGAGTTCTTTTCCCAAGGGAACGAATCCAGCGAGTAGGGATAATACGACACCCCCCAGAAGCATTTTCCAATCTGGGTATATCTTCCAATTGGCAAGAATCTGAAGTAGCGCACGCCACCACAGCAGACTCATCAGGTACCACATGGCAAGATGTGATTTTATAAGTCCATGAGCGAAGGCTGATACAAAGTTGCTCTGATAAAGCCAGACAGAGAGAATTGAATGCAGCACATCAAATATAAGATATATTTCAACAACCTTCTTCGCCGATTGGAAGAATTTCTCCCATGTCTTCACTTTCGTAAAGTACCCCGAAAGGAAGATAAACATTGGCATGTCAAGCATGTGCTGAATATGAGCAACTCGTATTCCACATGGCGCTTCGTATTGCATGTGAACTAAAATAACGGAGAAGATGAGTAAAAACTTCAACCCATCAAGGCTTTTGTCACGTACCATAGACTTATTTATTGATTATAGTTTTATAGATTATTGGAAGTAAAAATCCCGTTTTTTGAATTCGGCTGCAAAGGTACAAAATATTTTTTAATTTTTATTTTTTAATTTTTGATTTATTGTCGTATCTTTGTTCCATATTATGACCCGAAGACGGAAAATCGGATGGTGGATAGTCGGCATCGTGCTCACGCCAATAGTGCTTGTAGCGATGCTGATTGGTGCGTTGTACCTACCCCCAGTGCAACAGTGGGCCGTACGGAAGGCATGTGCCTACGCCTCTGAGGCTACGGGGATGGACATTCGGCTGGAACGAATCCGGCTGACTCCGTTGTTGGACTTGGATTTGCAGGGGGTGCTGGCAACTACCCCACCCGACACGATTCTCTCGCTTCGGCATGTGGGAGTTGACCTCGACCTTACTGACATCATGAGAGGTCGTGTGGGAGTGGATGCCCTCGACCTGAAAGAAGGGCGGATCAATACCCTTGACCTCATTGCCACTGTGGTGGTGAAAGGAGAAATCGGCAACCTACACCTACACAGCAACAACATCTCCCTGAAACAACAACGAGCCATGCTGACTGGTGCACGCCTCGACCGATGCAACGTGGACATTGCCATGCGCGACACTACGGTCATCGATACCACCGAATCTGCTCCCCTGCCATGGAGCATCGGACTGGGTGACATAGAAGCCTACGACACACGGATTGCCTTCCATACCCCAGGCGACACGGTGAACGTGAGCGGCGGTGTACGGGAACTGATAGTACAAGGCGGGAACGTGAATCTGGAAGAAAGCATTTATGAGGTTCGCCATCTGCGACTGAATGCCGATTCCATCCTCTACGACACCCTTGCACTGCGCAACATCCAACTCGAAACCAAGCACCTGTTGATAGACAGCACGCACGTACACATCCCCGAACTACACCTAAAAACACCCCATAGCCACGCCGACGGAGAGATACGGCTCGACTGGTCGGCTCTTACACCACGGGAACGTGGCCGCATGGATGCCGACATTGAGGTTTCACTGGGACTGGCCGACATGCTGGCTGTAGCCCCACTGATATTCTCGGAGAAAGATATCCGTATGCTCCGCACGTCACCAGTGGCTGCCTTGGAACTGGAACTTGACGGGCACGGGAATGTAGATCAGATAGACCTGAAACGGTGTCGGCTAACAGCTTTTCCCATGGCCGAAGCCTCCGTAAATGGTCAGCTGACGAATGTGTTGGATTCCGAGGAACTGGGAGCCGACCTCAATCTGGACGTAAAAGCCCACGACTTAAGTTTTCTCCGGCGATGGCTCGGGCTCACACCCTCCGTCGTGCTCCCGAAAATGCAACTCACCGGCGATGCCCACCTCCACGACCAGCAATACGAAGGAGACTTTCGACTTCAACAAGGACGGGGACTGGCCTTACTCAAAGGTCGTTACAACGCAAGGACAGAGGCCTATGATGCCAGTCTGGACGTAAGGAAACTAAACCTCCACAATTTCCTGCCCAAGGATTCCATCTATGGGTTTACCGGACGTGCCAAGTTGAACGGAAGAGGTACTGATTTACTCTCAAAACACGCAAGGGGCACAGCTGACGTGGTTGTGGAGCACTTGCAATACGGGCAGAACCAACTCGACAGTCTCCGTCTGATGGCCAGTGTCAAAGACGGGAAGGGACAAGTCAACCTAAGCAGTCACAACCGTGTTTTGGAGGCAGAAGCCTGTGCCGACCTGTTGCTGGATCGTAAGGTGACAAATGCGGAGTTCACGTTAGGGCTGAATCGCATCGACCTCCATCGCCTGGGCATTGTGGAGAAGCCGTTGGCCATTTCCATGGTTATGCAAGTAGAGGGCAATTCAAACCTAAGCGACACCCACGAATTACAAGGCAGCATACGTGCCGTGGAACTGATGCCTGGCGACACGATATTCTACCCCACCGACATTGAACTGAGCCTGCTGATGTCGCCAGACACCATACATGCCGAAGCCAAGTCTGGAGATTTGGCACTCAAGGTTGCCTCGCACGAAGGGCTCGAACAACTGCTGGAAAAGTCCAACCAGTTTGTTTCCGAGGCGACCCGACAGTTTGAGGTTCACACCATCGACCAAGACACGTTGAAAAGTCTGTTGCCCGAGTTCACGGCTCACATTAGCAGTGGCAATCAGAACACAATGGCTCACATCATCAAGTCGCTGGGCTACACCTTTGACCGACTGAATCTCGACCTCGAAAGCAGTCCTCTCACAGGCATCAACGGTCAGGGATATATCCATGCCCTGAACACGGGAAGCATCCTGCTCGATACCATTCAGTGGCACATCCGGCAAGATACCTCAAACGTAGTGCGGATGGAAGGTCGCGTGCGCAACGGGCCGCGAAACCGTCAGGTGGTATTCGAATCGAAGGTCAAGGCTGCCCTAACCCCGACAGGTGCCGAAGCCTCCATCATCTTCCACGATGCCAAGGGACGGAAGGGTGTTGACCTGGGTGCCCAATTGTTCATGGAAGACGATGGCTACCGCGTTCATCTCCATCCCCTCCACCCCATCCTCGCCTACCGCTACTTCACACTTAATGAAGACAACTTCGTCTATCTCCACGACGATAACCGCCTGGAGGCCAACATCGACCTTCTTGCCGACGACGGAACAGGTTTCAAACTCTACTCCACCCCCAACGACGATGCCCTGCAAGACCTCACCCTCTCCGTCCACGACTTCAATCTGGGCGAGTTATCGGCCGTCATCCCCTACATGCCCTCGATAGGCGGCATGCTGGGAGGCGACTTCCACTTGGTGATGGACGAGCAATCGACGAGCGTGCTCGTGGATGCCCAAGTGAATGGTCTTTCCTACGAAAATGCCCCACTGGGACTGGTAGGTCTGAATGCCGTATATCTGCCCAATGCCGACGGCACCCACTACGTCGATGGCATTGTGTCGCACGACGGCAACGAGGTGATGACACTGGCCGGTACCTACAACCCAGCCGACGGCGGCACCATTGATGCACAGGGAGCCTTATTCCGCCTACCCCTTGCCCTGGCCAACGGATTCATCCCCGACCAGATGATTGAACTCTCGGGCTACGTCACAGGCGACATGAGCGTCAAGGGCAACGTATCGAAGCCCATCATCGACGGAGCCATCGGCACCGATTCCATGCACGTCAACAGCGACATGTACAGCCTTGTCCTGCGCTTCCCCAACGACACCATCGGCATCCGCCAGAGCCACCTCGACTTTAATCGCATCGAAGCCTACTCCACAGGCCGAAACCCTCTGGTACTGGACGGCACCATCGACCTGCGCGAACTCGACCGCATCGGCCTCAACCTCTCCCTGTCGGCCCAGAACTTCGAACTCATCAATGCTCCCAAGTCACAACGTGCCGTGGCCTACGGAAAAGTTTACGTAGATGCAGGTGCCCGACTGTCTGGAACACTCAACGATATGCTCCTACGCGGCAAACTCAGCGTACTGGGAAACACCGATGTTACCTACGTGCTTACCGACTCTCCCTTGACCACCGACGACCAACTGGCCGACCTCGTCACCTTCGTCGATTTCTCCGACACCCTCTCCATGGCTCCCCCACCCCAGGCTTCTCCACAACACATCGACATGACGATGGACATCAACATAGCCCAGGCGGCTCAAGTACACTGCCTGCTCAGTCCCGACGGCACCAACCACATCGACCTCGAAGGCGGCGGCGACCTCACCATGACCTACACCACCCAAGAAGGTCTGCAACTCTTTGGCCGTTACACCATACTCAGCGGCACAATGAACTACACTCTGATGGTTGTTGCCCTGAAAAACCTGTCCATACACAACGGTAGTTACGTGGAGTTCGGCGGAAACATGACGAACCCCAAACTCAACATTTCCGCATCGGAGCGCGTCAAGACCACCGTCTATGAGAACAACGTACCGCGAAGCGTAAACTTCGACGTTGGGCTCAATGTCTCCCAGAACCTCGAAAACATGGGACTGGAATTCACCCTCGAAGCCCCCTCCGACATGACCGTCTCCAACCAGTTGGCCACCATGTCGGCCGAGGAACGCGGCAAGGTAGCCGTCACCATGCTTGCTACCGGCATGTACATCACCGAGAGCGGCAACGGCACCAGTGGCTTTAGTGCCACCAACGCCCTCAACTCCTTCCTCCAGACCCAGCTGGCAGCCATCAGCAGCAAGGCCCTTTCCACCATCGACCTGAACTTCGGCATCGACAATACCAACACCGCATCCGGCGGCACTCAAACCGACTACAGCTTCAGTTTCGCCAAACGCTTCTGGGGTAACCGCATCAGCCTCATCGTAGGCGGTAAGGTAAGTTCGGGCAGCGAAGCCGAAAACACAGCACAGAGTATCATCAACAACATCTCTGTGGAATACCGCCTCGACAAGGGCGGCACCCGATTTGTGCGTCTCTATTACGACCACGAGACAGAGTCGCTGCTCGAAGGCGACATCACGGAAATGGGAGCCGGTATCGTCTTCCGCAAGAAGAGCACCCATCTGGGCGACCTGTTCCTGTTTAGGAAAGAACGAAAAGTGAAGAATGAAGAGTGAAGAGTGAAGAATTTAAGTAACGTTTTCGTTAAGCCAAATGAGCAAAGTGTAGCTTGCTTCAATTTTGTCATGGCGAGAAAAGGTCGAATGAAATTCAACATATAAAATGCGCTATATATTGTACGACAAACTAAATAGAGTCAGGAATAAGATTAAACCATATTGGTTACTCTTATTCTTCATTCTTCATTCTTCACTCTTCATTATTTCATGCTCCGAAACCAAGAACCTGGCCGAGGGAGAAACCCTCTACACCGGCATCAAGAAGGTCACCTACGAACTCCCGGCCAAACCCGAAGCAGAGAAAAACGACACCACAGGAGTAATCATCGCACTGGGCAATGCCTATAATACGGTGAACGATTATTTAAGTGGTGAGAAGAGAGAGGAGAGTGGAGAGAGGAATGAACTTGCAAATGAGGGGAGAAATGTATCCTCTTCTCACGTCTCACTCCTCACTACTGACTCCAAAAAAGACCGCGAGGCTTACGCCACAGCCAAGAGCGAAGTGGAAGGCGTGCTGGCCTACAAACCCAACAACTCCCTGATGGGCTCCTCCTACTATCGCCAACCGCTGGCCGTTGGTCTCTGGACCTACAACCGATACGTTTACAGCCAGCACCGTTTTGGCAAATGGATGTTCAACACCTTTGCCGCCTCACCCGTCTATCTCACCACCGTCAATCCGCGCATCCGTGCACAAGTTGCCCGTAACACCCTGCGCAACCACGGCTATTTCCGAGCCCAAACCTCCTACGAGGAAGTCCCCCAGAAGAATCCCCGCAAGGCCAAAGTCTCCTATCACATACAGCCGGGTCCCCTCTTCCACATCGACTCCGTGGCCTACCTCGGATTCACGGGCACGGCCGACTCCATCATCCACGCCACCCTCTGGGCCTCCAAGGTACGCAGGGGCGACCCCTTCAGTGCCACCAGCCTCGATGCAGAACGCACACGTCTCACCGACCACTTCCGCAACCACGGCTACTACTACGTCCGCCCCGAGCACATCGTCTTCCGAGCCGACACCATCGCCCGTCCCCTCTTCGTCCAACTGCAGGTAGTGCCCTCTCCCACAGCCCCCCCAGAGTCACACCGGCAATACCAGATGGGACGTACCCACATCAACGTTTACGAACACGGAACCACCCAGCTCACCGACACCCTCTCCCGTCCCGAGAAGATGTCGCGGCGCATGCGTAAGCAGATAAAGAGGTATATCAGTAGAAGAGAGAAGAAGGAGGATAGAGGAGAGAATAGTGGAGAGAAGAGAGACACGCTCCGCCCCACGCGCCGCCGCACCATCACCATGGCCCACAGCGGACGCCCTGGACGCCCACCCCTGAAGATGCGCGCCATCTACCGCTTCATCAACTACCGCCCCGGCGACCTCTACGACCTCAGCCTCCAGAAAGCCATGCAGGAAAACCTCACCTCCATGGGCATCTTCTCGCAGGTCAGTGTGAAGTACAAACAAAGTGGGGAGTGGAGCAAGGAGCAAGGAGCAAGGAACAAGGAACAAGAGGTATGTATTAGACAGAATGAAGACAGCCTGCAAAAGAATTCTCTTGCCCCTTGCCCCTTGCCCCTTGCTCCCCAAGACACTTTGGACGTTGACATCACCCTCCGTCTCGACCGCCCCTACGATGCCGAGTTCAAGGGCAACATCGCCACCAAGAGTAACGGTCTCGTAGGCCCCGGCGTCAGTTTCACCATGTCCAAGCAAAACGTCTTCCGCGGAGCTGAGACCCTCAGTTTCCAGGCCTATGGCTCCTACGAATGGATGACAGGCGCACAAGCCCGGGGCAAGCGCAACCTTCTCAACTCCTACGAATGGGGTACCTCCCTTAGCCTCACCTACCCCCGACTGCTGCTCCTCGGCACCGGCTGGCGTTTCAACCGCCGTGCCCGCGCCACCACTACCTACAAAATTTCCGCCGACTGGATGAACCGCTCCGGCTACTTCAGCCGCGTCAGCTTCGGAGGCCGTGTTGTCCACACCTACCAACGTCGCCCCACCATCTACCACGAAGTCGTACCCCTCCGCCTCGACTACGAGAAACAGCTCCACACCACCGCCAAGTTCGACTCCATCATCGCCCGCAACCAGGCTCTCTACGCCTCCCTGCGCGACCAGTTCGTACCCTCCGCTCAGTACACCATCACCATGACCAACAAGCGCAAGGTACGCTACGACCGCCGCCTCACCCTCTCCCTGAAGGAAGCCGGCAACCTCACCAGCCTGGCCTACGCCATCGGCGGGCAGTCCTTCCAGAAGACCGGCAAGAACCTCTTCGGCGTACCCTTTGCCCAATATCTGCGCTTCACCGCCGAATTTGTCGAGAGTTTCCGCCTCTTCCACACCAAGACCCACCTCGTCCTCCGCCTCTACGGTGGCACGGTCTATTCCTACGGAAACGCCGCCACAGCCCCCTACAACGACCTCTTCACCGTAGGCGGAGCCAACTCCATCCGCGCCTTCGGCGTACGCACCATAGGCCCCGGCAGCTACCACCCCCAAAACTCCGGCTACAGTTACCTCGACCAGATGGGTGACCTCCGCCTCGAGGCCAACCTCGAATACCGCTTCCCCCTCGTCAGCCAACTCTACGGAGCCATGTTCGTCGATGCCGGTAACGTCTGGCTCCTGAAGAAAGACCCCAGTCGCCCCGGAGGTAGCATCAACCTCCACAACCTCGGCCGTGAAATAGCTCTCGGCACCGGCTTCGGCCTGCGCTACGACCTCTCCTTCCTCGTCGTCCGCTTCGATGTCGGCATCGGCATCCATGCTCCCTACGACACTGGGCACTCCGGCTACTACAATATGGGCAAGTTCTGGAACTCCCTCGGTTTCCACCTCGCTGTAGGCTATCCCTTCTGATGCACCACTCTTTTAACATTTACGCCGAAAAGTTTCATGGTTTGGAAAAGTTATCGTATCTTTGTACACAACAAATAAATTATTAATTTTTAATTCTTAATTTTTAATACATCATGAAACCTACATTGTTTCTCCTGGCTGCCGGCATGGGTAGCCGCTACGGTGGTCTGAAGCAGTTGGACGGACTGGGTCCACAGGGACAGACCATTATGGACTACAGCATCTACGATGCCATTCAGGCCGGATTCGGCAAGATTGTATGGGTTATCCGTAAGGATTTCGAGGAGCAGTTCCGCA
>CAMVOK010000009.1 GCA_947169115.1 uncultured Prevotellaceae bacterium
CAGATAGCCTAAGACAAGTGCTATAAGACTAATACAAAATGTAACCATCAATCAAAAATGTTAAGTGATTCCAAATAATATCTTGAAAAGCAACTTTTTCGCAATTCTGCCGATAAATGTAAAAAAAAATACGCGAACTGCCAAGTTTTTTATTCGTTTTCTATCTGTTTGTGTCCTTTTTGGGGGGCAAAAGTATGAAAAACTTTTAATGAACCGGTTGGCAGAAATCCGCATAAAGCCAGGCTCTACATTAACCGTAAACGGGACTATTCACAATGCCAACATTAAACCAGAACCTGGCAGTACGCTTATTCTGAATAATGGTGGCAGGATTATCACTCATCGGAGTAACGAATTCGTATTGCCGACAGGCGCAATACTACAAATTAATAATGGCACGATAGAATAATTTGCTGGAAAATTTTTTATATACGGGATAAAGATTACTTTTGTAAAAAATACCGATACATTATGAAGACCTTATTACTTTCTTTTGCTCTATTAACTTGCTCTTACCATGTGATGGGGCAGGATACGAGAACTCAACTCTCCTCCGCCTACCAGCACTCGGCTTTCGCACTTTTCAATGCCGTTGCACAACAGGAAATAGGAAATGTGTGTTTCTCTCCGCTGTCGGTGCAGATGGCCTTGTCAATGGTGCAGAATGGTGCTGGCGGTAATACTTTGAACCAGCTACAGCGGACACTCGGAACGGAGGGCTTCAGTAATGAAGAAATAGGACAGTTCAACAGATTCCTGACCCAAGCGCTGACCGAGCGACCGCCATACGTTGAAGAAAGGTATCAATGGTTTCCCGAAGACGCCCCTCATGCTATCTACGATGGTCTATATCCACAGTGTGGACTGGCCAATAGCCTATGGACACGACCCGATGCGCAGTTATACGATGCATTCGTGCAGACGCTCCGCACAGATTATGACGCTTGTGTGGAGACCGTGCATTTTGATACATGGGAAGGCATAGAAAAAATTAATGCATGGGCCTCCGAGAAGACGCATGGTCTCATACCAACCATCTATGCAGAGCCACAGCTTAGCGGTCTGGCTGTGATGTTGGCCAATGCTCTGTACTTCAAAGGTGCATGGAATGTGCCGTTCTATAAAGAGAATACTGAAAAGGATAGTTTCTTACTGAATGATGAGAATTACGTGGAAGTAGATATGATGTGCGCTCGTGATCGTTACGAATGTGCTATTACGCCATCATTCCGCACGATTACACTCTATTATGGTGTTGAGCGGGATTTCTCCATGACACTCTTCCTTCCTATTGAGGTTACGACTCTGCCCACGCTCACTTATGACGATTGGAATGCGGCACAAAGTGTCACGAATCTGCATATCAATCTGTATATGCCCCGCTTCGATGTCTCTGGAAACTACAATCTTGTACAGATACTGAAAGACTTGGGCGTAACGGATGCTTTTAATTCCATGAAGGCGGATCTCACAAAGATGTGCGAAGAGAACCGCGCTATCAGCAGTATCTCTCAATTCAGCAAGATACAAGTAGATGAGATTGGAACAGAGGCTGCAGCTGTCACAGTTATAGAGACGGCTGATGGTATAGATTTGACGAGCCCCGAGGATTATCAGGACTTCCGCATCGACCGTCCGTTCTATTTTACGATACAGAGCAAAAAGAACAAGGCCATCTTATTTGTCGGCCGTGTCACAAAGTTGAATGGTTCTCAAGGTCAAGTGAATAGCGTGCAAGACCTCCCTGCCTCTCAAATCGTAAATACTAAATCGCTAAATTGTAAATGGTTTGATCTCACTGGCCGTCGGCTTTCCACACCACCTGCTAAGGGTGTCTATATCCGTGACGGGAAGAAGGAAATGAATAAGTAAGGATTTTAACATACTAACTCAACAATTCTATATCCTTATTTGCTAAGTAGATGTTCACAATTAGTTTACATAATCATTGTCTTATCACTATAGGGACGCGATGCGGCGCGTCCCTACAAGTTGATGGCGATGAGTTTTGCATAGTTATTTAATTTATTGACAAAGATGCAGATTCTTTGGACAATTAGTGTTATAACTTCCTACCGAACGTGAGCATCCTTACGCCACGCTTGGGCTCTGACGTTGATGTTCTGTTGTAGGCACTCGCTGTAGAGCCACGGTTCGCAACTGTGGATGTCGCCCACGTTGAGGAAACCCCTGTAGGGGCGGTATTCCGAACCGCTGTAGCCCGTGACGACAAGAACGTGGTGCTCGGGCGATAGCGTGACGGTGATGGTGTCGTGGAGTATGGCTGGTGTGTCGTCGGTGCGCCAGTTCACGGGGTTTATGCTCATGCATGTTGCCGCGATGACGGGTTGGATGTACTTCACGTCCTTCACCGTATTGTAGCAGATGGTGACCCCCGTGTCGCTCTCGCCCTGTGCCGCTTTGATGCGCTTGCATTCGGTGGTGTCCTCCGGGGTCACCTTGTAGCCCAGTACGTATGCCGCGGCCAGTTGACTGTAGGTTTCGTCATCGATGTGTTTCAGCAGTTCCACCACGGCCAAACCACCTTGGCTAAATCCGGCGATGATGAGTGGCCGATGCTTGTCGCGCTGAGCCTGGAACTGGTCGAAGGCCGCACAGACATCCCCCATGGACAGACGTGTACGGTTCTTTATCGTGTCTTCGTTCATCGTCATGAAGGTTTCTATGGTGGCGTGGCGGTAGTACGGGGCAAAGAACCGGTTGCCCGGTGACATGTAGGCGGCAGCCTTGTGAATTTCCCTTGCCATGTGTTCGCGGTGCTCAGGGTTCCATACGTCGGCGTAGTGGCATGGAAGACTGTCCTCTGTGAACCAGTCTTCTTCCCACGTCGAGACTACGTAGAACACGTCGGCTCCCGTACCGTCGTTGTCGTCGTCCTCGGTCACCCACATGGTCGTGTCCCGATAGTCTGGTGCCTGGGGAATGTATGTTGCTTCTTTGCTTCCTGCCGAGGTGTTGCTCTTGCATGAGCACGAAGTACACGATGTTCCGCCGCAGATAATCAGGATGGCGGCCAGCATCCATAGTTTCAAGGGTCTCATACTACTATATAATAAGATATTCTGTTGCAAAGATACTGATTTTCACCCATAGCGACAAGAGAGTAGGCTTAAGAAAGACAGATTATTCGCACCATAGTTTAATATATTTTACACCATGGTTTAACGTTTTTCGCACCATAGTTTGTTTTCTTTTACACCATGGTGAGAAATACATAAATACATATTTTTATTATTTAAACTTGCAGAAGTCATGATTTAATCTTACCTTTGCATCGAAACGATTATGAATGGCAATCGTAGCCGATTACGGTCAATGGAACCTGTAGGGACGCGACGTGTCGCGTCCGTCTGGAAATTAGTTTGCGGCCACGGACGCGACACGTCTTGCCCCACTTCGTTCTGCAAGCGTAGGCCTCTGGCCGTCCGATTACGCGTCCCTACTGAGAAAAACTTATATAACACTAAAACGATTATGGCTATACCTTACAGCATTTTGCCGATTACGACAAATCCGAGAGACAAGAAAGCGAAGCGCAAACTCTATGCCAGAGCGCAACGGACACATACGTTGACAACACGCGATATTGCCGTCCATCTGGCTCGTCACAACTCCCCCTTCAGCGTAGGTACCATCGTAGGTCTGCTGGAGGATGCTCATAAGTGCATACTGGAACACCTACAGGAGGGTGCCCGTGTGAACCTCGGTGCGCTGGGGGCTTTCTACACGACACTTACCAGTCGTGGGGCAGACAGTGCGGAAGAGTTTACGGAGGACAATATCACGCGCGTCAACCTCCGTTGGAGACCTTCGAAGGAGATGGAGCAGGGAATGGAAGAGGTGGACTTTGAGTTCGTACCCACACGCGTGATACAGCGCCGTGCCAAGAAGGAACATCAGCAGAACTTGAACGAGGAGGTTCGTCAGTCGAAAAAATAACTCATTGGAGATTAAACGATTCGGTGGATTTCGTGTCTTATATGGAGAGCGTAGCTCCTCATTTACTATTTACTATTTACTATTTACCATTTACCATTTTACATTTGCCATTTGCCATTATAATTAGATATGAAAGACCAGAAGCCCAGTGACATGAACCGGCGTGCTTTCCTCCGACAGGTGGGGCGCGGTGGACTATCGGCAGCAGCCTTGATGCTGATGAATCCGATCAGGAGTTTGGCTAACCCTGTCCCCGATGAGGTAGAGCAGGAACCTACAGGTCCGATGACCTACCGCACACAGCGAGGTACGGGCGAGAGCATCTCCCTGTTGGGATTCGGCATGATGCGACTGCCGCGCGAGGAGGAACAGGTGGACCGACTCGTAGATTATGCCATAGCCCATGGTGTGAACTACTTCGACACGGCTCCCATGTATGGTGGTGGACACAACGAGGCAGTAACGGGTAAGACACTCAGCCGCTATCCGCGTGACAAGTACTACGTGGCTACCAAACTCTCCAATCAGAATCCACAACTGTGGTCGTTCGAGAAGTCGAAGGAGATGTACGAAAACTCCTTCAAACAACTGCGTGTGGACTATATCGATTACTATCTTCTACATTCTATCGGTGG
This sequence comes from uncultured Prevotellaceae bacterium, assembly GCA_947169115.1. GTDB lineage: Bacteria > Bacteroidota > Bacteroidia > Bacteroidales > Bacteroidaceae > Physcousia. The sequence goes on from CAMVOK010000009.1 coordinate 4,596, forward strand.
TGGAGGCATGGACACTCTGCGGGGACGTTTCATCGACAACGGTATGCTCGATTTCCTCCTGAAGGAGCGTGAGGCTGGCCGTATACGTCACCTCGGATTCTCCTATCATGGCGACGTTTCCGTCTTCGACTATCTGCTCGACCATAACGACGAGTACCATTGGGACTTCGTACAGATACAGATGAACTACCTCGACTGGCGTCATGCCCGTGGCGGTCGTCGTCGCGGTGGTGATGCCGATGCAGAATACCTCTACGACCGTCTCGACAAGCTGGGCATACAGGCTGTTATTATGGAACCCATACGCGGTGGGGGGCTGGCTAATGTCTCTGAGGACATCAAGGCACAGCTTCAAGCCGTCCGTCCCGACGACTCCCCGGCTCGCTGGGGCTTCCGTTGGGTAGGCTCTTACGACAATGTGCTCACCGTTCTTAGTGGCATGAACCGCATGGACCATGTTCGTGACAACATTGCCACCTTCTCGCCACTGGTGACCTGCACCTCGGAAGAAAACGAACTGCTGGCTCGCATTGCCGACCAGATGGCGGGATTCCCGACAATCGGCTGCACCACCTGTGCCTACTGCATGCCCTGTCCCTATGGTGTTGACATCCCCGGCAATTTCGCCTTCTACAACAATGCAGTTACCGATAAACTTTTGCCCTTGCCCGAGACCACGGCTCCCGACTACGCCGAACGTCAGAAAGCATATACAGAGGCATACCACAAGGCCATACTGCCCGAGGCTCGTGCCAATCGTTGTCAGGACTGCGGTGAGTGCTTGAGTAAATGTCCACAACAGATTCGCATACCTAACCAAATGAGTCGCTTAGTTGAGTTAACAAGGAAAAGAAGATGAGACTATGAAGAAAAATATTTTATCCATACTTGCCCTCTTCGCCATTGGCACATTATTCATGAGCCAGAAGAGCGAGGATGTCATCACCAAGGAAGACGGCATGACCGTCATCAATACCACCACTTTGGCTACCGACGTAGAAGGCTATGCCGGCACCACGCCTGTGAAAATCTACATCAAGAAGAACAAGATTGAACGTGTAGAGGCTTTGCCCAACATGGAGACACCCAAGTACTGGGTACGCATCAAGAAGGGCATCCTCGACAAGTGGAATGGTTTGGCCGTGAAGGATGCTGCCAAACAGGAGGTGGATGTGGTGACGGGTGCCACTTATTCCTCGGAGGCCGTCATCGAGAATGTCCGTCGGGGCATCAACTACTACAACAAAAAGTAGTAGAGGGTGTATCAAAATGAAGTGCCCCCCGAAAGTCAGATAAAAACTTTCGAGGTTCACTTCATACATCCTATAGTGTACTTGTTCAGAAATCGATGGGGACGATGAGCTTTAGTGTGATGTTTCGTCCCATGTTGTATATGCCCCGACGACCTGTAGCGGCATTCATATCACAGTATTTCAGGCGACTCAGATGGTTCTGGTACGCCTTGTTAAGCAGATTGGCGGCTGTCAGATACAGTTCGGCAATCTTTCTTTTGTGTACGACGATGTCGGTGCCAGCTGAGATGTTGAGTAAGGCGTAGCCTGGGGTGAAAGTCTCGGTTTCGTCCAGTCGGTAATAGTGGTGCTGTGGCAGGTTGTATTCTACTTCCATGGCCACGTAGGTGTTGTTGAGTACCTTCCCATTGTGGATAATCTCGTATTTCAGTTCCGAGGTCCATCGCGGTGCCGGAGTCATGGGGAGATAGCGCACGTCGCGCGGTTGGTTGGGCTGACGGGCATCGACGTAGGAGAAGGTGTTTTGGAAGTGTATGCTGTGGATGGGGTGGAGGTCGAAACCGACCTCGAAACCCAACAGACGGGCCGTGCCCTGAGTATAAGCATAAGTGGGCATGCCCTGAGTGAGTACGCCTCCGAGTCGCTGGGCGAAGATGTAGTTCGAGATGTGGTTGGCAAACAGGGACACTTGTGCCGAGAGGTAGTGCGAGGTGAAGTCCAGTCCGAGGTCGCCCTGCCAACTGTATTCGGGACGCAGGTGGGCATCGCCTTGCTCGTAACGCAGTGTGCCTTCGTGAACGCCATCGCTGCCCAGTTCACTCATATTGGGTGCACGGAACCCACGGGCCACGTTGGCACGTATATTCATGTGATCGGTGACATTCCATACAGCGCCAATACTACCAGTGACAGCATCGAAATTACGTCCGTGGAAGTTGAGGTGACGATGGTCGAAGCGCAAGCCTCCGTTTAGTGTCCAACGTTCCCATGTGCGGCTGGTTGTGGCGTATGCACCTATGTCGAAGAGGCGATAGGCAGGTATGAGACTTTCCTCACCTAAGTTAAGCGAACGCTGCCACATGCCTCCTACGCCTGTGGCCAGTCGCCATCCGTTCCACTCGGGCGATAGGTATCGCACGTCGTAGGTGAACGTGTGGAGGCGGAAGTAGAGTTCGTAGTCCGTAGGTGAATCCTCGAATTCCTGTCTGCGGTTTTGCTGATAACCAAGACTGGCTTGCAGGTGCCCTTTGGGCAGATAGATAGAATTGTCCAAGACGAGTTTATGGTGACGAATCTGCTGGAAGGGTAGGGCGAGGGAGTATGTCTTGACCTTGCTCGTGGCACATTCCAGTTCGCCTGTCAGCGGGTCTCTTTCGCCCTCAGCGATGCTTGGTTTCTGGTGAAAAGCTGTCCACGTCAGGTGGGTGTGGCCCCATCCCTTATTCAGTCCTATCATAGTTCGTCCGGCACGTTCTCTGAACTGCGTGCCCGGCACATAGCCGTCGTAACGGTTCTTGTATGCATGAGCCCACTTGTCAGAATATCGTCCGTCCCACACAAAGCCGTGCTCATTGCCTTTCACGTTCAGCGAATAACCTGCAAGCCCGTTGTTTGTTTGGTATTCGGTGTTTAATGCGGCATGGTGCTTCCCGACCATCATCGTCGGCATAGGGCGAAGGATAAGCACGCCCGCCATGGCATCGCTACCGTACATCAGACTGGCTGGCCCTTTCAGTATCTCCACCGAACCCACGTTGTTTGCGTCAATCTCCATACCGTGTTCGTCACCCCATTGCTGGCCTTCTTGGCGCACTCCCTCGTCCATGACGATGATACGGTTGTAGCCAAGACCACGGATGATGGGTTTCGATATGCCGCCGCCTGTTGTTATTTGTGACACACCAGGTTGACGACTAAGGGCATCCACCAGATTGGTTGAAGCTCGGTGACGTAGTTCGTCTCCCGAAACAACGGAGATGGGGGCTGTTGAGCGTTTCAGCTTTGTATCGCCCGTCACGCCTGTCACCACCATCTCGTTCAGTGTCAGGTGGCGGAAGAACATGTCCGTACTGTCCTCCTCATGATTAATTTGTTTGGATGTCTTTTGATTATTTTGTGCTGCCACTGCCATGCAACTACATAGCAACAACAGAATGAGGTATATGGTTTTCATTCCGTAATTTTTAAATTAGTAACAAAATGTGGTCTCTACCCTTTACAAGGGTTAGAAATGTAAGGAATTACAAATTACAGAAAGAAGGGAGGAGCACGGGGAATGCAAACCCTGATGTGCGACATGGGTACGTGATGTGTATCAGGGAAAGCAACAGCCGCAGACCATACGGAAAACGAGCAGACCTTAACAATCTTGGCTGGGACGTACAAAAGACTGAGGAACTGGCAGAGTACGCAATCGTCAAGTGATATCGTGAGAGCCTGCAGATGGCCTGGATGGTGAACGTGATGCAAACAGTCAGCACAATCGACCATGGTGCTTTCTATACCATGGTGGTGGAGCGAGGAAACCAGCATTGTCGGTACAAAAACCGCCAACAATAGCCAGGCTGACCACAATCTCTTGCCTTTGTTCTTCATATTCAGGACAAAAGTATAAAAAATCTGTTCTAACTCGCTATAAGTTTCTCATATTTTGTACTTCATAACGAATAATTTGTATTTTCACTCTCTTAATCGTACCTTTGTAGGTGTAAATATAATGTAAGAGTTCAGATATGAAGTACATCATACGTCGTGTAGGCAAGTGGCTGGGCATTAGCCTTGCCAGTCTGTCGGTTATTCTCATAGCCGCATCGTTGCTGCTGAACAGTGGCTTTGTGCAAAACAGGTTGGCACGTGTGGCCACCAGGCTGTTGTCGGAACGTCTTGGTACAAATGTCGTATTGGAGGAGACCGACTTCAGCTTCAGAAAGGCATATATCTGTCTGCATGGCGTGTGTATCGAAGACCAACAGGGTCAGCCCATGCTGGAGATAGGAGAACTGGCCGTTCGGGCTAAACTCCTGCCTATGTTTCACAAGGAGTTCGACATCCGTCGGGCTTCCATTTCCGACTTGCGATTGCGGATGACCTTGCCAACGGACAGCACACCGGCCAATTACCAGTTTCTGATAGATAGCCTGCAAAGCAAACAGCCCCGTAAGGATAACAAGGCGAACTTGCAGCTGAATGTAAAGAAGGTGGATTTAAGGCGCATAGAAGTGTTGCTGGGCGATAGTCGATTTGGTTTTTCCGCCTTGAACGCCCAAATCCAGTCGCAGGAACAACTGCAAGCCAACATTAAAGGAGCGTATGCCGAATGGAAGGGAAAGACGCGACGGGGTCCCATGGATTGCAAGGCCAATATTGAAACCTTGAAACTGAAGGTAGAGGGGGGGGAGTATCGGCTATCCATTGCCAATGCCCGTTATCTTACCGACAACCATAAGCCGCGCAGAAATGTAGTGAAGCCCAAACGCGGTTTCTTCGATACGGGACACTTGGATATTCTGGCCAACATGAAACTCACGGCCACGTATCTCTCTCAGGATTCTGTCAGTCTGCAAGTGCAGGAACTCAGTGCCTGTGACTCGGTGACGGGAATCGACCTCCACGACGTACATTTTGCGGTACAGGCCAATCGCCACACGGCACGGGTGACCCAGTTAGCCTTGGTTCAAGGAAAAACCAGCTTGGCCTTTGAGACAGCCGACATACAATTACCCAATAAGGAAGGTGCTGTGCTCCGTTACTCTACGTCGCCCATCTCGGCTACGGTCTATCTGAAGGACATCGCCCGTCCGTTCACTCCTGTTCTCCGTACCTTTGTGATGCCCCTCAGCCTGACTGCCCGTATGGAAGGGGAGGGCGACCAGATGCGTTTCCGCGATGTTCACGTGTGGACGAACGACAAAGCCTTGGATATATGGGCTGTGGGAGGCATTGAACACCTGCGCGACAAACAGAAGAGGCTGGTGCATTTCGACATTCTTCCCATGCGAACCACGGGCAAGAAGGCCATGAAGATTATCGACCAGTTGGCGATAAAGAAGTTCATGCTGAAACAGCTGGAGGCACTTGGACACATTACTTACAGAGGACGAATGGACATCCGTCGGAAGCGTGAACACTTCCGTGGGGCTGTTCAGACCGATGTAGGCGGATTCGACCTGAACCTTACCATAGACGGTTGGGACAGGTGGGTGCTTGGCACGGTTCGGACAGATTCCCTGAAATTGGGTCAGGTCGTAAATATGCCGGCTTTGGGAAAAATAGCCTGTACGGCTGACTTCAAGTTCGACATCTCGAAGGAGCGTACGGCACGGATGAGAAAACGTGTAGGTGGCAAATTGCCGATGGGGGAGGTGAAGGCTCACGTCACGCAGGCTTCGTTCCGAAAAATTAAGGTGCACAACCTGGGAGCCGACATCAACAGCAACGGAGCCTTGGCCGTCGGAAATATTGCCGTTTATGGGAGACGTGCCGACTTGCTATGTACCTTCACCTTCACCAACACCGACTCCATCCATAAAATGAAGATAAAGCCTGGTGTGCGTTTCCATAAACTTTCTGAAGATGCCAAGCAAGCCAAGGCCGAGAAAAAACAGCAGCGAGCCGAGAAAAGGCAGCAGAAACCAGAACAGAGACGTCAACAGAAAATGGCGAAGGACTCTACGGAGCAAAAGCAAACACGAAAAGAACGCAGACGCGAGCGTAAACGGAAGAAGTCGGAATCTTCGGATGAAATCCAATCGATACTTATATAAGTGTGTCCTGTTTTTTATGATTTCGTGATTCTATGTAATGATTTACGTGTGTAGATGTACGAAAATAATGGGATTTTTTGTAACTTCGCATCGTAAATAAAAAGAAGGACAATACAATGCAGACTGAGACCTTTCGTCATGTCATGCCACTTCAGATACGTTTCAATGATGTGGATAAGTTCGGACATGTTAACAATACCATTTATTTCCAGTTTTATGACACGGCCAAGACCGATTACTTTTCGACCGTTTGCGAAGGCGTTGACTGGGAGCGCGTCGCTATCGTCGTAGTACATATCGAGTCTGACTTCCTTGCTCAGGTAAAGGCAGACAGCCACATTGCAGCACGTACACGGGTCAGTCACATCGGTCATAAGAGCTTCCGTCTCGAACAGGATGTCATTGACGTGGATACAAAGGAAGTGAAATGTCGCTGCTCATCGGTGATGGTGCTTTACGACCTCCACAAGCAGCAGGCCATTCCCTTGCCCGAGCAATGGGCTCGTTCGATTCGTGAGTATGATAATGTAGTCGATGAAAAGTAAGATAAAATTCTATCAACATAATGAATAAGCGTTTCCTACTCCTTTGCATGGCAATATTGCCATTTGCCCTCTGGGCTCGCATGCCTCGTAAGGTGATGCCCAATCCGAATTTCCATATCTATCTTTGTCTGGGACAGTCGAACATGGAAGGAGCTGCCCGTCCTGAGGCACAGGACACCTGTGGCGTGAGCGAACGCTTCCAAGTGATGAATGCCGTGGACGATGAGTCACACGACTGGACACTGGGTGTATGGCGACGTGCGGTTCCCCCTTTGTGCCGCCCGACGACGGGGCTGACTCCTGTTGACTATTTCGGTCGGACGATGACTGACTGTCTGCCAGACAGCATTCGTGTGGGTGTTGTGGTTGTCGCGGTGGGTGGCATTCACATCGATGCCTTCATTGCCGACTCAACAAAGAAGTATGTGGAACAACGTGCTCCGGGATGGATGAAGGGTATATTGAAAGCCTATGACAACGACCCCTACGCAAGGTTGCTGACTATGGCTCGACTGGCTCAGGGTCAGGGTGTTATAAAGGGAATACTGCTTCATCAGGGAGAATCGAACACGGGCGATCCTCTGTGGGCGGAGAAGGTGCGTACGGTGTACAACCGATTGCTATCCGACCTACATCTGAAGGCTACGCAAGTGCCGTTGTTGGCCGGTGAGGTTGTGCAGGCGGGCGGAAAGGGTAGGTGTGTGGCCATGAATCAACAGATAGATGCCCTGCCAAAAGCTATCCCGACAGCATACGTTATCCCTTCGGAGGACTGCACCAATGCTTCTGACCGTCTGCATTTCGATGCCGCAGGTTATCGTTCTTTGGGACGGCGTTACGCATGGCAGATGCTTCGTCTGCAAGGCTATGAGGTGTCAGACGGACTGAAGGATGCCTATCGGGGACAGTTCCGCGTGGGAGTGGCCGTCAATGGACGTAATATAACCGACTCCCTGCAACAGATGCTTGTCTGCCGTGAGTTTAATAGTGTGACTGCGGAGAACGACATGAAGCCCCAGCCCACGGAACCACGAGAGAATGTGTTTAATTGGAATGGAGCCGACCGGGTGGCCAACTTCTGCCGACAAAACGGAATACCCCTGCGTGGACATTGTCTGGTGTGGCACAACCAGATAGGGGAGTGGATTTATACCGACAGCCTCGGGAATGAGGTGTCGAAGGACGTGTTACTGGCACGCATCCGAAACCATATCCATGCCATCGTTAGCCGTTACAAAGATGTGGTGTATTGTTGGGATGTGGTGAACGAGGCCATCACTGATGATTCACGGGCCGAGGTACCCTATCGCCAGTCACGTCTCTACAAAATAGCTGGTGACGAGTTCATCCGTGAGGCATTCCGCGCTGCCCGTGAGGCCGACCCTGATGCCTTACTCTTCTACAACGACTATAACGAGTGTGACCCAGTGAAGCGTCAGCGTATCTATGAGATGGTTCGCAGTATGAAGGCTGATGGGGTGCCCATTGACGGAATTGGTATGCAGGGGCACTACAATATGTATGGCCCTTCCGCAGATGAAGTGGACAAAACCATTCTGTTGTACAAATCGGTTGTCAATCACATCCATGTAACAGAACTGGATGTACGTGTCAACCGTGAAATGGGTGGACAGTTACAGTTTAGCAAGGAGGGAGATGTTACCGAAGAGGCTAAGCAGATGCAGGAACGACAGTATGAGGACTTGTTCCGTACCTTCCGCCGTCATGCCGATGTCATAGATTGTGTCACGTTTTGGAACCTTTCAGACCGCGATTCGTGGTTGGGAGCCAAAAACTATCCATTGCCTTTCGATACAAACTATCAGCCCAAACCCGTTTATCATACGATAAAGAACCTTGCCAAATCCCTTAACCTCTAAATCTCAAAACGATAACCTTAACGATAACCTTAACGGGAACGCCCAAACCTCTAAACTTCTAAACCTCTAACCCTCTAAACTTCTAAACTTCTATACTTCTAATCCTCCCCCCCATGAAATACGGAATAATAGGAACAGGAGCCATTGGCGGATATTATGGTGCACGTTTGGCGCATGCAGGACATGAGGTGCACTTTCTTTTGCATAGTGACTATGACTACGTGTGTCAACATGGTTTGCGAGTACATTCGTGGATGGGCGATTTTCATTTGTCTCACCCCCATGTGTATAAAGATACGCACGAAATGCCTCAGTGTGATGTCGTGCTCGTTTGTCTGAAGACGAACAATAATTCCTTGCTTACAGACTTGTTGCCCCCTTTGCTGCATTCCAATACTTTGGTTGTACTTATCCAAAACGGCATTGGTGTTGAGGCTGACGTGCAACAGATGTTCCCCTCTGTCTCTCTGGTCGCTGGTCTGGCCTTTATTTGTTCGTCAAAGACCGAGCCAGGTGTTGTCAATCATCAACATTACGGGTCGATAAATCTCGGTAATTATTCTTGTTCCGATGCAAAACTTGTGGAGCAGTTGCTTGCTGAACTGCGTGGAGCAAACGTGGAGGCCAATTTGGTGGATTATGAGACGGCACGTTGGCGGAAGGCTGTCTGGAACATGCCATTTAATGGGATGACAGTAGCTTTGCAATGCCAAACGAAGGATTTGATGGAGCAACCCGATTCCCGCAGACTCATCTACGAACAGATGTTGGAGGCTTGTCGGGCATCCCAAGCTCTCGGTGTGAAAGGGGTGGACGAAGCATTCGCCCAGAAAATGATGAAAATGACCGATGAAATGGTGCCTTATAGTCCTTCGATGCGTCTTGATTGGGACTATCATCGTCCGATGGAGATACATTATCTATACACCCGTCCCCTGCAGTTGGCTCGCGAGGCAGGTTGCCCTATGCCCCGTCTGGAAATGCTGGAAGCCACCCTTCGGTTTATGGAGGGGAGATACATTGAGCATTGAACATTGAACATTTGACATTATACATTTGACATCTTGAATTATATATTATCATGGAAACGAAGAAGGAATTAATCTTATTACGCATTACGGGTGAAGACCGTCCGGGGTTGACGGCCAGCTTTATGGAAATATTGGCCCGTTATGGTGCTGATGTGATGGATATTGGTCAGGCTGACATCCACAACACCTTGTCGTTGGGTATTATGATTTATGTGGATGAAGTCAATTCGGGTCAGGTGATGAAGAACGTCCTGTTTAAGGCTTCGGAAATGGGAGTCACCGTACATTTTGCTCCAGTCAGCGAAGACGAGTACAATGCATGGGTTAGCCGTCAGGGTAAGAATCGTGCCATTCTCACGGTGCTGGGTCGCCGACTGGAAGCCCGTCAGATAGAGGCAGTGACCAAGGTGATAGCCGAGCAAGGACTGAATATCGATTCCATACGTCGTCTGACAGGTCGTCCTCCTCTTCATGAGGATAGGGACTCTGCTAAGGCTTGTATTGAGTTCAGTGTACGTGGGACACCGCGTGACAAGGCTGAGTTGCACGAGCAACTGATGAAGTTCTCGTCGGAAATGGAGATGGACTGTTCGTTCCAGAAGGATGATATGTATCGACGTATGCGCCGTCTGATATGTTTCGATATGGACTCTACGCTGATACAGACGGAATGTATCGACGAATTGGCCGAGCGCAATGGTGTGGGTAAGGAGGTACGTGCCATTACCGAGAGTGCCATGCGTGGTGAGATTGACTTTAAAGAGAGTTTCACTCGTCGCGTAGCCTTGTTGAAGGGACTGGACGTGAGTGTCATGCAGGATATTGCGGAACATCTGCCCATGACCGAGGGTGTGGAACGCCTGATGATGGTATTGAAACGTTATGGTTACAAGATTGCCCTGCTTTCTGGTGGATTCACTTTCTTTGGCGAATACCTACAACGCAAACTCGGAATCGACTACGTCTATGCGAACGAACTGGAAGTCGGAGAGGACGGCAAACTCACAGGTCGTTATCTGGGTGACATCGTCGATGGACATCGCAAGGCCGAACTCCTGCGCCTCATTGCTCAAGTGGAAAAGGTGGATTTGGAACAGACCATTGCTGTAGGTGACGGAGCCAACGACCTGCCTATGCTCTCACTGGCTGGTCTTGGTATTGCCTTCCACGCCAAGCCTCGCGTTGTGGCCAATGCCCGACAGAGCATCAACACCATTGGTATAGACGGCGTACTTTACTTCCTTGGCTTTAAGGATTCGTATTTGCACATGTAGTTCCGCCTCAAGTCAGCATGCCCCACACGGCGATGATGTGGCAGACGGAGCCGGCGAGCACGAAGAAGTGGAAGACGGAGTGCATGTAAGGACGGTTGTGGAGGGTGTAGAAAAGTGCTCCCGTGATGTAGCACACCCCCTCAGCCACAATCCAGGCGAAACTTTCGGGTATAGTGTCCAACAAGGGTTTCAGGGCCACAAGGCATGACAAACCCATGGTGACGAAACATGCTGTTTCCAGATTGCTATGTTCTTTCAGACGTACGAAACTCATTACTGTACCCACGATGGCACATGTCCATACAAAGGCGAACAATGTCCATCCCCATGCGCCCTGTTCGCGTAGGGCAATGAGCGTGATGGGGGAGTAGGAGCCTGCGATGTGCCAATAGATGGCGGCATGGTCGAACTTGCGAAGTACTTCACGCGCCTTCCATTGGGTAGGCATGGCGTGATACACCGTTGAGGCGATGTAGGACGAAAGCATGCCAAACAGATAGAGCCAGACACTAAATTCGGCCCAACCGTCGCCCTGACGATAAACCCAATATAGGAACAAGGCACCGACGACAAGTCCGAGCAGTATGCCCGCACCATGCGACGATGAGTTAATGATTTCTTCCTTCTTACTATAATTAATGGCCATACTATTGTCTTTTTAACTCCCCTAATAACTCATAAGTTCCCTGCAACGAATCCATGTCGGATACGATGCGATTGCTGCGTCCCTCCACGGCATCGGCGAAGGCCACAACCTCGTCGTAGTAGCCCTGTGCCACAATGCTGGGTTGCAGGTTACGGTGATACAGGTATTCAATGCGCATGGCAGATGGGCGCACCTTTTCCATGGGAATGCCCAGGATGGTGCGTGGCAGGGGCATGTAGGTGAGTTCCTCCATGTTCGAGAGTTCGTATCGTCCCGTCTGAGTGCGTATGGTGAGACTTTCCGACATGTCTGTCCACGTGTGGTGGGTGCTGAGTTCCAGTGTGCCCACAATGCCCTCGTGTTTCAACATCAAGAGATAACCTCCGCCAGGCAGTGGCTGACAAGCCATCACCTGTGCTGGTCCAAAGAGGTGCTGTACCAGGTCGAGCGGATGAATGAAGAGGTCGAGCCGTTCGTCACCCTCGGGATAGGCTCCCGTGAGAAAGTGCAGGTCGTAGTTGATGGGTTGTTCGCGTTTCAGTCGTTTCCGTAGTATCTTCACGGCAGGGGCATAACGTTTCTGCATGCCCACGCAGGTAGTCTTCCCCTTGCTGAGCGCAATGAGTTCTTGCAGTTGTTCTGCTGTCTCGCAGGGTGGCTTCTCGATATAAAGAGCCTTGCCAGCCCTGAGCACCTGTTGGGCAATGCTGAAATGTGCCTTGGGTGATGCTGATACCAACACACCCTTGATGGTGGGGTCACTTAGCACATCTTTGAGCGAGGCGGTGGCCTTTACGCCTGTGAACTTCCGGTTGATGAGTTGGGCCTTCTCCTCCGAAGTACAGCAAATATATTTTAGGGGTATCTGTAGGTGCTGTAACGTGGGATAGATATTTGTGAGACTATGTTGACCGATGCCCACAAAGGCATAACCTGCCTCGTTCACCTGAGTCAAGTATTGGCGAGAACGCCGTTGCTTGAAGCGATTGATGAGATTATTTATCATTGAGCCATTTACCATTTAATCATTTACCATTTAATCATTTACCATTTACTCACTTCATCACTTCATCACTTCATCACTTCTTAAATCCTTAAATCTTTTAGGTGATTCCTGTACGTGCAGCGTGGGTCGTCCGTCCACTGGTACTTGCCATAGAAGCGTTCGATGAGCCACTTCGGGAACATACGTTCGAGGCTACGCAAGAAGATGATGTCGTATTTGCGGTGGAAGTTTATCCAACACTTGTTGCAGTTCTTGGAGTGCTGGCATTGCAACTGCCAACCCTCCTTGCCATTGAAAATCTCGTCGAGCGACTTCTCATGGATGTTGCCCAGCACTACGCCCAGATTCTGGCAGATGGGCACATTGCCGTTGCTGTGGATGACAAGTTCGCTCAGTATGCTTTGGCAGCGCAACTTGAGATTGCCCTTCTGCCATTGCTCGTAGAGTGCCACAAAGTCGAAGTTTTCCTGCGTTTCGTGTATGTTTTGAGGTATCTGCTTCGTAAAGTCGTTGCTGGTCAGCATTGCACTGGTGGTGTCGAAGAAGTCCATGGTGCCGTAAATGCCGATGCGTACGTCGATGTTGTATTTCTTGGCCACCTCAATGACAAATTCCATGTCCTTGAACGAGTTCCAGGGCGACAGACAGAACATCAGCGACGTGGGCACTTCGTCCTTCAGGGCTTCCACGACCTCAATAACCTTGTCGTAACCATCGCGTCCACGCATGTATTCGTAGGTCTCACGGTCGCCGTCGAGTGACAGGAACAGGTGGCGTGGCTTGTACTGCCGCACCATGCGTATGACCTTCTGGGGAGCCAGACAATTGGAAAGAAGGGTATAGTTTGGGTGGTTCTGCTGGAACCAAGCCATGATTTCGTCGGCTTGGGGGTGGAGTATGAACTCGCCGCCTTCCAGTCCCACCGTGGTGTGGCGTGTGACGCATTTGCTGCCGATGATGCGCTTGATGTCGTCGAGTGTTAGACTTTCGTCGGCCTTTTGCCAGATGTTGCAGTGCTTGCAACGCGACTGACAACGTGTGGTGGCATAGAGCATCAGTTGGCTGAGGCGCTTGTGGCGCGGACGTAATAGGTTGTTGACCAACAGCAGCCCATTATAGACATAGTTGCTTATCTTATACATCTTTTGTTTTTATATCAATACGACCGCAAAGGTACGAAAAAATTACGAATTAGGAGTTACGAATTAGGAAATACGAGTTGCGAATTACGAATTAGGAGTTGCGAGTTACGAATTAGGAGTTACGAATTACGAATTTGGTGGTGTACATGACTCATTAATCCATTGAAAAAGGCCTTGACAGGCATCCTCCAGAATGTCGATGACATTTTCGAAACCCTGTGAACCACCATAATAGGGGTCGGGCACGTGGTCAACCACCTTCTCTATGCAGAAGTCCGTCATACGGTGTATCTTTTGGTCGGTCTCTAAATCGGGTGATAGGCGTTTGAGACGATCGATGTTCGAATCATCCATGCCGATGATGAGGTCGAAGTGTCGGAAATCGCGCTCTCGTATGGGTCGGGAAAGATGGGTGATGCGATAACCCCGTCGGCTGGCGTGAGCCTTCATGCGTGGGTCGGCTCCCTCTCCTTCGTGGTAGCTAATAAGTCCTGCCGAATCAATCTCGAAGTCCTGATTCCTTCCCATTTCATCGACAATTTTCTTCATGATGGTCTCTGCCATCGGACTACGGCAAATGTTGCCTAAACAAATGAATAAGATACGTTTCATGGGTGCAAAGGTAATGCTAATCGGACAAACGGCCAAAAATTGTTTTGATATTTTCTGGACTGAAAGTTAATGCTTTGGCCTTGTCGGGAGGTTTTCTAAATCCTTGCGTATATCAGATAAAAGTAGTACCTTTGCAGACATTTGGTATGTGTACGCGTGTAAAAAACAAAGAAGACGATGACGATAATCTATAAAGCTCATATCCTCTATACGAAGGAACAAAATCATTTCGAGGTACTGGAAAACGGATACATCGCCGTGAAAAACGGTATTGTCGTTGGTGTGTCAACGGACTTGTCTGCGTTCAAGAGCCAATGTCCGAATGCTGAGGTTGTTGATTTTGCCGACTGTCTGCTCATTCCTGCCATGAACGACCTGCATGTCCATGCCCCCCAGTATCGCAATCAGGGTATCGCCATGGATCTGGAACTGTTGCCGTGGCTCCAAAACTATACCTTCCCAGAGGAAATGAAATATGCCGATCTGGACTATGCCGAACGGATGTATCGTCGTTTTGTGCGCGACCTATGGCGTTTGGGTAGCATGCGCTCCTGTGTGTTTGCTACCATCCATACGGCCAGTACCCGTTTGCTCATGCACCTCTTCCAGGAGGCAGGCATGGGGGCTCTGGTGGGCAAGGTGGCTATGAACCGCAACTGCCCCGAGGGACTCTGTGAGTCGGTGGAAGAGATGGTGGAGGGCTACGAGATGCTGATAAATGAGGAATTAGGAATGAAGAATCTCGTCCGCCCGATTATCACCCCTCGCTTCGTTCCGTCGTGTACGCCGGAAATGCTCCGTGCCTGTGGCGAACTGGCAGCCAAATATCATTTGCCCGTGCAGTCGCACCTCTCTGAGAACAAGGACGAGATAGCATGGGTGGCTGAGTTGGAGCCGGAAAGTACCTGCTATGGTGATGCCTACGACCGCTATGGTCTGTTCGGAAAGACACCTACCATAATGGCTCATTGCGTATGGACGGAAGGCGAAGAACTGGAACTGATGAAGCGTCGTGGGGTTGTGGTGGCTCATTGTCCGACTTCGAATTTCAATGTGGCTTCAGGCATGGCACCTATCCGCAAGTTCCTCGACGAGGGACTACGTGTGGGACTTGGCAGCGACATCAGTGGAGGTCATGACCTTAGCATATTCAAAATGATGGTCTATGCCATACAGGTGAGCAAGATGCACTATCAGCAGAATCACGAAATACCGTTCCTTACGCTGTCCGAGGCATTCTGGCTTGCAACGAAGTCGGCAGGCAGTTTCTTCGGCCGTGTAGGCAGTTTTGAACCAGGTTATGAGTTTGATGCACTTGTCATTGACGACAGCGACCTGAATCACGACAATTATTCGTTGCTCCATCGTCTGGAACGATACATCTATCTGGGCGACGACCGCCAGATTGTACACCGCTTCTGCCGTGGGCAGGAAATCAAGGAACCGCACGTGTGACGGCCTGCTTTTAGTGGGCTGTTGCTACTTGTTTTTGTGGATATATTTGGGGAAAAGGAAACAAATGTGTACTTTTGCATGTCAAAATAACAGAATATAGCGTTTGACATGATGAGAAAGTTATTTATTATGTTTGTATGTCTGCTGGCTTGCGCCCTGAGTGTAGGAGCAGAACAGACGAGCGAATTGCAACAAAAGGCTGAGGCAGACTTGGCCAAGGGTAGTGTGGCCAGTGCACGCTACAACTTCATCCGTGCTTACGAGGATTATATTCGTAAGGGACAGTTGGAACAGGGGGTACAGTGCGGTGTGAAGGCAACAGCCCTCTATTACAAGGAAAACGATTATAAGGAGGCTTTTGAACTGCTGCGGAGCATCGACCAAAATATTAATGCCACCAAGAAGGGCGACACTGGAGCTGTCTTGCACTATCTGACGACAAAGGAACGTTTGCAGATGTACATGAAACTGCGAAAGACGGAGAGTGCCAAAGAACAACTGAAGACGATGGAACGTCAGGTGACGACGGCGGGCGATGAAAGTCTGCGGAACGACTTCCTATATACAAAAGCGGTTTACTATTACACCCTCGGAAAAACGGCCGATGGCAATGCTGCCTTTAAGGAGATGGCCGTCCGTTTGACGGCAGAAAAGGAATACGACAAGGTGGATGAGGTGTATCAGAAACTGATTGCCAACAGCCGGAAGTCGGGAAATTCCAACATGGTGGCACAGACGTATGGCAGTTACATGGCTTGGAAGGATTCCGTAGCCGAACTGAAAAGGATAGATGAGACGAATGCCCTGAAACAGCAGATTGCAGCAGGAGAGGAGGCTATCGCCGAACGTGATAGTTCGCTTTCTGCACGCAAAGCCGTTATCGTAGGACTCAGTCTTTTGGCCGTGGTGCTGGCAGCGGCATTGGCTTTCGTGGCTGTTGTCTTGTTCCGATTTATATTCCTTACCCGCAAACAGGAAAAGACTATACGTCTGGCCAACGAGAACATTGCCCTCAAGGCCAAGTTTATCGGGAATATTTCGGCCCAGCTTCAGCCGACTCTGGAGAAACTGGATAGCCGGCAACCCGAGGTTGGGGCGTTGCTGGACTTCTCCAACCACATCCAGACACTATCGACACTGGAGAATGCTGTGGATTCACCTTTGGAAATGGAGGATACTCAGATGCTGCCTTACTGCGAGGACTTGGCCAATCAGGTTCGCGACAGGTTGAAGAGTGGTGTCAGTCTGAAGGTGGATGCGCCCAAGATAAGTGCCCCTATCCATAAACCGTATGTCTCCCATATCTTGCTTCACCTGTTGGAAAATGCAGCGGAGTTCACGCCTGAAGAGGGGAACATCTGGCTCGACTTCAAGAAACGTGGTCCTCATACGTTCCAGTTCTTGGTTTCTAATACGGGAATAGCTGTTCCTGAAGAGCAGCGTGAGAATGTGTTCAAACCATTCCTGGAGATTCGAGACCTCTCAAAGGGTGACGGACTCGGTCTGCCGATATGCCGACAGATGGCTCTGAACATGAAGGGTGACCTCACTATCGACCCCACCTTTACCAAAGGTACGCGTTTCGTGCTGGAACTCCGAGCCTAAATCATCAGATACTAACATTATTGATTGCATTTTGCAGCTCGTTCAAGAAACGGGCTGCTTGTGCCCCGTCCATCTGTGTATGGTGGAACTGGAAGGAAATGGGGAGCGTTGTCTTGAACAGGTGACGCTTGTAACGAGCCCATACGAGGAATGGATTGTTGAACACACCCGTGTATTGATTGACAATGCAGTCCACTTCGGTGCCCACTACTGCTGACGTCCCAACGACCATGGCACCGTCGTCGGTAATATTCTGACATGTTGTCTTGGCAGATTGAGTGAGGGTATCATAGTCGCGACGGAATTGTTCCCATTCTTCGGAATAGGGAATGTCGCATGAGCTGATGCCCCCCTTAACATTATCTACAATCACATTGATGCCTAAACGGTCATATCGGTATAACCGCCCTTGTTCGGGTAGCATATAGAATTCGTCTATCCTGCTGGCAGCCTGTCCGATACACCAGCAAAGAAGCATATTAAACTTGAACCCTCTTTTTTTACTAAATTTATAGAGTCGTGTTACGTTGAAGGTTTTGACGATGGTAACCATGGGCTGTGGCGATTTCGTCCACATCTCAAAAGCATACGCCCTGCTGGTTTCCTTGGGATTGATTTCTTGTTTCATGTCTTATTCTGTTTTGTACTCCTCTCGCTCATCTGCATGTCTGTTGTCTTCTGGGAGCGTTTGTCTTATTTTCCAACCAATAGCGGCAACGAGAATACTCATTAGGGGACTGAGGAGGTTGAAGAAACAATAAGGCAGATAGGTAAATGTGGGGACGCCGAGAACGGTGGATTGTGTCATGCCGCAGGTGTTCCAGGGGATAAGCACACTGGTGACGGTGGCCGCATCCTCGGTCGTTCGGCTCAGCAGACGCGATTCGTAGCCCTCCCTGCCGTACACATCCTTGTAGATGTCGGCTGTCAGAACAATGGAGATGAACTGGTCGCCCGTAGTGATATTGAGGAAGATGCCTGTACCAACGGTGGAAGACACAAGACTTACCCTGTTGCGCACGAAACGAAGTATCACGCCCGTGATGCTGTCAATCATGCGACTGGCCACCATGGCTGCTCCGAAACACATGGCGCAGAGTATGAGCCAGACGGTGTTGAGCATACCCGCCATACCACGGGTGGAGATGAGTTCGTTGAGCGAGGCACTGCCCGTATCAATGGCCGTGGAACCGTAGTAGGTGATGGCAAGTCCGCGTATCAGGGTTGTGGTGGAGGATATGTCGTCTCCAGTTATTTCGCAAAGGATGTGGGGCTGAAGAATGAGAGCCACAATGCCAGCCATGAGCGACGATAGGAACAACACAATGAGTGACGGCACTCGGCGGGCTATCAATATGCTAGTCAGCAGGGGAACCAACAAGGTCCAAAGCGAGATGTTAAAAGTGCGGGACAAGCCTTCCGTGTATTCACCCACTTGCAATTCCGCACCCTTGCCATTTCCCCATCCTGCAAAAAGAAAGATGAGGATGGTGATGAAAAATGTAGGTACGGTGGTGTACATCATGTAGCGGATGTGGGCAAAGAGGTCGGTACCCGTCGCCGAGGAGGCAAGGATGGTGGTGTCGCTCAGGGGCGACATCTTATCCCCGAAATAGGCACCCGAGATGATGGCCCCTGCCGTCCAAGCCTCGGACACCCCCAGCGCATGACCGATGCCCAGAAGGGCTACACCGATGGTGGCGATGGTGGTCCATGAACTGCCTGAAAGCAAGGAAACGATAGCGCAGATGATGCACGAAGAGACAAGGAAGAAGTGAGGCGACATGATTTGCACGCCATAGTAAATCAGGGTGGGCACGATGCCACTGATAATCCATGAACCCGCCAACATGCCCACGCAAAGGAGGATGAGCAGTGTGATGCTGACCTCGCCAAGCGTAGCCTTTATCTGTTTCTCGAAGGTGTTCCAGGGCACTCGATACACGGCCATGGAAAGGCAGACACATACTGCCATGCCCATGAGTAGGGCAATCTGACTGCCACCACTTAGCGCATCGCTTCCGAAGAGTGAGATGGTCAGGGAGAGAAATCCTATCAATACCACAACGGGGACGATGGCAACCAGTGGGTGGGGAATCTTTGTCATTTGCAATTTAGCCATTTATCGTTTGCAAAGATACAATACATTTCTTAATTATTTTATAACATTTTTACTTTTCATTTTTCACTTTTCACTTTTTATTGTAATTTTGCCATGCCATGAGTATAATTGTAGAAAAATGCATAAATCACTTTGTTTTGTTTCGGCGTGGGCACTTTCAATAATGCTTCTCTTTTGTGCCTGTGCACAACGTGGAAGTAGTGTTGGTAATGCGACAGATGGCGCAGAACTGGAGGATTCCGCTCTGCTTATCGCGCCCCAGTATGCCCGAGGTTTTACAGTTAAGTATATGCAAGACGGCGTGCGTCTGGTGGAGGTCTGCGACCCGCAAGCCGAGGAGGAAGAAAGGATGCCTATTGGCTATGCCTTTGCCCTGGTACCGAGAGGTAGTCAGACGCAAGTGCCTGATGGTTATGAGCGTGTGGAAGTGCCCATTCGTAGTACCATCACGATGACCTCACTTCAGTTGTCGAACTTCACAGCCCTCAATGCACACGATTTTATAAAGGGCATTACGGGAACGAAGAATCTCTACAATGCCGACATTCTTCAACGTGTCAAGGACGGACGCATCCAGAAGATTGGCATGGAGGGAAACTTCGACGTGGAACTTATCCTTGCTGCTAACCCCGATGTTATTTTCATCTCGCCTTTCAAGCGTGGAGGTTACGACACCATCAAGGAAACGGGCATCACACTCATTCCACACCTTGGCTACAAAGAACCTACACCCTTGGGACAAGCCGAATGGATAAAGTTCGTCGGGATGTTCATCGGGCGCGAGGCAGAGGCGAATGCCGTTTTCGATGGCATAGAGAGCAGATACAACGACTTGAAGACGCGTGTTGATTCTCTCACCTCTCACCTTCCCACCGTCTTCAGCGGAGAGATGCACGGTGGCAACTGGTATGCTGTGGGGGGCAAGAACCATTTGGCACAGATGTTCCGCGATGCTGGTGCCGACTATATCATTCATGATGACAATACAGGTGGCGTGAACCTCGAATACGAACAACTTTATGCTACGGCGGCCAATGCCGATTACTGGCGCATCCTGAACAGTTTCCCAGGCGAGTTCTCCTACGATGCCTTGCTAGCCAGCGAACCGCGCAACGCCCACTTCCGCGCTTTCAAGGAGAAACATGTCATCTATTGTAACATGAAGCAGACACCCTACTACGAATCGGCTCCTGTAGAACCCGACCAGGTGCTGGCCGATCTCGTCGCCATCTTCCACCCCGAACTCCTGCCCAACCACGAAGGTAAGTACTATAAATTATTAAAGGAATAAAAAAACACAGATTACACAGATTACTCAGATTATTATTAGGTAAGATGTTATAAATAAAATCTGTGAAATCTGTGTTAAAATATAATATAAGCCATGTCCCGTAACATATTTCTATTCTTCGTCCTCGCGGCCTCCATCGCCCTGTTCTTCGTCCTTAATCTATTGTTGGGGACGGTACACATACCCATGATGGAAATCCTGCGCATACTTTCAGGTGGAGGTAATAACGAGATATGGTACAACATCGTGTGGAGCAGTCGTGTACCGCAAGCCCTTACTGCCACGATGGCTGGTGCAGGCTTGGCTGTCAGCGGTCTTCAGATGCAGACCGTCTTCCGCAATCCCTTGGCTGGTCCTTCGGTATTGGGTATCTCCAACGGAGCTTCGCTGGGTGTGGCTTTCGTGGTTCTCCTATCGGGTTCACTTGGAGGCGTGGCACTGAGCCGTCTTGGCTATCTGGGAGACGTGGCTATGTCTGTCGGAGCCATCGTCGGTGCATTGGCTATCATGCTTCTTATTCTCTATGTGGCGCAGAAGGTGAAGGGCGATGTAACGCTGCTCATCATCGGTGTGATGATAGGTTATCTGGTGAATGCCGTCATCGGCGTCCTGAAGTTCTTCTCGCCTGAGGAAGACGTGAAGGCATACGTCGTGTGGGGACTGGGTTCGTTTGCCCGCGTCTCGGGCGATCAGATGCTGCTCTTCGTCGTCTTAATGCTCATCCTGCTGCCTTTGTCCATGCTCTTGGTAAAGCCCATGAACCTATTGCTCTTGGGTGATGACTATGCCCGCAATCTGGGTCTCGATGTCCAGCGTCAGCGCATGCTTGTCATTGGCTCGTCTGGCATTCTTGTGGCCATCGTCACGGCCTATTGCGGCCCCATCATGTTCATCGGTCTTGCCGTTCCCCATCTCTGTCGGGCCATTTTTCGCACCAGCGACCATCGTCTGCTGATGCCGGGCACTGCACTTGTCGGGGCCTCGCTTGCCCTCGTCTGCAACCTCATCGCCCGTATGCCCGGCTTCGAGGGAGCCCTGCCCGTCAACTCCGTCACCGCCCTCGTCGGTGCCCCCGTCATCGCCTACGTCCTCTTCCGCCGTAAAGGGTCGTATTGAGAACACAAAACTGTAAGACTCCGAGTTTGCTTGCCTGAAACTTTGTTTCGAAGAAATTTGTATTTGTGCTCACATAATCGTATATTTGTCCTCGAATTAACAGATGAGTCAAACTCATGAATGATATTGAGATAATCCAGCGTAAAATATATGAGATTCGCGGTCAGCGTGTCATGCTCGACTTCGATTTGGCCTCGCTATATGGTATCGAAACAAAAGTATTAAAACGATCGGTACGTCGTAACCTACGTAGGTTTCCCACAGACTTCATGTTTGAAATATCGAATGAGGAAGTGCGTAACTTGAGGTGTAATTTTGGCACCTCAAGTTGGGGCGGTAGCCGATATGGTGCATTTGCCTTCACAGAATTGGGCGTGGCTATGCTCAGTTCCATCTTGAACACGGACCTCGCTATTGATATAAACATTCGCATCATGCGTGCATTTGTTGCTGTGCGCCAGTCTCTGCCCGTATTGGCATCGCCAGGGAAACTGCTGGAGATAGAGAGAGGACTGAAGGAACTGCGTCAAGAGGTAGAAGACATATTATCCGACCAGAACGAAATCAATGAAGACACACGTGCCCAACTTGATGCACTCAGTACGGCACTGGTAGCTCTACAGAGCGAAAGAAAGAATCCATCACAACCGCGTCGTCCCATCGGCTTTAATGCTTCATAGGACTGATACGATAATATATTAACCAATCCACTAAAACCCATACGCCAATGAGCAAATAAAACATAAAAAGACATATAGGAAGAAGCGTCCGCTTTGAATCTTGTTCTAGAAATTCGGCAAAAATTTAAGAACAGTCAAGAGTAAAAGGCTCGGATGCTCACGCTGATAGCGTGGGCTTTTACTCGTTAATGACTGTTAGGTGTTTGCCGATACCTCTAGAACGTAGACGATAGTAATTGTCCACGTTTCCTTTTTTGTGTCTGTATGAGAAGGGCTTTATAAACATTATTCACTCAAAACTTATACAATTATGGAAGTAAATGAATTTAAATCAATTGTAAAAACTCTACCGAAGGAGTTTACATCGCACATGTTCATTAAAGCATATATTCGGGAGAATGAAGCCGAATATATCAGTAAGTTGAAACCCAAGAAAGGAGGTTTCCGTGAGTTGAACAGTTATATTGGCCAGATACTAGAAAGAGAGCAAGGCTTCTTGGAAATCTGCAAAGAGAAGGAACCTGTAAAAGATGAAAATGTAAAAGGGTATATTAGTGATAATGCTCAATGGACTCGAACTGATATATAGGAATACGATTATGAAACTCTTATTTAAATCATTACTTGTCGCCGTGCTCAGCATGGCGGCAAGTAAGACTTTTGCCTATGATGCCTGTATCGATGGCATTTACTACAATCGCATATCGGCTACGGAACTTGAGGTTACGAGTGGAGATAATAAGTACACGGGCAGCATCGCCATACCCGAGAACGTAACCTATGCAGGAGAAACTTACAGCGTGACCAGTATCGGCCAGTGTGCGTTCTCTGGCTGTAGTGGCCTTACCTCTGTCATTATTCCTAAAAGCGTAAAGAACATATATACCGAAGCATTTAAAGATTGTACCAGTTTAACTGCAATTTCATTACCTCATGATGTCGAAATGTGGTATCGTGTTTTTGACGGATGCACAAACCTATTCCAAAAATCAGATAGTGCAATAGTATACGTGACTAGGACGGTCGTAGATACATTAAGGGCAGAGGGAATATTCAATACGGATATTAAACCAACGCTTTTAGCGGAATACGAGAAGGGGGTTGCCAAACAGCGAAGAATAAAAGAACTCCAAAGCATGGAGCAAAAAAAGGTAAAGACACCAGAGGACTTAGACCTGCTAAACCAAGCATACATGAAATATTTGCTTAAGGACTATGATAGGATAGACAAAAACCATAAAATAGACTTCAGAATTGAAAAAATTCCGTTGTCGAAACAGTCTTTTTATGTTATAAAGATTTCAAGGAAAGATGAATATGGCTGGCCTGTTGTGGAAGCTAAGTCTAATGTAGCCGATAAGAATGTGGCAAAAGGCGTTCTAAGTTCCGAAGTTAGACAGTATTTAGCTTTCTACGATACATGGCTCACAGATAGTTTGAAGACCGAACACGATATTATAGACCGAGGTTGGACTGAATGGATTGATAATGAAAAACGTCCACTTAAGGAGATTACCATCCCCATTCGGAACTCTTTTTATCGGGGTTCATTTTGGTACTTTGAATATATTGGGATGAATGAGGAAATGCAGCAAAAGAAGGGCTGGAATTTCCTTTACACAGAAGATGGTAAATATCACCATGACTCATACCCTGTAAAGATAGGATATTATGTGTATGATTCGTATCCCAATTATAGGGTAATACGTAATGAAGACAAAATAAAAGGCGTTTATGATAGTCAAGGAAATCTTGTCTATATTCCCTTATTGAAGAGATATCAGTCTGATGAATTTATAAGTATTAAAAGATTGGTTTACCTTAGGGACTATTTGAAAAACAAGTATGAAATCCATTCTCAGCCAGAAGAAACTCAAGAATATATAAAATACGAACTCAGTAAAGATTTTGAATCAGCAGATGATGGTAGCGATTTGTTTTCGTCAATGTTTGCAGCTGCATTGATAGGTGCAGCTGCGGATGAGTTGTTGTCTCCAGTTGATGCCCATAAGGTAAAAAATGAGGCAAAAGATTATGCAATAAAGAGTCTCCCTCATAAAACGAAACCTAGATGGAATAGAGCTGGAGACAACTATATAGAACAATTGGAAAAAGACCATGCAGATGAGTTTGGATATGTATATATGATAGAACGTCTTTCCAATGTAAGTTTCAGGGTAGTGTATCTCAATAAACAGACATTGGAACCATCTTATTGCGCTGTAATAACCTATCGGACAGGGGAGGAACCTTATACAGCTAAATTCTCTACAAAGTTAGTTGATATGCCAAGCGATATACCTCCCGTAATACATGAGTAATAGGTAAATTAATAGTTAGTCCCGAATGTCGTGCGATGACATTCGGGACTCGCTTTTGTAACCCAATTAATATTCCATCCGTCGCATTATAAGCCCGTCATAAGTCTCACTATTCGCAGGAATGGGTCATATTGGAGAGACTGGTTGGGGCGTAGTACGTTAAACCTCCGTCAATACCCTGACGGAATCCCCGTCAAGGTATTGATGGTAGTACCGTCAATATATTGACGGTTTCTTGACGGTAAATAGATATTGTTTGGTCCTCGCAATGTACGTGTTTTCCCACAATCTGTAGGGAATAAGATATGGAGTAGGCTGATGGAGGCTATTCGCTTCGCAATAATAGTATGGTAATGTCACCAAGAGTGACGAATGAATCACTTATTTGTAATCTTGAAATAGGTGAGTAGTGATTTATACTGGTCTTGAGCCGAGAGGCAAGTATCCATTAAGTAGCCATTTGTGTGTCCCCATTCACGCAGACCACGATAGTAGAACATTTTGAGTTCGTCGGTAATAATGAAAGGAACGATGCTGTTGGCTAGACATTCCTTAAACATAAGCAGACGGCCCACACGGCCGTTGCCGTCTTGAAAGGGATGAATCCGTTCGAAGCGAACATGAAAATCGAGGATGTTTTCTTCTATCGGCAAGTTTATGCGTCAAAATCTACTGCAAAAGTACTTATTTTTGCCGACATCGGCAAGAAATGGGACGTTTAATCATTCGTTCCTTAGTAAAAGGATTGTAAGTTCTCCATTGGGAAGTAGGGGCGCACAATGTTCGTAACAATGGCGAACGACAACTTGGGAGAAGCGGTCGGCCTCGTCGGGTGAGAGGAGGTCCCAGAGTTCTCGGGCAACAGTTATGTTTAGAGGTGAGAGATCACAATTGGCCTCGCGTAGGAGTTGGGCAATGAATTCCTTGTCCATGACGACACGGCGACTGTGGGTGTCGAGATGACCTTGGGCAAGCTTTACGGCCTTGCCTATCATGATGCCGAGGGTGACGTGGGAAAAGCCTAACTCGTCGGCCATTTTCAACGTTTCGCCGATGTAGTTGCCATATTCCACGAAGGCTTGTTGAGGTAGGTCTGGGTATAGGGCACGTAGTTGTTGCTCACTCTTCATTCCGCTACCGATAACCACACGGCATTTACCATTAGACCATTTACCATTTAGCCATTTACCATTAGACCATTTCTTGCTCCGCGATGCTACGCAAGCGTCTCCTAACGTCGCCGAGCGACCATTTGACGTTTGACATTTTACATCCTGAAAGGCTGCCTTTGCTACCTCCATGCATTTGCGGATGCTTTGGATGAAGGCTTCCTCGCTGTAGGGCATGATGATACCTGATACTCCGATAATAGAGATGCCGCCCTCTATACCCAGACGTGGGTTGAAGGTACGACGGGCGATTTCCGCTCCGTTGGGAACGGAGAGTATAATTTTGAATTTTGAATTTTGAATTTTGAATTGTTCTAGGTTTTTTCTTATCATTTCGCGCGGCACGCGGTTGATAGCTGGTTCGCCTGGAGGGAAGTCGAAACCAGGGAGCGTGAAGCGACCAATGCCCTCACCGCCCTCAATTTCTAACCACTCCCCGCCCTCTGGGAGGGGTTGGGGGTAGGCTTCTGCCCTAACCTCTATTCCGTCTGTAACATCGGGGTCGTCACCAGCCTCTTTGATGCAGTAGGCATAACCCTCGCCATAGCCGACGGGCACATGGATGGTCTCACCGTTAGGCAGGAGAACAGGAACTTCTTTTGGAAGTGAAGAGTTAAGAGTGAAGAGTGAAGAATTAACTGCCGCCCCCGTGTGCTGTAAATGTTGAAGTGTTGCGGCTATCGCGGCTGCCGTGGCACAGGTGCCTGTGGTCAGTCCGCTATGTAGTGAATAAAACTCAGGTAGCAGATGTTCCACCATGCGACGCAATCCGTAGGGACCATTGACCTCTACCACCCCGTCCTTCGGACACCCCTCCTTCCAGA
Source organism: uncultured Prevotellaceae bacterium (assembly GCA_947169115.1). Classification (GTDB taxonomy): domain Bacteria; phylum Bacteroidota; class Bacteroidia; order Bacteroidales; family Bacteroidaceae; genus Physcousia. The sequence continues at coordinate 31,331 of CAMVOK010000009.1, forward strand.
AGGATGGGAATGATGGGTGCTTGATGGCAATGATGCGCATACCTTTGGCTCGGGCAGCCTTTACTTTCTCGATGAAACCGCCAGAAATACCACTTTCTTTTAATAAAAGGTGAGAGGTGAGAGGTGAGAGGTGAGAGGATTCTTTTTCATCATAGAAGCAGAGTTGTTCATCGGTTGCTCCCTGCTGATGTGCCAGTTCAATACTACTCTTGCGGTTCAGTATGCGGTAATATATTTTGATACCCTTCTGCTCTAAAGGCTTTAGTTTGGCAATGCTTTGTACGCCCGTGGTGGCAAGGAGGGTGAGACCTACCCCCATCACCTCCCCAAGGGAAGGGAGAAGATGGCATAGGTCACTATAGTCGTCAATCCAGATGATGTCGGGATCGCGTGGTGGATAGATGCGTTCGAAGCGAATGACTGGCAGATTAAGTTGCTGGCTGACATCGGCAATGGTTTGGTGAAGTACCTGAGCAAAGGGGTGGGCAGCATCGATGATGAGGCGTATGGCGTGCTCCTGACAAAAGTCTATCATGGCCTTCTTATCCATTGCCCCGTCGGTGCGCCGACCGTGGTGGAGTGTAACGTCCTGCTCGCCCGTCTTGGTGGAATACCAATACGTGGTGCCTGCCTCCTCCAGTGCTGTTATGGTCTTGCGGCCCTCTGTCGTTCCTCCGAATACAAGTATCATGTTCCTATTTATTAAAGGTGAAGGGGGAAGACTGACGATCCACTGAGATGGGTGTAGCTGGCCAAGACATTTTTGTAGCGTAGGATAGGGGTGGAGACAGGGTGCCCTTTGGCATCATAGACCTGAACGATGGAGGGCGGTGTGTCACCTACAAATTGGGTATAGTGGAACTCGTGGCCACGATACTCCTTGCCGTTGAGCGTGAACTGGCGATAACCGAGGGATAGACGGCGGTCGGCCTTACGTGCCGATATCTTATAAGGCAATACGCCGCACATGGGGAACTCACCCTCGTCTGTGATGATGCTTTGGCAGAGGTACATCATGCCGCCGCACTCTGCCACGATGTGACCACCCTGTTCTGCAAATTCCTTGATGGCTCGGCGTGTAGCCTCGGCCTTGACCAAGGTTTCGAGATGCTTCTCTGGATAGCCGCCGGGAAGATATAGAAATTTACCATTTAACCATTTACCATTTACAATTTCGTCCTCGGGGTCGAAGAACTCAATGGGGCCGAGAGTGGAGAGACGGTCGAGGGTTTCCTGATAGAGAAAGGAGAACGACTCGGCGTTGCGGGCAACGAGGATTCCTCCAGTAGGGACGCGACGTGTCGCGTCCGTAATTGTCTCTGCCACATCGGACGCGACACGTCGCGTCCCTACATTCGTTGCACATGCTGTCAACCGTTCCCAATCCACATGTCGCTCAATAATGTCCTCCAACGGCATCACCCCCTCCTTGGGAGGGGGAAGGGGGAGGTTAAAGTCCAGCCCCAGGTAGCGGCTGGCGGTTTCCAGTTCGGTGGACTTGGGCAAACAGCCCAGGCAGGGTATGCCCACCTCGTCGGCGACTTCGCGCAGCATCTGGGCGTGGCGTTCGGAGGATACCTTGTTAAATATTACGCCCGCGTAGGTAAGGTCAGGGCGGAATTGGATGAAACCTTGCAACAAGGCGGCCATGCTATAGGCCGCAGAACGGGCATCGACAACAAGCACAATAGGCAAGCCCAGAATCCTTGCAATCTCAGCCGAAGAACCACGGTCGCGATTGTATCCATCGAACAATCCCATCATGCCCTCCACGATGGCAATGTCTGCGTCCTTAGAGTAATGGTCAAAAAGTTCCCGTAGGTGCTCTTCTGAGGCAAAAAAAGAATCAAGGTTCACGCTTGGCCGTCCGCATACTCGTTCGTGGAACTTCGTATCGATATAATCCGGACCACATTTGAAAGGTTGCACATGATAACCTTTCTGTCTTAATAGGGCCATTAGCCCCCGTGCCACGGTGGTCTTTCCCGAGCCGCTGTGTGGTGCTGCTATGAGAAACGAAGGAATCATGGGGGCAAAGATACGATTTAGCGAGCGAAAATGCAAACAAGTTTGCAATTTTCCGAGCGTGAGTATCTAAGACCGTAGGTCAGAGATAGTGAAACAAATGCAAATGTAATTTGATAAATGTAGTTATAAAAGTTGTCTCATGTTGTTTCAGTTGTTCTTTATGGTATCGATTTGCCGGATTGATAGCATTGATTCCCGAAATTGCAGTGTGCAATTCGGCGATTTGCAGTGTGCAATTTCACAAATTGCAGTAAGCAATTTTTCGATGATTGCTTTTCCGTGATTCGACGCTTGGACATTAATGGAGCCAAACATAATAATTTCATTTTTTCCGACTGGGCGACGATGTAGTGGGGGACTATCGATTGAACTTCGTTCTTCTTCCCTCCCGATTCGGCAAAGCTCAGTCAAGATTATCTGTTGCGCTTGGGGTTCCTATTCCAGTGATAGACGACGTGGAACATCACGTAGCGGGGCAGTGTGCGATACCATGTCTCGGTGCGGCCCAGGGCATTCACCTCGTAGTGGGTGGGGGAGAGTTGGTGCAGGAGGTCGAAGGCTTCCAGGCGCAGGATGAGTTTGCTCTTCCAAAAGGGTTGACTGAGGGAGGCGTTAAGCACGAAGTCGTCGGTGTTCAGAAGACTGCTGCCGTAGCCCCGGCGGCTGTACATGATGCCGTCGGTGGAGAGGGTCAGGCCCTCGCTGGCCTTTGCCCACAGGCGCGGCGTGGTGTAGCGCGCGGTGAGGCCGTACCCGAAGTCGATGGCGTTGAGCACGGCAAAGTCTTGCATCTGTCCCTCCGAGTGTCGCCAGCGGGCATCGGCCAGGGCGCGGATGTTCAGGCCCTTGTGGTCGTACTGGATGTGGCCTGCACCGTTCAGCGTAAGGGTGTTGACGGTGTTGAGACCCTCCCCAGCCCTCCCGTAGAGGGAGGGAGATTCCGAATGTGTAAGAGGACGGCTCCTCTCCTTCACGGGGAGGCTGGAAGGGGTCTGGAGCATGGCGTGGTCCTTGGCGTGATTCCAGTCGATGCCGCTGTTCACGTGCCATGTCCAACGGCCCTTCTGCCCTATTTTGCGGTCGGTGCTGAAGTTGGCGTGGGCCACGTAGGTGCCGCTGATGTTCTGGGGCTGATAGGTATAGACGCCAGTGGCGGGGTTGTAGGCGACGGACTGCGAGACGACGCGATGGTAGTAGTCGAACTTGGCATCCAGGTAGTACATGCCCTGGCGAGGAGCCGTCTGGTCGGAATAACTGGCGCTGAGCGACGTCCTTGCGGCGCCCTTCAGGTTGTGGTTGCCGAGTTTGACGACGAGGGGACGGCTGTCGTCGCGCCAGTCGATGCGGTCGAGCAGTTCGGCCGGGGCGTTCTTGTAACCGGCGCTGACACGGAAGTCGCGCTTGCCGTCCTTCCATACGTGGCGGAACGAGGCGTGGGGGTCCAGGATGAGGGTCGTCTGGCGGGCAATAGTATCAATCTGACCGCGCTGATAATGGATTCGTTCATGGACGACGGGCACGCCCATGCCGATGCTCCAGCGCTGGTAGCCTATCGTCATGTGGACTTGAGGGTGCATGTAGGTACCGTGCTTCGACAGGCTCACGCCGGGCTTGTGCTCCCAGCGGCGGCGATGCTGGTCGTAGGAGTTCTGTGGGTCGGTGATGGCCGTGAGCGCGTCGAGTTGCGAGGGCAGCAGGAGGGTGTCGGGATGATAGAGCCAGTCGTGGTTGTCGGTCACCGTAATGTTTGCCCCGTCGCCTGCTGACAGTGTCAGGTCATGACCGAGTTCCTTGTGATAGGTGAACGACATGGAGCCTCCCGTCCAGCGGTTCCGGATGGAGCGGGCATTGAGACTTTTTCCCGTGTTGGTTGTCTGATATTGTGTACCCTCCTCCGTTTCCTCGTTTTCATGGTTCACCCATCCATAGTAGAAGATATGCTGCTTGGGGCGGCGGAACTTGACGGTGCCCTGCGCGTCGGCGGAGAAGCCCCATGTCGTCCCTTCGTTCATGCCCACGGTGCGCTGCAGGATGGTGAGCGAGTCGGCCCGCTCCTCGAAGGCCGAATGCATGGAACCGTCGCGATGGGCATAGCGGAAGTCGGCAGTGACGTAGGTCCACGGCTTCTTCAGCGTAAAGTCGTTGTGCAGGTTCAGGCGGTTGTTCCCCAGGCGGTTGAAGGCTTTGGTCTGCGCGGTCGGCTTCAGTCCGTCGAGGTACTGCTCGCGGCGCTGGTGCATGGTCTGCTCGTCGCTTGTGGAGGTAAATTCCGTGCGGAAGTGGTTCTTCACCTTGTCCTCCTTGGCGTAGTAGGCCACCTCGCCCGCCACGCTGCGTGTCGTCAGCAGCGACTGCGGTGCCGAGCCGGGGCGCCAGTGGCCCTGCTCGCCGACGTGGCGCGACTCGTTCACGTTGTTGAGGTTGCCCAACAGCGTCGTGCGCACCCGGTCGGTGAAGCCCAGGAGGAAACCACGGCCCAGGTAGCGCTTGTCCGTTCCGCCGGCCGCCTCCACGTTAGCGATGTAGCCTCGACTGTATTCGTCCTTCAGGTTCACGTCCATGACATATTTCTTCGGCTCCACGTCGTAGCCCAGGGCCTCGTTCTTTTCGGTCTGTTTCTCATAGACCTTCAGGGTCTTCACGGTGTAGTAAGGCAGGTTCTCCATCAGCACGCGTTTGTTGCCGCCGAAGAACGTGTGAGAGCCCAGCAGGAGTTCGTCCACCTTGCGCCCGTTAACGAATATCTCGCCCTGTTCGTTCAGCGTCACGCCGGGCATCTGACGGATGAGGTCGCCCAACATGGAGCCCTGCGGCATCTGGAAGGCCGTGGCATCGTAGACGAGCGTGTCGCCGCGCCAGAAGAACTTCACCTTCGTGGCCGTCACCACCACTTCCTTCAGTGTCTTGCCCTGCATCTTGCGCATACTCAGCTTGGGCACCTCCACCTCCTGCTCCCCGGCAGGGACGGGCACGCGCTGCCACTGGTCGTCGTAGCCGTCGAGTTGGGCACGGACAAGGTACTCCTTCGGCAAGCCGCTGACCTCAGCCGTATAGTGCGCCCCGACGAGACGCATGCCGCGACCATAGAAACGCACCATCTGAGCCGAGTCCACGACCACGGTGCTGTCCGCCGCCAGGACGGAGATGCGGGCCTCGGGTAGGGGCATCTTCAGGAACCCGTCCTCGACATATCCTCCGAGGACAATGGTCTGCAGCCGTTGCTTTCGCTTGGCCTGCACGGTGATGTGCCGCCCGTCGGTGTTTACCCTCACGGGCAGTCCCTTGCAGAGGCGACGCACGTCGTTGGGCACGTCTTGGCCTCGGGTGCGGGCCGATGTGCGCAGTTCCGTCAGTCCTTCGGTCAGGATGTCGATGGTGTAGTCGGGATGCTCCTGGGTCAGGGCCTGCAGGGCCTCGATGAGAGACTCTCCCCCCGCCCTTTTCCCCTTCCCCTCACGGAGAGGTTGGGAGGTGTCTTGGGAGGGAGCAGTTACCTGTGCAGACAAAAAGGAGGACGAGAGTAAGTATATAATAAGGTATAAGAAACGTCTCATCACTCGGCCTCCTTCTTTTCTATTTCAACAATGAGTGTATCGGCCTGCAGGGTGAGCTGCAGCCCCTCGAACAGGTTCAGGCGGCCAATCAAGCTCGCCAGTGAGTCGGTGGGTTGCCACGTCATGATGAGTCGCATCGTGCGTACTTCCTCGTTGCGGAACTGGACGACCTTGCCATAGTGGCGGGCAACGACCGTGAGGATGCTGTCCAGTGGGGCGTCTTGGAATACAACTGCCCCCTCCTGCAGACCCTCCAAGACCCTTCCCCCGCCCTCCCGTGAGGGAGGGAGTTTTTCTACTTCTTCGGATGAATTCATGAAGGGACGAACGACGGCAAACAGCAGCCCCGCCATGAGGACGGCTCCGACGAACGCGGCTGCAATCTTCCAAAGTCCCCTCCTCGTTCGGCCCGAAGGGACGCTTTCCTCAGCAAGGACCTCCTCCAAGGGGGAAGAACTTCGCTCCCCATCTGTACTTTCGCGCAGCCACACCATCATCTGGTAATGCTTGTGCACGTCCTCGTCGGCCAGCAGTTCTTGCATCTGTTCCTCCGTGTAGCGGTCGGGGTGCTCGGTCATGTCGAGCAGGATTTCCAGTTTGTCCATGATACTCGGGATTTAGGGATTGAACCTTTGCTTCAGCTTACGGATGGCCTGTGCCAGATGCTTATAGACGGCCGCTTCGCTGATGTCCAGCCGTTTGGCTATCTGGGCGTAGGTCATGCGCTCCCGGAAACGCAGTCGCACCACCTCGCGCGTCTGCGGCGTCAGTTCGGTGTCGACAAAGTGGAGTATCGACTCCAGTTCGGCCTCCTTTTCCTCTGCCGTCCGGCTGTCCTCGGCCATGGCTTCGTCCAGTGGCAGGAGGCGATGCACACGCTCCCTGACGCTCTTGTGGCGCAGCACGTTCATGCACCGGTTGCGCACGGCCGAGAACAAGTAGGCCACGCTGCACGGCATGTCCACCTTCCGTTCGGCCAGTTGGGCAAAGACATCGCTCACCGCGTCGCGCCCTTCCTCCTCGTCGGCCAGTAGCCGGCGGGCCAAGCGCAGCATCTCGGCGCGATGTTGCTCATAGAATCGTCTGATGTCCGTAGCAGTTTCCATCCGTTTTTGATAGCTTTCTGTTCATAAGACACCCGAGACGGTTGTTTCCCAACCCCTATCCCCTCTCTTTTTTCATGACAAATAAGAAAACCCGTGGGTGGAAAGCCTGTCAATGGCGATGCTCGCTCTGGAGATATTGTATCAAATCTTTGGGAAAATTGGTTTCGAGGATAGTGAACCCCTGTTCGATGAGCCATCCCCACCCTTCAGACGGACGCTGGAAGATGGACACGAGGTCGTCGTGTCCGGCGGTGTGGTTGGGCCACGTACTGGCCACAAAGGCGCGACTCCCGGAATTCAGCACGCGAGGCAGCAGACGATAGGATTCGCCCTCCAGCGATGCCATACGGAACTGGAAGGCCACGGGGTGGAGTTCTCGGACGTACTCGTCCACGTAGGCCGCAAGGTTGGGTATGCGGTCCTCGATGACGGGGCAGTAAATGACGCTGTCCAACGCCGTGCCAAAGATGCGGCGGGCCTTCTCGTAGGGCCAGTCCAACACAAACATGGTCTCTTGCAACACCCCGTGGCGGCGCAGCACGTCGAGCAGGGCACGCACCGTTGTACCCTCCTCTGTACCAAGCGGGTCGATGCCAGCCTTGTCCAGATAGAGATGGGCACGTCCACGGGTCTCCTCGATGTATTCCTCCAGTGTGGCCACGGGCATCTGGGTCGATTGCCCCCAATTGGTACGGAGACGCAGTCGGCGCACCTCCTCCAGTGTCATGTCGGCAATGCGGCCCGTGCCATTGGTCATACGGTCCACCGTGGCATCGTGCATCATCACAAAGTGCCCATCGCGCGTCCGGTGCACGTCGGTCTCAATGATGTCAGCCCCGAAGAACAGGGCATTCTGCAGGGCCTGCAATGAGTTCTCTGGTGCATACTTCCAGTCGGCACGGTGGGCGGCCACAAACACGTAGCCCTCTGGCGCGCTGTGGCGCAAGGCTGGCTGGCTCCAGACTCCCAAGGGCATCAGAAAAGAGATGGTCAGTAATAAGGTAGAAAGGGTGGATAACTTTTTCATCTTACATTTAATCATTTACCATTTACTATTTACTATTTACTTTCAACGTCAACGAAACGCTACGAAAACGAAAACTTTCAAAATTCAAAATTCAAATTAAACTTTTCGCTCGGCCCGAAGGGACGCTTGCCTTAGCAAGTTATCGGCTATGCCGGGCGTTAGCAGACTCGCACGACAGTGCAAAGTTACGACAAAGTTTCGTGATATAACAAATAATATTTATTGTTTTTCGATAATTTAACGACGATTATCGGTATGGGCAAGCGTCTTCTATCGTCGCCGAGCGGTATCTTTGACTATCGTCTTAGATACTTCCGATCGAAAATCCTCAAACAAGTTTGGTATTTTGCTCACTTATTCGTATCTTTGCAAGCGAATCTTGGTAATCGGATGCCCGAAAGGGCGTTTCGGTGCAAGGGAACCCGGTGGAAGTCCGGGGCTGTACCTGCAGCTGTAATCCCCATTATTGGGTCTGCTCGACACAAACCACTGAGCAATCGGGAAGGTGAGCAGACGGGGAAAGCCAGAAGACCTACCAGGAGAGAGTGCAGAATGATGCTTGCATCAATTATGCCAATGTTAAAAAATACGCACGCTCAGGAATAAGCGAGGGCGGAAATAATGAAAGGAAGACTAAGTCTCATCATGGGGATGGCCTTGTTGGTCATATCCCAAACGCTAACGGCACAGGCTCCCCCCTCCCATGGGGAGAGGGCAGGGGGGGGACTACTCCGTACGGACACCATCCAGGAGGTCGTGGTTACAGGTACTGGCACCCAGCGCCTGTTGAAGAATGTGCCTGTACAGACGGAAGTCATCAGCCGTAAGATGCTCGACAGTTATGGAGGTAAGAGCATAGAGGAGATATTGAGTGGATTGACGGCCTCTTTTGCTTTTGCCGAGGGTGACATGGGAAGCCAGATGCAACTGGGGGGACTTGCTAACAACTACATCCTTATCCTTATTGATGGCAAGCGCATCCATGGTGATGTGGGCGGTGAGAACGACTTAGGACTTATAGCCCCCCAGAACATAGAACGCATAGAGATCGTAAAGGGAGCGCAAAGTGCACTCTATGGTAGCGATGCGATGGCAGGCGTCATCAATATTATCACCAAGAAACACACGCAGAAGGGTATCTTTGCCGACAACAGCACGCGATACGGAATGCACAACGACCTGCGCCAGCACAATACCTTTGCCTTTAATGTGGGTAAAGTGGGCAGTCAGACGAACTTTCAGATGCAACGCAATGACGGTTGGCAGAATACGGCTAAGGAGTATGCCGAAGGTATGGTGCTGACCGACAGTAAGACGAAGACGGTAAACAAGTTCCGCAACTGGCAGTTGGCAGAACGCTTGACCTATCAGCCCATACAGAATCTGGAACTGTATGCCGAGGGCTCTTACTATATCAAACACATTTGTCGTCCTCAGAATGGCACGCATCCGAGTTGTGATGTCTATACTTATGACCTTCGCTATAACAATGCTTCGGCATCGGTAGGCGGAAAGTACTACCTGGAGGATAAGGCAAAAGGTACCAAAAGGAACTACATCACCTTGGATGCCGACTGGAATAAACATGCCTATTATTACGATTATACAGCCAGGACATACGAAAATGTATTGCTGAAAGGCGAGAAGTATGGTCCGCTGGACGGTACATGGTTTTCTGTGCCTATGTACCCTGGGCAGAGCAAACTGCAGAGCGACCAGCAACGAGTGATGGCCCAGTTAAAAGGTGTCTTCTACCTGCCTTGCGAGAATACCATTAACGCTGGTATGGAGTACAGATACGACTACCTGAATGCGCCCGACCGTACGGAGACGGGAACGGCGGATGACTGGACATCGGCCTTGTATGTGCAGGATGAGTTCGACAAACTGTCATGGCTCAATGTTACAGCTGGAATCAGGTTGGTGGAGAACCGCAACTTCGGCGTACGTCTGACCCCCAAGATCAGCGCGATGTTCTCGGCTGGTGATGTCCGCTTCCGACTGGGGTGGAGTCAGGGTTTCAAGACACCGACTGTGAAGGAGTTGCACTACCGTTACCTGCATGTGATGGGCAGCAGCACCTTCTTCAACATCGGCAACACGAAATTGAATCCGCAGACGAGCAACTACTATTCTGCTAATGCGGAATATCGTGGTCGTAAGTTTACGGCATCGGTGACAGGCTATCTGAACAAATTGGACAATATGATAGCTCTGGTGAATGTGCCTGTTGGTGAGATTCCTGCTGGAATTACCACCGCGTACCTGGGCGATGGGAGCACGAATGTACAAGCACGAATGTACAAGAATATGGATGATGCCCGAACTTATGGCATAGATGTGACACTCTCTTATCAGGTGATAAAGGGGCTGACTATTACCGGGGCATATAGTTGGTTAGATACGGAGGCCAATCTCTACGATGTGTCCAAGAACAGGATGACAACCGTGGTCATAGACGGAACGGCGCATCACAAATGGAGCGCTTCGGCCATGTACAGCCACACGTTCTGCCCACGTTATAAGTTGGGTGTAAACTTGTCAACCCGCGGCAGTAGCACCCGTTATTACCAAAACAACGGCAACGGAAAACAATACCAAATATGGCGCATCAATACTACGCATGACCTGGGAAAAACAGGAAAGAAGCTTGCGTACAGACTGGAGCTCTGCGTAGATAATGTCTTCAACTATGTGGATCGTACCATACACCCCTACCATTTAGGAAACAATACATCAGGCACGACGGTGTATGGCACCTTTGCCATTAAATTCAATTATGGGAAACGTGTTAATCAACATAAATTATCAACTAAATCTAATTACAACAATGAAGAAGATTAATTCTTTCATTCTGGGTGTTATCGCTATGTGTCTGACAGCACCAGTGTTCACCTCATGTGGTGATGATGACGACAATGTTGCGATGGAGAACATTGTGTCGGAGTATAGTGTAAATGACAAGATGGTTGCCGAGCAAAAGGCAAAGTCTGGCAAGAACGAGGCAGTCCTGCTGGTTGCTTTCGGCTCTACTTGGAATAATGCATTCCAAGCATTTGATGCTACGAAGAAAGCTTACGAGGCTGCTTTCCCCAATGCTGACGTTTATGTATGCTTTTCAAGCGACATCTGCATCAACCGCGCCAGTGCCGGTGAGAACAAGGACGACGAGGGCAACATCGTGAAGCGCGACTACTACGAGCCTCGCTATCTGCTCCATGCCATCGGTGCCGCTAAGTACGGCAAGATCTACGTGCAGAGTCTGCAGGTCATCCCCGGCGAGGAGTTTGCTGCTGTGGTGGCCAGTGTGAAGAAGTTCATGAACAATGGTTACATCGGCCAGGCTCACCTCGATGACAAGTATCTGGCCAAGCTGGAGGAGGACGAAGCCATCTTCCTGGGTCTGCCCCTGCTGAACGATCCCGACGTTGACGTTCCTGAGGTTGCCAAGCAGTTGAACATGCTGTACAGCAGCGAAGCCGCCCAGGGCGTAGTGGCCTTCATGGGTCACGGCAACCCCGACAACTACGACACCTTCAAGGCTAATGTGCGCTATACCCAACTGGAAGAGGAGTTGCAGAAACTTAACAGCAACTACTTCGTAGGCACTGTGGACATGGATGGCAACTACAAGGAGGACGTAATGGATCGCATGAAGGATAACGGTATCAACAACGGCAAGATTTACCTCCATGCCCTGATGTCCATTGCTGGTGACCACGCTCACAACGATATGGCCGGTGAGGGTAGCGATTACTGGGACGCCGAGGACGAGACCTCGGGCGACAACAGCTGGTTTGAGTTCTTCGGTCACAAGGGCTACACCCCCGTAGTGCCCGTAGTGGGCAATCATCCCCAGGGTCTGCTGGAGCTCGAAGGCATCCGTAACATCTGGATTCAGCACACCAAGAACGCTGCGTTCCTCGAGGAAGCCTACCACAGCATGTATCCTGAGGAATAATCCGTATTCCGTAGTTCGTAAAAATCTATCTATCTATATATGTAAAGTGGGAACTCCATGCGGTGAAGTGTTATCGCATGGAGTTCTTTTGAGAATTAAAAAACAATGAAAAAAGAGACGCTAATACTGGCCATCATGTGTTCTGTGGCATCAATGGCACAAAGTGATAAGAAACTTGTGAAGATTGACAGTCTTCGCTCGCAGACATTGAACCCCATTGTTGTCACAGGTACAGGTACTTTCCATCGAGCCGATGACTCTCCTCTGGCTGTTCGTGTCATCACCGCCAAGGACCTGCACGATGCCCAAGTGACGAACTTGCAAGAGGCTTTGACCAAGCTGACCACAACCGTGACTACCCATACCAGTGGCATGGGTACATTCGTGAACTTCGGTGGCGTGAGCGATGACTATATTGTCATCATGGAGAACGGAAAACGACTCACTGGTGACGACCGATGGAATCGTGTCAGCATGGCTAATGTAAAGCGTATCGAAATATATTCTGGTGCTGCCTCAGCCCTGTACGGAAGCGATGCCATTGCCGGTGTAATCAACGTCATCACCGACGACAGCCGCCAGCCTGTCAGTGCCGCCTCGGAGACACGTCTGCGCGACAACGGCCGTCTTGACCAAAGCATTGACGTGGATGTCAGTGCAGGAAAGTTCTCTTCCCAAACCTCCTACGCCCACCAACAAGCCGATAACTGGCAGGTAAATCGTTATCAAGAGTTTGAGGAAGGTGACCAAAAAGTTCTGAAACTCACGGGACGCCCCATGTCGGTAGGTTATGGCAGCCATAACGTGACGGAGCGCATGGAATGGCGGTTCGACGATAAATGGTCGGCCTATCTCCGTGGTTCGTTTTACGACTACAATACCCATCGTCCCCAGGATGCTACCTATTTCACCCAAAAGAAGACCACGGACAAGACCACAGGTGACGTCACCTACGACTACACGTCGAAGAAGGCCTACACCTACGACCTTCACCATCAGTCGTACTCCTATGGTGGCGGTGCACGTTGGGTGCCTAACAAAAAGGTTCATGTTTATCTTGATGTCTATAGCGACAACTACACTTCTTACTACGACTACTGGCAGACGGACACCAAGGAACCTTACGACGAGACGCGTAAACGTACGCACTATACAAACGAGACCCTTCGTGGTATCTTCCGTCTTGCCAAGTGGAACAAGTTGACGGCCGGTGCGGAGATGGTACAGGAGAGTCTTGCCAGCCAAAGTGACAACATAGATGGCTGTCACACCAACACTTATAATATCTTCACCCAAGACGAAGTAAACATCACTAAAGGCTTGGAGGGTATTGCGGGCGTCCGTTATACCCAGAACGACAACTTCGGTGCGGCCTTCACACCCAATGTTGGCCTTTTCTACCACATCAAGGGTTTTCGTGCCCGTTTCAACTATGCCGGAGGTTATCGTACCCCAACGCTTTCTCAACTCTATGCCACCGATCAGGCAAAGACGACATCACGTTATACCATCAACAATCCTGACTTGCAACCCGAGAAGAACCACTTCCTGAATCTCACTTTCGAGTATGGTAATCATTGGATGCAATTATCTGTCAATGGATTCCTGAACAAGATTCGCGATATGATAAACTACCGCACCATGACCGATGCCGAGATTGCCGCCGATGCCGTCTTCACCGCCTTGCAGACCGAAGGTTGGAAAACAATCCGTCAGCGTGACAACATCGACCGTGCTACGTTGCGCGGCATCAGTGCCTCTGTGAAGTTCCTCCTGCCATGCGGCTTCACCCTCGGTGGTGGATATACTTTCACCGACAGCGAGGCTGAAACCCAAGAACTGGACAAGAAAGCCCAGCAGTACGTCGTCAGTAAGACTCCAGTAGATAAGAGCGTGAAACACGTGGGCAACGTCCATGCCTCGTGGGACAGGTCGTGGAGCAAGTCGTGGGGTGACTACCACCTCAACATCACCCTCAACGGCCACCAACAGAGTCGCCGCTACAGCTCGACATACGGCTACGCTGACGGCATCGGCCAATGGGACATCACCACTCGCCACACCGTTTCGCTCCGTCACTTCACCCTCGAACCCGGCGTGGGCATCGAAAACCTGTTCAACCAGCGCGACACTTCGCCCTGGAGCTCCAACTACTCCACCATCAACCCCGGACGCTCCTTCATCGCAAGCCTGAGAATGACGTACTGAAACTATGCATAATTCATAATGCATAATTCATAATTATTTCTTATCTTTGCAAACGAGAAGACATAGACAATAATTGAACATGAACAAGAAGGTCGTAGCCACAGTATTATTTACCCTTGTCACGCAGACAATGGCCGCACAAGGAAGACTCATACGTATCGACAGTGAGGACGAAAGATGGTGGAAGAACAGCCGGCAGATGACATTCGCACGCAATGAACTGACACAGCTTCTCATGCCGAAGGATGTGGAATTCGGTGTGGTATGCAAGCCCTCTTTTTCTCCCGAATGGGCACTTTCCTACGACTCCACGGCTCATGCGCTTGTTTACAGGAAGGCGGAGAAAAGTATCTGGCACACGACATACAAGGCCTTGCACAAGTTGAAAAAAATAGATAAGAAACATAGCAAATGGGTGCCACGGAAGCATCCGAAGGACTATGTGGCTCCAAACGTGCAGGCTTATTCGCTTGCCATTACCAATGAACAGGTGCAGATGCTGAAAACGATATGGACAACTGCGGTCGGTAACGCTGAGAAAAAGATGGACGCTACACTGGATGGCACAAGTTGGGAGTATTTCATCGATGGGCAGCGGGCAAAAGCGAGAAGAGAGGATAATGCACTTGTGAAGTTTACCAACGAACTGGCGGATGCCGTCAGAACAGGGGACGCAAGCAGAAAGGACTCTCTTATTGACAACGAATTCCAAAGAGGAATGGTAAATGGCAAATGAAGAAATGGCGAAAGGAAAGATAACCATCGCCGGCATAGGGCCTGGCAGCAAGGAAGACATCACGCCGGCAGTCATCGAAGCTGTCAGCAAGGCCGATGTCGTGGTGGGCTATAAGTATTACTTCCAGTTCATTGAACCTTACTTGAAGTCCGGTTGCCAGTGCATCGACACCGGCATGAAGCGCGAACGCGAACGTGCCGAACAGGCCTTTGCAATGGCCAAGGAAGGGAAGAACGTAGTAGTCATCTCCTCCGGCGACGCCGGCATCTACGGCATGGCTCCGCTTATTTATGAAATGAGTAAGAAGGAGCAAGGGGCAAGGAGCAAGAGCGATACTGTCGTGCCCCCCGATATTGAAGTTCTTCCTGGTATCTCAGCCTTTCAGAAAGCGGCGTCCCTGCTTGGCTGTCCGATGGGGCACGACTTCTGCATCCTCTCGCTCTCCGACCTGATGACACCTTGGGCTACCATCGAGCGCCGCATACGTGCCGCCGCCATCGGCGACTTCGTGACCGCCATCTATAACCCCAAGTCCAACGGCCGCTACTGGCAACTGCACCGCCTCGTCGAAATCTTCCTACAGGAAGGCCGTTCGCCCGAAACGCCCGTCGGCTACGTCCGTCAGGCAGGGCGCGACGACCAAGAGGTAAAACTGACCACACTCGGCCAGTTCGACCCCGAAGACGTGGACATGTTTACCGTCGTCATCATCGGCAACAGCCAGTCGTACATAACCAGCCCCCCCTCCGGCTCCCCCCAAGAGGGGAGAGATTTGCCTCCCCATCCCTCCGCCTCCGCCCAAGGGGAGAGAGGCGTGTTCATCACACCGAGAGGATATTATAGGGACAAGGAGCAAGAGGCGAAGTGTAAGGGACAAGAGATTATGATACAATCTTTCCGTACCATTCTCTCCGAGATGCGACACCCCGAAGTCCCCAAGTGGCGACTCTGGCCATTGTTGCACGCCATCCACACCACGGTGGATTTCAGCATGGAACGCTGTCTGTGGATGGACGAACGTGCCACGGAAATACTATATAATAAGGTAAAAGGCGGCAGCCTTCGCCATATCGTAACCGATGTGACAATGGCGGCCAGCGGCATCCGCAAGGGGGCTTTGGAACGGTTGGGCATCGAAGTGCACTGCTACATCAACGACCCTCGTACCAAGCAGATGGCAGAAGAAAAAGGCATCACCCGCAGTCAGGCTTGCATGCGATTGGCTGCCGAGGAATATCCTGAGGCTCTCTACGTCGTGGGGAATGCCCCGACGGCCCTCTTCGAGATATGCGATTTGGTGCATAAAGGACAGATGCACCCCGCGGGAATCATTGCTGCCCCTGTGGGTTTCGTGCATGTCTGCGAGAGCAAGCATGCCGTAAAGACGTTGAAACGGATACCAAAGATTATTGTCGAGGGACGAAAGGGCGGCTCCAACCTTGCTGCCACACTTTGCAATGCCATCCTCACCTACGATGATGCCGAGCTATTGAGACCAGGTCGCGACCTGTAGATTCTTTCTTTTCGTAATCATTTTCAATAAGCCAAATGAGCAGAATGAAGCTTGCTTTTATTCTGTCATGGCGAGAAAAAAGGTACAAAACATGAACGATTCTTGTCCTTCTGTGTATGCATTACCAGAAGGACATTATCGTTTAACTATTAAAAGTAAAGAAATGAAACAAAAAAGAGTTTGCATTGCCCTTGTGATTGCGATGATAAGCATCACGACTTCAGGTCAAAATGTGAAGACGATGAAAGTAGAAAGCCCCATCGTATCAGAAAAGGACTTCGTGTGGTATGTAGAACAGAAGGAGGCTTGGAAAAAAGAAACGCAACAAAACCCGCGCAACGAGAATGCGTGGCTGAACTACTACCATGCCGCCCACTATATGGGTTGGTGGGGCAACAACAGCGACAGCATCGTACGCCTGGTCATGACAGAGATGAAACAGGCCATCCCCGATTCCTACACCTATAACTTCTGCGCCTATCGTGCCGTCGTCAGCGGTCATAGTAGTGAAACCGATGGTGACAGATATGCCGAAGCGGCATTGGCAAAACTGCCCGATGATATGCAGTTCTTTGACTACGACCAATGGCTATGCTATTTAGCCATGAAAGGCGATGAGGAACGTATGAAGCAGATGGCGAAACGATATTTCGACAGCGGCATCTATTCCGAGGCTGTGCTTCGATACAGCTATAACGAACTTGCCGGCATGGACGATGGCGGGATATACATTGCCAATGGCGACGCTGCCATCATTCCGAAATGGCTCATACAAGAAGGTATGAACACACATAAGGACAAGACCATCATCTGTGCCTCATTCCTTACAGTGAAAGAATACCGAGAGTGGTTGTCCCACAAACTGGCAATAGACTTTCCACAATGGGAAAGCGGGAACTATGAAAGCTACGATATCTATGAGCAAGCACTCCTACAAACCATCATCGACAAGTATGGCAGCAAGGTGTACTTCTCGACTACTACCCCATCGGAAACCATGGAACCCTGGAAGCAGAACCTTTACAACGAAGGTTTACTGTTGAAATATGCTGCAAAACCCTACGACAACCTTACCGTAAAGCGGCGCAATGTGGAGCAGCGCTATATGCTGGAATACCTTTTGGTATCTTTCCGTCCGGAGTGGACGGCAGGACAACGGCTTTCTGCCAACTATGCCGTGCTCTTGGCTGACCTGCTTCCGTATTACGCCAAACACGACCGAAAACGTTACGATTGGCTCATGCGGTTGCTGGTATCCGGCATAGACAACACCTCGTTCAGCGAGGAGAGGAAGCAGGAACTCAGAAGCGTATTGTTCAACAAGTAGGCCATGCTGTTTCCGTTGAGTCTGTCGGGATTGTCCGACGAACAGTTGATGCAACGAGCCGCACGGGGTAGCGACCGTGCCTTTGAGGAACTCTACAACCGCCATGCCCGACGGTTGCAGGGTTTCTTTACAAGGCGACTGGGGCACGATGGCGACCTGGCTGCCGACTTCATGCACGATACCTTTCTGCGACTCTATGATGCACGAGACTCCTACCGCGAGGGGCACAACGTCCGTGCCTGGCTCTATACCATCGCCTATAACCTCTGCAAGAATCACTTGCGCAACCAATTGACCGTGGTGCATGACAGCAAGGAGGAAATAGGAGAAGACAGCAACATTGAGCTGGACATTGACACCGCTCGCTTTCACAACGCTTTGCGCGAAGTGCTAAGCAACATGCCCGAACCGTACGCCATGCTTTTCTCACTCCACTACGAAGAAGAACTGACCGTTCCCCAGATAGCACAAATCACTCAATTGCCAGAGGGAACCGTGAAGTCGCGCCTCCATAAAGCCATGAACATCATTAAACAACAACTCAAGCACTATGAGAATCGATAACCAAGACATCATCCGCGCAGCCCAACGGTTGCGCGACGAAGAGAACCAACAACTGCACGTCAGCCCGTGGAACCGCCGTAGCAGACGTTTCCATGTTCCGGCATGGCTCGTTGCCACTCCTGCCGCCGCGGTCCTCGGCTTCGTATTAGGTTTATGGGTGGAAGCCAAGCATCCGACCGAAAAGAAACTGGAAACCATCGTCGATACCATCTATATCAAGGTGCACGAGCCCGTGAACCAGCAACAGGTCATTGCCCAGAACATTTCCGACACACCTGCGCCTGTTCCAACGCAAACCGTCCGTTCATCTTCGGCAAGCCATCGCCACCAACCTGCCGTTGGCCGACCACTCGCCGACGACCATATTCGCTACGACCTCTTGTCAAGGAACTAAAGTCATGCAACTTCTGCCCGATTCATTTTGCGATTTGGATTGAAATCATTATCTTCGCGATATGAAATTCATCGTAATAGGCATAACTGACCATCCGAAACCTTGGTTTCCTCCCGAAGTGATGGAGATTATCAGGCAAGGGACGGTGTTTTCGGGCGGACGGCGGCACCACGAAATAGTGATGCCACTGCTGACTCCTGACGCTCAATGGATAGACATCACCGTGCCTTTAGACAAGGTGTTTGAGCAGTATAAATCATTGTCCATTCTTGCTCCTTGCTCCCTGCCCCTTGCTCCTTGCCCCTTGCCCATTATAATATTCGCCTCTGGCGACCCCCTCTTTTTCGGTTTTGCCAATACCCTCCAACGCGAGTTCCCCGATGCTGACATCAAAGTCTATCCCGCTCCCAACTCTCTACAGACATTGGCTCACCGTCTGCTACTTCCTTACCACGACATGAGTATCGTCTCGCTTACTGGTCGTCCTTGGCCAGCGTTCGATCGTGCCCTCATTGAGCGAACTACCAAGATAGGCATCCTTACAGACCGAGAGCATACTCCATCGGCAATCGCCCGGCGAATGCTCGACTATGGTTACACCAACTATCAGATGCACGTTGGCGAGCACTTGGGCAATCCCCAACTCGAAAATGTCACCACCCTAACCCTCGAAGAAGCCACCCATAGGGAGTTTGGTATGCCCAACTGCATCATCCTTTCTTCCGTATGCGGTGATTCCATCGCCGCTACTCCTTTCGGCCTTCCCGACTCTTCCTTTGCTCTCCTCGATGGCCGCGAAAAGATGATAACCAAGATGCCTATCCGACTGCTCACCCTGCAAGTCCTCGACCTGCCACGTCGTCATACACTTTGGGACATCGGCTCCTGTACGGGCAGTGTCAGCATTGAGGCCCGACTCCTTTTCCCCCATCTCCAGATTGAAGCCTTTGAGATACGTCCCGAGTGCGAAGCCATCATATATGAGAACATGCGTCGTCACGGAGCTCCTGGCATCAACGTCCACGTCGGCGATTTCCTTGAAACACCCCTCTCTTTCGGGGAGGGGACGGGGGTGGGGTTTCCCGATGCGGTCTTCATCGGCGGTCACAGCGGTCACCTAAAGGAAATTATGGAGAAAGTGTTGCACCACCTCACTCCCGATGGTGTTATCGTGATGAATAGTGTCATTGCTCCGAAAGTCACTACCGACAGCCATCGGCTTTGGGATGAGGCCTGTGCCGAATTAGGTCTCAAGCAAGACCCACCAATGAGAATTCAACTTAACGACAACCATCCCATAACAATATTAAAATGCAGAAGATAGCTCTCATACCCATTGGCGAAGCAGGCCGTGAGATTGCCTTGACCCTGAAACGACAACTGGACGCTACCGTCATAGAACGTTCAATGGTCAATAATCAATGGTCAAAGTTTGATTCCTTTATCTTCATCGGAGCAATGGGCATCTGTGTCCGCACCATAGCCCCTCTCGTCGAGGACAAGCATACCGACCCTGCCGTCGTGTGTGTTGACACCGCGTGCCAACACGTCATCTCCGTTCTCTCTGGTCACATCGGAGGGGCCAACGACCTCACCCGTCAAATTGCAGACCTGCTCGGAGCCACGCCCGTCATTACCACCCAGAGTGACAATGCTGGCCTTTGGGCGCTCGATACCTTTGAGAAGCGCTTTGGCTGGCCCGTAGCGAGCGACATCTGTGATATGAACCCCTGCATCTTCGCTTTCGTAAACCGCCAACCTACAGCCCTGCTCTTGGAGGCACGCGATGAAGGCACCGATTATCTGGAGGCCACAAAGCCCGAACATGTCACGATTATCCATGACATCAGTGAGGCCGACCCGAAGAAATATAAACTACTGATTATCGTCTCGCCCTACATACGTAATGCCCCTGAAGGTATGTTGGAGTTGCACTTCGTCCCAATGATAGGAACCATCGGTTTCGGCCTGGCACATCACCCCGCCGACTACGAATGTATTTACGACGAGATAGACGAGGCATTTGCAGAAAGAGGCATTCTTCCCTGTGCGCATAAATATTGTACCATCGATGTGAAAGCCGATGAGGAATTCGTGGAAATGCTCGAAGAAGAATATGCTGAGGAAGTGGTGTTCTTCTCTGCAGAGGAACTGGCTAAGGTAGAAGTTCCCAACCCCAGCACCACCGTTGAGAAGCATGTAGGTACGCCAAGTGTGTGCGAGGCCGCTGCCATCCTTGGTTCAAACAACGGAAAACTGATTGTTCCTAAGGTGAAAGGCAAGAACTGGACGGCAGCCCTTGCCATCGACCCTTGTCATCTGAGAGTTCCCCCTTCCCTTGGGGAGGGGACGGGGGTAGGCCATATCGAAATCGTAGGTGCCGGTCCTGGTGACCCTGACCTAATCTCCGTTCGTGGCCGTCGTTTCCTTGAACATGCCGACCTCATCCTCTATGCAGGCAGCCTCGTGCCTAAAGCCTTGACCGAGTGTCACAAACCCGGAGCTGTTGTGCGTTCGTCGGCCGACATGAATCTCGAAGAGCAATGCCAGTTGATGAAGGAGCACTACGACCAAGGACACCTCATCGTTCGCCTCCATACGGGCGACCCCTGCATTTTCGGAGCCATACAGGAGCAGATGGCATTCTTTGACCGCGAGGGCATGTCCTACCACATCACCCCCGGCATCTCCTCCTTCCTTGCCGCTGCTGCCGAACTCCGCTCCCAGTTCACCATCCCCGAACGCACGCAAACCATCATCCTCACCCGCGGCGAAGGACGTACCCCAATGTCCGAGAAGGAACAGCTGCACAAGTTGGCCAAGAGTCAGAGTACAATGTGCATCTTCCTCTCAGCCTCCATCGTTGATGATGTGCAAAGGGAACTGCTGATGGAATACCCAGAGGACACACCTGTCGCTGCATGCTACCACCTTACGTGGCCTGACCAGAAAATATATCGTGGTCAGCTGAAAGACCTTGCCTGTATTGTCCACGACAACCACCTTACCCTCACCACCATGCTCGTCGTTGGCGAGGCCATCGACAATCGTAATGGATTGTCGGAGTTGTACAACAAACATTTCACTCATCTCTTCCGAAAAGGTGAAGGATAATTTTTCCGCTCGAATCTGCTGCTTACGTAGTAAAACGGAGCGAGTAATCGTCCGCGTAGCAACGCTTGCGTAGTAAAACGGAGCAAGAACTTTCAACCTTCAACTTTCAACTTTCAACTTTATTTTGTATCTTTGTCCCCCGAAATAATGAAGTGCAATGCGGATAAGGGAATCAGGTGAAAGTCCTGGACAGTCCCGCTGCTGTAAGTCGCTTTCTGACGGATAAACACAATGTCACTGGGGGAATCCCTTGGGAAGACGTTTTTCCGAGCGATAAGTCAGAAGACCTGCCGTTGTTGCCATCCAACAGAAACGCTGCGTGGATACAGCAGATAGGAGAAAATTATTATTAATATTATAAAGTAAAAAGAATGAAAAAGTATCTTTATTTGGCAATATCCCTATGTATGGGTTTTGCCGTGACTTCGTGTGGCGGCGATGAAGAAGTGGTTCCTCAGCAACAAGAGAACAATGTACAAACAGTAAAACTCGACTTCGAGGACGAGGTATGGGAGAGGTTGATTGATATTCCCCAGTACAATGGTCCTTTGTTGTATGGAGAGAATTCTGTAAGTTATTCATGGACGGATAACGCTACGGGTTTAAGTAGTGCCCTTACAAATCCTGGTCTTAACCAGTGGGAGAGTTTTTCAGGTTTTTCTGGTGGTGGTATTGCCATATCGAATTATATTGATGAAGATGTTGAACACAATGCTGTATATACGAACCAACTGGCAGTACCCGTGTCAAATGGGAGTAAGAACTTTGCTGTGGTATATTGCGATGCTACGATAAAGTTTGCTGAGGGTGTAAAACGTGTTATTAAGTCGATGGATATAGCCCCCACGACATACGAGTTAGGTGTAGTTCTTAATGGCGATGGGTATGCCCAGTCGTTAAAGGAGTCTGGAAATTTGACTATGACAATCACTGCAGATAATGGCAATAAGATGGATGTTGATATGGCACGTGATGGCAATATCTTGAAGACATGGAAAACCTATGACCTAAGTGTCTTGGGTGAGGTGAATAACTTGACATTTACTATGAATGGTAGTGATTTTTCTGACTTTGGTGTGAAGCATCCTAAGTATTTTGCTTTCGACAATGTTGTTGTAGAAGTGAAATAAATATAACTTGTAAATTGAAATTATCTATTTGGTATAAGATGTTCATGCTGCTGGTGGCTTTTGTCCTGCCAGCAGCATGTTCCGATTCCACACAGGAACCAGCCAGTGGTGAAGTGCTTTTGTCGGGTCATGGAGTTTTTGTGTTGTGTGAAGGAAATTTCAATGCAGGAAACTCTACGCTTTCTTATTATAATCCCGAAACACGTGCAGTTGTGAATGGTGTTTTTCAGCGTGTAAATGATGCCAAGTTGGGCGACACAGGCCAGTCTATCCAAATACGGGGTGGGGTGGCCTATGTGGCTATGGAGAATAGTGGCATAATCTGGGCTATAGATATAGAGACGGGGCGGGTGCGTGGTCAATTGACTACGGGACAGACAGAACACATGATAAATCCACGATACGTCCATTTTATTAACGATGAGAAGGCTTATGTAACCGATCTCTATTCGCCTTATATCACCATCTTCAACCCATGTACCATGCAATATATCGGGAGTATCTATACCCACCAAGAAACCACTCTTGGGTATGCAAGTACAGAAGAGATGGTACAATGGGGAAACTATGTTTTTACAAATTGTTGGAGCTATTCTAATAAGATTCTGGTTATTGATGTGGCACGCGATGTGGTCGTAAATGAAATAGTGCTTCCCAGTTGGCAACCGAAAAGTATGGTCATGGATAAACGAGGTAAGTTGTGGGTTGTCACCGACGGAGGCTATAGTATGGACGATGAGAGTTTTGGTGACAATATTCCTCATCTATATTGTATTGATGCTGAGACTTTGACGATTGAACAGAATCAGGAATTGGATGTTGATGAGTCTAATGTGCAGTTGGCAATGAATCCAGCACACGATGTGATTTATATCATTAACAACGATGTTTATCGTATGTCTGTTAATGATTTGCATGTTCCAGTACGCCCTTTCATCGAAGCAGAGCGTTCCTCCAATGGTCGTCGGCATTATCTATATGATATTGGTGTGAATCCATACAATGGTGAGATATATGTAGCGGATGCTGTCGATTATAGTCAGTCAGGTGTGGTCTATCGCTATGCTGAGGATGGTACGCCTATAGACAAGTTTCGTGTGGGTATCACCCCGAATGGCTTCGCGTTTAAATAGAGTAGGTAGAGCGATAAAAAAGATAATATGATTGGTAAAACGCCCTCCCACATATTGAAGAATATGCGCTCTGCCCTTTGGGGGGAGTTGGGAGTACTCTTTTTATTACTGTTGGTTCTTTCCTGCAATGACGATACCAAACCTCCACGGCCAGTGGGAGAACAACCCGTTATCACGTGGGCCATGTCTTCGGGACGTTTCCGTATGACGGCAGGCGAAACTTTGATGTTGGTTCCTGACGTACTCAATATTGATTCCTCTACAACTTATTTGTGGACAATAGACGGAAAGGTGGTGGGTACAGCTGACCATCTTACATTTTATCGGACTATGGCCGGAGAATACTATGTCAAGTTGATAGTGACCAACCGTTATGGTCAGACTGAAGATGAAGTGAAGATTACGGTCGTGGAACGTGAAAATGAAGAACTGCCGGAAATACCTGAAATGGGTGATTGGCAGTTTCCATGGACGGAGATAAACGTGACACTGGGACGTAGCATCAAGGTTAAGGCATATATGACAGGTGACGAAGACGTTTCTCAGGTGTTTACGGCTTCGGGCGAAGGACGATATACTGTTACGCTGACACATCCGGGAAATGGCGCTCAACAGGATATTGTCGTTAATGTATGTCCGCCTGCAGGCACCTATCGTCGTTCCTCTTCTGGTCAGGCAATGGTCAATCGTATCTACGAATACAAGCCTGCTCCAGGTCATCAGGTAAATGGTTATATTATCACTGGTGAAGCCTATCCTCCTAACTGCACCCATGAACAAGCCTGTGATTCCGTGCTGAAATACTTCTCCCGTATGTGGTCGGTTAGCTTGGGCGGACAGGGTGGCTATTTGATTGCAGGGTTCGACCACAGTGTATCCAGTGGGGAATCAGATTACGACTTATGTATCAAGGGAAATCCTTTCAGTTACCAGTCTGAACCTGGCATTATCTGGGTTAGTCAGGATGACAATGGCGATGGTTTGCCAAACGACCAATGGTTTGAATTGGCAGGTTCGGAGTACGGCACCGACAATCACGTGGTGGAATATGCTATTACTTATTATCGTCCAGAGAAAGCTAAGTCGGCTGTAGGATGGCGTGACTGTTATAACCAGACAGGTTACATCCCCTACATGAGCTACTGGAACCCGTCAGCCTACTATTGGCAGCCATGGATAGCAGGAATGCAACATACCTATTTCGGTTCTCGCTTGCGTGACCATAGTACTTATGAGAATGGTATTTCTGATATTCCTCCCTATCCGTGGGGATATGCTGATAATCTGAGCGACTTGATAGATGGACCTGTGGGTAAGATGGGCTACTATCATATTCGCAATGCCCGTACATGGGATGGGCAACCTGCTAATCTGGAATATATCGATTTTGTCAAGATACAGACGGCTCAGACAGGTTTTACACCCAATCTTGGTGAGATAAGCACTGAGGTGTACTACATTGGTGACTGTCATATCCAATGAATGACGTTTGATAATGTATAATGGACAATGAAGAGGTATCTTGTATCTATATTCGTTTTTCTTTACGGAACTCAAATGTCAATTGTATATTGTCAATCATCCATCGATATGCATGAAGTTCAGGTTACGGCTCAGCGTCGTTTGAGTGACACTGGCATTCAGAAGACGGAACTTGATACAACGGTGCTACACCAAAATATTGCACACTCAATGTCCGACATCCTCACTCAGCATTCTACGCTTTTTGTCAAGAGCTATGGCCGTGCTACGGAATCGACAGCTGAGTTTCGTGGAACCTCGCCCAGTCATACACAAGTGTTATGGAATGGCATGAAAATAAACTCTCCCATGTTGGGGACTTTTGATTTTAGCACTATTCCAGCCTATCTTATTGACAACGCAACATTATTGCATGGAGCATCCTCGTTGATGAGGACAGGTGGAGGACTTGGAGGTGCTGTGGACCTCACTACACGCCCCATGTTCAATCAGGGTTATATCCTTCAGTACATACAAGGTGTGGGTTCCTTTGATACTTACGACCAGTTTCTACGTTTTACGTATGGTAATCAGCGATGGAGCAGCAGTACTCGTGTGGTTTATTCTACCTCGAAAAATGATTTTAAGTTCACCAACTATGATAAGATTGGTCATCCAAAGGAGTACAACCGGAGTGGCTATTTTGACGACGTTCATGCTCTGCAAGATGTGTATTACCACGATGGAAAGGGGAATCGCTTCGGACTCATGGCCTGGTACACCCATAGTTTGCGAGGTTTGCCTTTTCTGAGTGTAGATTATAAGGACAACACTGATTTCAAAAACGAACACAGCCAGGATGCCCTACGTACTGTACTGTCGTGGAACCGGACTTTCAACCGATGGATGATGGCCGTTCGTGGGGGCTATACATGGCAGGATAACCATTATGACTATTTTACTACTCGGTCAATGGTTAGTACGGATATTACCCATTCCCGAAGCCATAGTCAGCAGGGCTACGTCCAAACCGATGCTGACTGGATGCCTACTGCTCGTTGGATGTTTTCGGCTAATGCGTCGGCTTACTATAGCCATGTGCGTAGCGAAGATAAAAGTCCTTATCATATAGGAGACAATTATAACTTGGGACGTCCTGAGTATGCACTTAGCCTTTCTGCTAAGTATCGTCCTGTCGATGGCCTTTCTCTTTCGGCCATCATGCGCGAGGAGTGTTACAAACGCGATTTCGTGCCCATCATCCCTGCACTCTTTCTTGAATATCAAATAAAAAGAAAGTCGGCTCATTTCTCCTCTTCGGAAGGGAATATAAAGAGGTTTTTATTTAAGGCTTCTGTGGCTCGCAATTATCGATATCCCTCGATGGACGATCTCTATTTTAAGCCTGGTGGCAATCCCAGTTTGCGTCCCGAACGAGGAATTACATACGATGGAGGACTGGAGTGTTCTATGGAACGGAAACGTCTTTCGCTCAAAATAAATGCGTCTGCTTTTGATTCTTATATCTCTGACTGGATTCTATGGACTCCTAACGCAAAAGGTTACTGGCAACCTTCAAACCTACGGCGTGTTCACAACTATGGAACTGAAATTATGAGTACAACTGAGATTCGGATGAAGCACCAATGGAAACTCGCCTTGACAGCTAACTATGCCTATACTCCCAGCGTAAATAAGAGTGAACGATTGGATGATAATGATGCGTCTTATGGCAAACAACTTGTCTATGTTCCACGTCATTCGGCAAACCTATCAGGTGCTCTTAGTTGGCGCACGTGGACACTCCGTTATCAATGGACTTATTACAGTGAGCGTTATACCACTACCAGTAATGAGATTTCGTATATCACAGGACGACTCTGTCCCTATAACATGAATGATGTGTCGTTGGAGAAGTCTTTCCAATTTAAGTACCTTCACATGTCGCTTAAAGCTGTAGTCAACAATTTGTTGGATAGTGAATATGTGACTGTCCTTTCACGACCGATGGCTGGACGGAACTTTGAAATATTTTTGGAAATAAAACCGCAATGGCGGGGAAAGGGAAGAGAGAGAAATGAAGAGTGAAAGAATCATAGTGTTGTTGCTCTTGTGTCTTTTGGTAGCCTGCAATGGTAATAGGACTAATATGGGAGGAGACGAGGGTGACACCATCCCAATGAAATATGCTCGCAACCTCACGATGATTGCCCATAAAAACTACACCGAGGCCTTCATCCGTAACCCTTGGGATACAACAATGGTGCTTCATCACTATATTTTAAGTCCCCTCCCGTCTTCTCCCAAGGACGAGGGGAGTACGCTTGTTCGTGTCCCCTTGCGGAGGGCAGGCATCTTTACGGCAGTACATTGTGGCTTGGTGAAGGAACTGGGCTGTGAAACGGCAATCCGTGGTATTTGCGAGATAGAATACATCAATATTCCCTCTATACGTAAGGCAGTCAGGGAGGGACGGGTTTCTAATTTCGGTAGTGCCATGGAACCTTCTATCGAATCTATCATGGATGCAGAACCTGATGCCCTGCTTATCTCTCCTTTCGAAAACTCGGGAGGCTATGGCCGGGTGGAACGACTTGGAATCCCCATTATAGAATGTGCAGACTACATGGAGTTTAGTCCATTGGCACGTGCCGAGTGGATGCGTTTCTACGGTCGATTGTTCGGCGTGGGCGAACGGGCTGACAGCCTCTTCTGCGAGGTGGAGCGGCGGTACCTCGCACTTCGCAAACAGGCCAATAAGGTCACCTACCGTCCCACGCTCGTCGCGGAGAAACCCTACAGCGGCGTGTGGTACGTGGCTGGTGGGCAGAGTGCTATGGGTATTCTCTACCACGACGCCGGAGCCGACTATCTCTTTGCCGACAGAAAGAAAAACGGAAGCCTGTCGCTTTCCGTGGAAACTGTGTTTGAAGTGGCTCAACAGGCCGATATCTGGCTTATCAAATACAATCAATCCACACCACTGACCCTACGACAACTGATGAGTGATTATCCTTCGTTTGCCCATTTTCGTGCCGTCCAAACCAATCACGTATATGGTTGCAATCAGGAGACTTCGCGCTTTTATGAGGAAACACCCTACCATCCCGATCGTCTTTTAGCCGACCTTGTGCGAATAATCCATCCAAATCTTGGAATTAAGCATGAAAAGCAGTACTTTTATCCCATCGAATGAAGAATACAATCACGATAACAGGTTTGCTATTGGCGATGCTGCTGCTTTTTCTGGCTTCGCTCTATAATGGTAGTGTCAGCATCCCCATGTCGGCCATCACCGACATTCTTCTGGGGCGTGGCTCTGCCAATCATCCCTCATGGCAATATATTGTTCTCGAAAATCGCCTTCCACAGGCTATTACAGCCATGTTTTGTGGAGCCTCGTTGGCTGTTAGTGGTTTGCTCCTGCAAACGACTTTTCGCAATCCATTGGCTGGCCCTTCAGTACTGGGCATAGACTGTGGGGCGCATTTGGGGGTGTCTATTATCGTTTTGCTGGTAGGTGGAACGCTCACTACAGGGCAGCTTACCCTTGGTGGCTTCACCCTTGTTATGTTGGCAGCAATGTTGGGTGCACTGGCCGTAATGGGAATTCTGCTTGTGCTTAGTCGTTTGTTGCAAAATAACGTCATGTTACTCATTGCTGGCATGATGGTGGGGTATCTGGCATCCAGTGCCATTTCTTTGCTTAACTTCAAGGCTACAGCCGAGGGTGTCCATGCCATGACACTTTGGGGAATGGGTTCTTTTTCTGCTGTTTCGCTCGACCGTCTCCCCTGGTTCGTTGGCATGTCATTCGTTGGCATTATTCTTTCCATTATACTTGTAAAACCCCTTAATGCCCTGTTGTTAGGGGATAATTATGCCCGTAATTTAGGCATCCATATTCGTCAGGTTCACACCCTTCTACTATTCACTACAGGTTTGCTTACAGCCGCATCTACGGCTTTCTGTGGTCCAATTGCTTTCATCGGTCTGGCTGTGCCTCATATCGCACGTCTTCTTTTGGGAAGTGCCAATCATCGTACGTTATTGCCTGTAACATTGCTTACTGGAGCCTCTTTGGCCCTGATTTGTAATTTGGTAAGTTCTTTGCCAGGAGAGTCGGGCGTTATCCCTATAAATGTCATTACTCCTGTCATAGGTTCTCCTGTGGTGTTGTGGGTGGTTTTACGTATGGAGAAGTGAAAACTTTCAACCTTTCGCTCGAACTTGTTCGCTTTCTTCAGAAAGAACTTTCAACTTTCAACTTTATTCCTTATCTTTGCCTTTGGAAATAATTCTTAATAATAACTGTCTGATGAAAAGAATCTCGTCTCTCTTTTTTGCTTCCCTGGTGGCGGTGGCTTCGGTGGCCGGGGAAGTGAATTACGAAGTGATACCCTTGCCTTGCAACATCCAGTTGAGCGAAAAGGGTGAAGTGTATAGCCTCTCTCAGGGGGCTGTGGTAACCTATGCTTCGGGTAACGAAAGGATGGCTTCGGTGGCTCGACTTTTGGCTGACTTCCTGAAGGTGGATGCAGACTTCGTTGTTGTTCCGCAGGCCGATGTGAAGAAGGGAGCCTCCATCCAGCTGATTCTGGGACTTAAACAGGAGAATCAGGAGGCTTACACGCTGACGGTGGACAAGAGAGGCATTGTGATACAGGGAGTAACGGAGGAAGGAGTGTTCCGTGGCATCCAGACTTTACGAAAGGCTATTGGTACGGAGGGGGGAGAGCAAGTGTCGCTTCCTTACGTCACCATACAAGACGAGCCGCGTTTCCCTTATCGGGGGGTAATGCTTGATGTTGCCAGACATTATTTTCCTGTCGATTTTATTAAGCAGTACATCGATGTCCTGGCCTTGCATGGCTGCAACCAGCTCCACTGGCACCTGACTGACGATCAGGGATGGCGTTTCGAGGTGAAGTCGATGCCTGAACTGGCTAAAAAAGGTAGTGTGCGCAAGCAAACGGTCATCGGGCGAAATACGGGAATCTACGACGGCAGGGAATATGGGGGTTACTATACGCAGCAGGAGTGTCGCGAGATTGTGGAATACGCTGCCAGGCGTTTCGTCAATGTGGTACCGGAGATAGACCTTCCCGGGCACATGTTGGGGGCCTTGCATGTATATCCGGAGCTGGGTTGCACGGGTGGCCCTTACGAAGTATGGCCTATTTGGGGCGTTTCGCGTGATGTCCTATGTGCCGGCAACCCCAAAACCATCGAATTCTTGAAAGGTGTGTACGACGAACTTTGTGATGTGTTCCCCTCCAAGTTTATCCACATTGGCGGTGACGAAAGCCCGCGCGACCGTTGGAAAGAGTGTCCGAAATGCCAGGCGAAGATGAAGGAACTGGGCTTGACGAGTGAAGCAGAATTGCAGACTTACATAAATAAGGAGATGGACAGCCACCTGGCCGCCAAGGGACGTACCCTGATTGGATGGGACGAGACATTGGAGGGCGGTTTGAGTGAGAATGCTGTCGTCATGTCGTGGCGTGGCATTAAGGGGGGCATTGAGGCTGCCCGGCAGCACCATCGTGTCGTCATGACCCCGACATCGCATTGTTACATTGATTACTATCAGCTGAAAGAGCAGAGAATCCAGCCCATGGCTATTGGTGGCTATGTGCCCGTTTCGAAGGTTTATGGTTTTGAACCTACGGCAGAACTCTCTACTGACGAGGCCAGATATATCATGGGCGCACAAGTGAATCTTTGGACGGAATATGTTGGTGCTCCCGAACACGCTATGTATATGCTTCTGCCCCGTCTGGATGCCATCAGCGAGGTGCAGTGGATGCTTGGCGAGCAGAAGAATTTTGAGGCATTCAAGGGACGTTTGCCTCGGATGCAGACCCTTTACCGTAAGTTAGGTTATAAGTATTGTGATAAAGTAGAGTAGTTTCCCTGTGAAAGTAGTTCTGGATAATCTTGTTGTCGGCTATGGGCACCACAAAGTGGCCGGGCCCATGAGTGTGGCTTTGCACGAAGGTGAACTGTGTTGCTTGTTGGGAGCCAACGGTGCGGGAAAGAGTACGCTCCTGCGTACGTTGGCTGCTTTCCAGCCTGCCTTGTCGGGTGAGTTGCTGATAGACAACCGTAGGCTGAATGACATTTCCCCTCGTGAATTGAGTACAATGGTAGGTGTTGTCCTGACGGAACGTATCAGGATGGCAGGTATTACTGTTCGTGATATGGTGGCTATGGGACGTAGTCCGTACACAAACTTTTGGGGACGGCTGACCGCCGAGGATGATGCTATCGTGGAGGAGGCTATACACCAAGTCGGGATTGTTGAACTGACCCATCGGCAGATTTCTACCCTCAGCGATGGCGAACGGCAGAAGGTTATGGTAGCCAAGGCGTTGGCTCAGGGGACTCCCATCATCCTTCTGGACGAACCGACAGCTTTCCTTGATTTTCCCAGCAAGGTGGAACTCATGATGCTGCTTAGCCGTCTGGCCCATGAGATGGGGAAGAGCATATTCCTTTCCACGCATGACCTTGACCTTGCCTTGCAAACGTCCGACCGTCTGTGGCTGATGGGCAAGAACATGCCTTTGGCGGTGGGTACGCCGCAGGAACTGGCAACAAGCGGAGAGCTATCCTCTTATTTCCCAAGCCCACATCTTACTTTTGATGCCGCCTCCATGCGTTTTAATATTGAATTGTAGTTCGCTCCTTTCCTTTCGTTCTACAAACATGGCTTCACACTTTCACAAGCGCGAAGTTGAGTTGTCGTCGTTCCAGGTTAGCTGAGGCTATCTTTATGCGTATTTCGTCGCCCAGCGAGTAGCGTTTGTGGGTGCGTCGTCCCCATAGACAATAGTTACGCTCGTCGAACTCGTAGATGTCATCATCCAAATCCCGCAAGGGAACCATGCCCTCGCACTTGTTTTCAGTCAGCTCCACATAGAACCCATATTCCGTAATGCCTGATATGGTGCCGTCATATTCCTGTCCGATGTGTTCCTGCATGAATTCCACTTCCTTGTACTTGATGCTGGCTCTTTCGGCCTGTGCTGCGATTTGCTCCATCTCGCTGGCATGTTCGCATTCCTCCTCAAACCGGCTCCGCTGTACGCTCCTACCGCCTTGGGCATAGCGCAGGAGAAGACGGTGCACCATCAGGTCGGGATAGCGGCGGATGGGGCTGGTGAAGTGGGTGTAGTAGTCGAAGGAAAGTCCGTAATGTCCGATGTTGTCGGTACTGTACTTGGCCTTCATCATGGCTTTCAGAGTTGCCATTTCTATGAGGCTGCTGGCCTTCGTGTTCTTTGCCTCGTGCAGCATTTTGTTCAGACTCTGGCTTACCATGGCATTGCTGCCGGTGGGCTTCAGTTTCAGTCCGAACTTGACGACGAACTCCGAGAGGTTCATAAGTTTGTTTTGGTCGGGTTGCTCATGGATGCGATATACGAAGACCTTGGAATTTGCCGATTTAGCGATTTTACGATTTGATGATTTGCCTGCGCGCTTGCCAATGCTCTCGGCCACGGTACGATTGGCCAGCAACATAAACTCCTCAATGAGTTTGTTCGCATCCTTCGATACCTTGAAGTAAACTCCCATGGGACGTCCCTGCTCGTCAATGTCGAAACGTGTCTCACATCGGTCAAAATCGACGGAACCATTGGCAAATCGACGCCGGCGCAAGGCTTTTGCCATACGGTTTAGGGTGATAAGTTCGGTGGAAAAGTTCTCTGCCGGCGCGTAGTTCGGATTCTCTGGCTCTACGTGGTCACCTGGGTTTTGGTAGTCCTCGGGACTTGCCTCACCATGTGCCTCCAGCACCTGTTGTACTTCTTCGTAGATGAAACGACGGTTCGAGCGTGTCACCGTCTTGGCCAGATGCCAGTCCTTGACGTTGGCCTCCTCGTCCATGAGGAAGATGACGCTGTAGGTCAGTTTGTCTTCATCGGGACGCAGGGAGCAGACCTTGTTGCAAAGGCGTTCAGGCAACATGGGCACGGTGCGGTCAACCAGATACACACTGGTTCCGCGCTTCTGGGCCTCTTTGTCGATGATACTCCCTTCTGTGACGTAGTGCGACACGTCGGCTATGTGTACGCCAACCTCCCATAATTTAGTTGAAAGTTGAGAGTTGAGAGTTGAAAGTTTCTTGGCTGCACCTTCCTTGTTTGTTGCCTCATTCTTGCCGGAGGCTGAACTTTGAACTTTGAACTTTGAACTTTGAACTTCCCGTATGGATAGGGCATCGTCGAAGTCTTTGGCATCGCGCGGGTCGATGGTGAAGGTCATTACGTCGCGCATGTCTTCTCTTTGTCTTATTTCTTCCTCGGGTATCTCGTCCGAGATATGGTTGGCTGCATCCTCCACCTGTTGCGGATAGCGGTAAGGGAGTCCAAACTCGGCTAGAATGGCGTGCATCTCCGTTTCGTTCTCACCAGCGTGCCCTAGGACTTCCACCACCCGTCCGATGGGGTTCTTGGCTTCCTCTGGCCAGTTTGTGATTTTTGCAATCACCTTGTCACCGTCCTTGGCTCCACGCAATTGCGAACGTGGTATTAGTATGTCGTTTGCTAATGTGCGGTCCACGGTAAGCAGGTAGGCAATGTCGCGCATGCACTGCAAACGCCCTACAAAGGTCTTGTCGGCTCGTTTCGTGATTTCCGTAACCATACCCTCGCGCACATGTCCTCTACGGCGTGCCATCATGGTAACTCTCACGCGATCGCCGTCCATGGCGTGCATCGAATTTCTTTCGGCTATCAATAGTGGTTTCCCCCCTCCGTCGGGCACGAAAGTGTTCTTGCCGTTCCCTTTGCGGTTGAACGTACCCTCCAATTTCTGACTCTGTTGCTTCAGTCCATAGACGTATTTGGGCTTTTCGGCAATGTAGTCATCCTCGATGAGGCTCTCCAATATCTCCATGCAGAGCATCTTTGACGGGTGTGTGTCGAGATTCATGGTGCGGAAAATCTCCTTCAATTCGAATTTTTCCGTGGGATGCATCTCAAACAGTCGCTCCAACATTCCTACCATCTGCTTGCGCGTGATGCGTTTACTGCCTTTCCCTTTTCCCTTTGCCATAGTCTTAGATTTAAGCGTTATTGTCTGCAAAGATAATGCAAACCGTGTGAAAACCCAAATTTTAGAGCAGCGAAAGTAGAGATGTGCTTGCAATATCTATGCTGAGTCGCGATAAAATTCGACAAAAGGTCAAATTATATTTGATGTTTTCCGAGGTGAAGCCTATCTTGGAGACTTGAAGAGTCTCAAAGATACGAATAATTCTTAATTCTTAATTCTTAATTCTTAATTTATTTGTATCTTTGTTGGCAAAGATACAGAAAACAAGGAATATGACTATTTTAGTGACGGGAGCCTCGGGCTTCATCGGTAGTTTCATCTGTAGTGAAGGACTGGAGAAAGGTTTCGAGGTATGGGCTGGCATGCGCCGCACCAGCAGTAGTCAGTATCTCAAGGACGAAAGACTGAAATTCGCTGAATTGGACCTTGGTAACTATGGCCGTTTGTGTGAGCAACTGCGTCAATACAAGACGGAGATGAACGGACAGGGCTGGGACTATGTGGTACATGCCGCGGGTGCTACAAAAAGCCTAAAGCGTGAGGGCTTCTTCAAAACCAACACCGAAGGGACGAAGAACCTAGTGCGTTCCCTTATATCAGAGGGCATGGTGCCGCGTCGTTTTATCTTTGTCTCGTCGCTGAGCATATTCGGGGCTATCCGTGAAGAGGAGGTGAAGGGTGAAGGGTTAAGAATTAAGGATGAAAATAACTATACTTCTCATTATGAACCTATTCGGGATACCGATACTCCTGTGCCCAACACCGCCTATGGTGAAAGCAAATGGCAAGCAGAACAGTTCTTAATGACATTAAAGGATTTCCCATATGTTATTTTGCGTCCGACGGGAGTGTATGGCCCGCGTGAACGCGACTACTACATCATGGCCAAGAGCATCAAGCAACATGTCGATTTCGCCGTGGGATACAAGCCGCAGGACATCACATTCGTCTATGTTGATGATGTGGTTCAGGCGGTTTATAAGGCGTTTGATGCCCCCCATGCCGTGGGTAAAGGTTATTTCCTTTCTGACGGAGAAGTTTACAATAGTCGTGCTTTTAGCGATTTGCTCCAGAAAGAAATGGGAGACCCTTGGGTCTTGCACATCAAGGCTCCCTTGTGGTTCCTTTGGCTGGTGTGTGCCATCAGTGGAACCATATGTGGATGGATGAAGAAACTTACTACACTCAACCTCGATAAGTATCACATCCTCAGCCAGCGCAACTGGCGGTGCGACATCGAACCTGCCCGTCGCGACCTCGGTTACAAACCCGAGGTGCAGCTGCCAGAAGGGGTTCGTCGCAGTGTAAAGTGGTACAAGCAGGAAGGTTGGTTGTAGGACTGAAAATCCCTCGAATCGTGATTTGCGATTCGGGGGATTTTTTTTATTACCTTATTTCTGTTCGATGCTGGTTTCGGGGTTGCGAAGTCCTGTGGCCGACTTCAGATAGGCTTTGGCAGTTCCGAAGCGGAGATTGAGGTCGAGGCGGACGGGCAGGTGGTTTTCATCGTCGGTGATATAGAAGGTCACGACCTCCTTTTCCTTACCCCTGATAGTTTCGAGGTAGGAGAAGACCAGACAGCGGTATGTGGTCTTGTTCTCAGCTTTGAATTTCTTGATACCTCGGTAGATGAGCGTTTCCTTGTTGATGCGGTCGGCATCGGCAAGTAGGAAGGGCACCCGCTGTCCTACGGTGAAATCGCTGGCCTTATAGGAACGGCAGCGCATGACCATGCTAATCATATCGAAGGCACATTCCTGGGTCTGGTTGTCGGCCTCGCTGACACTTCCGTCTCCGTGGCGGTAGTATTGATGGAGGAAAGTCTGTCCGCCTTCGTAACGGTAGTTTATCTTATTGAGGCGGTATTTTCCACCTTCGTTAGCTCCTTTTCGATAGTGGAGGGGTACGATGTCGGTGGTATAGACGGCACGCAGGGTGTCACGCATGCAGAACCAACGGTCAACGATTTTCTCCGTACGAGTGATTAGGTCGGTCTGAAAGGCCGTCTGACCTTTGTACGTGATTTGCTGTGTGTTCATGGTGGCAGAACCTGCCGTCTTCCAGATAAACTTCCAGTTGAAGTATAGTTTGTATTCGAGTTTCTCACCATCCTGAAATGCGGTGTTCCGTACGGGACACTGGGCATGAACGGTATGAAAAATGGAAAATGAAAAATTTAAAAATAACAGTACAAGGATTCTTTTCATAGCTTTGTTACTTTTGGGGTTTCGTAAATCTATGACAAACCCCATGACTGATTGTTTAATTGGGCAATTCCACAATTCTGTTTTTTGACATTTTTTCACTTTCCGCTACGCTTCTCTTCTTCGCGCTGACGATTTTTCTCGCTTACGGATGTCTTCTGCTTATCGGCTTTCTGCTTGGTTATGGCCTTGGGCTTCTGACTGATGGGAGGGATACTACGGAAATTCCAGTCTTGTTCCACCTCAAACTTGGCACGTAGAGGCAAGGGGCGAGGGAAATAGTGTACCTCTTCTGGCGAATTCATAGTATCGTACTGACCCGTATCCCAACGCCCATTGTGGTTCCTGTCGATGATGAGGCGCATGTAGTATTCACTGGGTTTCAAGTAGAAGAAATCAGCTCGTCCATTGGCATCGGCCGTTTGCTGGGCTACTGGTTTGTCCGTCTTGTTAAGCAGTTGCACGATGTAGTCGGCAGTGTCTGTAGGTTCTATACCAATGAGTTTGATGAAGATGGATCCGTACTCATCAAGTGAACGTACGCGGAGTTCGTTTTTTATGGCCGTAGAACTATGGCCAAGGACTCCGAGGAAAGCCAGACTGTCAGCTTCGAAACGATACTTTTCGCCTGGTTCCCATTCGGCGTAGAGGCGCCATTGTCGTATCTGTCCCTCCACTGGAGTTAGCAGGAAGGGTGCACGAACGTAGTTGGTGTCAACTTTGACGAAGAAGCGCACATGGGTTGTGTCAACGGATGCTATGGGCTCGTTGAAAGTGATTGTGACATTCTGATTGGGGTCGAGAGCACCTCCGGGTTTGATTTGCTGGGTCAGGTAGATGTGTTCAAAAGGATTCTCCTCGTAGGGTAGGGTTCCCTTGCTCTTTTTGATTTGTTTTTCCCTTTGTTTGTTCCACTCCTCTGCCTGTTTCTGTCGTTCCTTTTCGAGTTTCTCATGGGTGTTCCTGGGTACGAGTTCCAAGGTGTCGGTTTTGGGTTGGTCGATACCGAGGGTGTCTGTGTCGGGATAGGTCAGTGAGAAACGTATGGTGTCGGGGTAAGAGACGAGTGTGTCGGTAATCCAATAGGTAATGGTGTCGTTGTGGAGTGATGGTTCTGGCAGCAACACGCGGTCGGCATCGAATCCGAATCCCTCAATGCGTGGCAGCGAGTCCTGTGGCGCGGTGAAGAAAAGGGTGAAACTTTCGGGTGTTTTCCGTTCGGTCTTCAGAAGGTGCTTGTCCTGTCCGCTTTCGAGGAAGGCACGTAGGACGATGTTGTCGGGCAGGTAGTGGATGTAAGGCACCATGCGTATCTTCTCGATGGTGCTGTCAGCTCTCCATACAGTATCGGGTCGCAGGTCGGGACGTTGTGATGTGGTGATGGTCGTCGTGTCAAAGGCCACCGTTTCGCTTTTCTGGCTGAAACGGTAGTTGCCGTCCATGTCCTGAAGGGCGTAGGCCCGATAGTTCCCTTTTTTTACACCCTTGATGGTGAATTGTCCGCTTCCATTGGTACGGGCCACGCGCAAAAAAGGACGCGTGGTGAAGAGTGAGTCGTGAAAGGTTGTGTCGGCAGGATGTAAGCCAACAAGAATCCCTTTGACGGGTTCCAGATTTTCGGCATTGAGAACGGTGCCGGAAACTTCCATCGTGTCAATGATTTCTCCTGTACTGAATGAGTAGGTGTATTTGCCCAGAGGGTTACCTTCGTTGTTGTCCACAATGGCATCACTGAAGTCAATGGTATAGGTGGTGTTGGCCTGCAGGGAGTCGAAGAGGTCTATCTTCACTCGCTTGCCTACAGCACGTATGTTGGGCATTTCTGTCTGGGGGGGAGATACCACCACCTTTTCGCTGGCATTCTCCATTTTGATGTATTCGTTAAAGAGAATGCTAATTTTCCGTTTGTCGTTATTGACAGTTTTGTCCTCAGGTGCGGCTTGTACAATCTGAGGAGGTGTCTCATCGTAAGGACCGCCGTCTGGATTCCCTATGCTGGCACAGCCGGCTAACAGAAGGAAAAGCATGACCAGCGGCCCCACCCCCTTGCCCCTCCCGATGGAGGGGGGTATATAGTTTTGTAGTTTGGTAAGAAACTTCATGAAAATTATAGGTTATAGATGATGGAGCATCCTGTTTTTCGTGACTACTCCCCTCCCTTGGGAGGGGTAAGGGGGTGGGGTTGGAGTATTTGTTCGATAATATGCCTGTCATTTGACAAACGTGGAACTTTGTGCTGTCCGCCTAATTTGCCTTGCGATTTCAGCCAGTCGTCGAATTGACCACGTCGGGCAGGTATCACCTCCAGACATTGCAGGGTAATGTCCTTATAGCGTTTGGCCTCGTAGTCGCTGTTGAGGGTTTGCAGGGCCAGGTCCAGACGGTGGGCAAAGGCGTTGATGTCGTTCGGCTCTCGATTAAATTCGATTAGCCATTGGTGACGACAGTGGCCGTTTTCGTCCATGAAGACGGGGGCGGCTGTGTATTCGCGTATTTCGGCATCCGTTGCCTTGCAGGCAACTTCCAGTCCACGTTCGGCATTGTCCACAATGAGCTCTTCACCAAAGGCGTTGATGAACGATTTCGTACGCCCCGTGATAACGAACTTATACGGATTCAGGTGGGTGAAGCGTACAGTGTCTCCGATGAGGTAGCGCCAAAGACCACTTGACGTGGAGATAACCATGGCATAGTTCTTACCCGTCTCCACTCCCCATAGGGGAACAGCCGTGGCATTGGGTTTTCCCAGTTCGCTCATGGGGATAAACTCGTAGAATACACCATAGTCCACCATCAGACTCATACTGGGGTCAGAGGGGTTGTCCTGCAGGCCGAAGAATCCCTCCGAGGCGTTGTATGTCTCCATATAGTGCATCAGGGGAGTGGGGATGAGACGGTGGTATTGCTCACGATAGGGAGTGAAGGCAACACCACCATGCCAAAATACTTCCAGGTTTGGCCACACCTCTTCCAGAGATGCCTTACCAGAGATTTCCAATACGCGGTTGAGCACCGACAACATCCACGAAGGCACACCACTCAGGTTTGTTACGTTCTTTCCGATGGCTTCATGGGCTATGCGGTTACGTTTTTCCTCGAAGTCAGACAATAAGGCAGTTGACTTCTTGGGGATGCGGATGAGATTGACCAGCGGATTGATATTTTCGATGAGAATAGCACTGAGATCACCAACGAGCGAGTGGGGGAGGTTGTAGTTCGGCTGGTGGCTTCCTCCGAGAATGAGTGCCTGTCCGTCAAACAGACGGCTTGCAGGGTTGTTCCTCAGATACCATGCCACAGCATCCTTTCCTCCCTGATAGTGGGTATCTTTCAGTGCATCCGAACTGACAGGTATGAACTTGCTTTTGTCGTTTGTAGTTCCGCTCGACTTGGCATACCAACGTACTTGCCCTGGCCACAATACGTCACGCTCACCGTGACGCATGCGGTCGATGTATGTTTTCAGCTCTTCGTAACTATTCACGGGCGACGACTTGGCAAACTGCTCGTATGAGAGAATCTTGTCGTAGCCGTGTTCCGTGCCCCATTTGGTCTGCTTCCCTTTCTTCAGTAGTCGGATGAGCGACTTGCGTTGCAGAAATTCAGCATCCTCACCATACTGGTCGAGTTGGTGCTGACGCGGAACGAACAGGTTTCTTATCAGTCGGGTTTTATTCACAATAACCTTAATCGGCCCACCCCGACCCTCCTTGGGGAGGGGGAACCCCTTAAACTCTTAAACTTTTAAACTTTTAAACTCTTAACCTCTTAAACTCTACTCTCTAATCTTATTTCAGCCTTGCCAATGTCTCCTTGATGCGACGCATGGCCTCTACAATGTTCTCGTCGCTGGTGGCGTAGCTCATGCGGAAACATTCCGGACTGCCAAAGGCATCTCCGCCGACGGTGGCCACGTGCCCAACTTCCAGCAGATACATGGCGAGGTCGCTGCTCGTGTTTATTACACGGTCGCCGTCACGCTTGCCAAAGAAACTGCTGCACTTGGGGAAGAGGTAGAAAGCACCTTGTGGGTCGTTGACTTCCAGTCCGGGAATCTCCTTGGCCAGTTTCACGATGAGGTTCTTTCTGCGTTCAAAGGCTTTCCGCATTTCCTCCACACATTCCTGTGGACCGGCAAATGCCACTTCGGCAGCTTTCTGGCTGACACTGCACGGACCGCTGGTATATTGGCCTTGCAGTTTGTTGCAACCCTTGACAATCCACTCTGGGGCAGCAATGAAACCGATGCGCCAGCCTGTCATGGCGTATGCCTTTGATACTCCGTTGATGATAACCACGCGTTCCTTGATGTCGGGGAACTGAGCCATGGAGGCATGTTCGCCGATGTAATTGATGTGTTCGTAGATTTCGTCTGCCAGTACGAGAACCTGTTCGTGGCGCAGCAGTACGTTCTTCAGTCCCTCCAGTTCTTCACGGGTGTACACGGCACCTGTGGGGTTGCTGGGTGAGCAGAGTATGAGGGCACGGGTTTTGGGGGTGATGGCAGCCTCCAGTTGTTCTGGGGTGATTTTGAAGTCCTGTTCTATGCCAGCCTCTACATACACGGGTTTGCCGTCGGCCAACAGCACCATCTGTGGATAACTCACCCAGTAAGGTGCAGGAATGATAACCTCGTCACCTTCGCCCACCAGAGCCATGATGGCATTGCAGACACTTTGTTTGGCACCGTTCGAGCAGAGAATCTGTGCCGGGGTGTAGTCCACACCATTTTCGCGCTTCAGTTTGTCCACAATAGCCTGACGAAGTCCGGGATAACCGGGAACGGGAGAGTAGCGGCTCCAGTTGTCGCGTACAGCCTGTATGGCTGCTTCCTTAATGTGGTCGGGCGTGTTGAAGTCGGGTTCGCCCACACTCATGTTGATAATGTCAATACCTTGTGCTTTCAGTTCACTACTGCGTTGGCTCATGGCCAGGGTCGCACTGGGCGACAGTCTGTTTAATCTCTCAGATAAAGTTTCCATATAATCACTTTTAATTTTTAGTTTTTCACTTTTAATTTTTATCTTCTCACTTCTCACTTCTCACCTCTCACTTCTCACTTCTCACTACAGCCTATGCCCCATCCTGTTTTTCTTGGTTTCCAGGTAGCGACGGTTGTATTCGTTGGGCTGTATGACGATGGGCACGTTCTCTACAATCTCCAGCCCGTAACCTTCCAGTCCTACGCGTTTCACAGGGTTGTTCGTGATGAGGCGTATTTTGCTTACTCCTAGGCTTCGCAATATCTGTGCCCCCACGCCATAGTCGCGTTCGTCGGGTTGGAATCCCAGGTGAATGTTGGCATCCACGGTGTCGTCGCCTTGCTCTTGCAGTTTATAGGCTGCAATCTTGTTCATCAGGCCAATGCCGCGTCCTTCCTGGTTCAGGTAAACAATGACACCCTTACCCTCCTTCTCAATGAGTTCCATGGCTTTGTGTAGCTGTTCACCACAGTCGCAGCGTCGGCTACCGAAGATGTCACCCGTCATGCAGCTCGAGTGCATCCTTACGAGTATGGGTTCATTTTCTTTCCATTCGCCCTTAAATAGTGCCACGTGTTCCAGTCCGTTGCTCTTCTGACGGAAGGGGATGATATGGAAGTGTCCGTGTTCAGTGGGCATGTCAGCCTCCACACCTTTTTCTACCAGCGATTCACGTTGCAGTCGATAGGTGATGAGATCCTTGATGGTGATGATGCGCATGTCGAATCGTTTGGCCACCTCTTGCAGTTGGGGCATACGGGCCATACTGCCGTCTTCGTTCAGAATCTCTATGAGTGCCGATGCTGGCTGCAGACCTGCCAATCGGGCCAGGTCGATGGCTGCTTCGGTATGTCCGGCGCGTCGCAGTACACCCTTGTCTTGGGCATACAGGGGGTTGATGTGTCCGGGTCGTCCAAAATCCGCCGGTTTGCGGTCTGGGTCGGCCAGGGCACGTATCGTGGCCGCACGGTCGTGGGCACTGACTCCTGTCGTACAGCCTTCCAGTAAATCCACGGTCACGGTAAATGGCGTTCCCAGCATCGAGGTATTTTCCTCTACTTGGTGTGGCAGTTGCAGTTCTTCGGCTCTGCTTATCGTGATGGGAGCACAGAGCACGCCACGCCCGTTCTGGAGCATGAAGTTCACCTTCTCTGGTGTAATGGTCTCAGCAGCCGTGATGAAGTCTCCCTCGTTTTCACGGTCTTCATCATCGACCACAATTACGAACTTGCCTTGTCGGAAATCTTCGATGGCTAGTTCAATGTTTTTCAAGTTCTCGTTCATATTTCGTTCAAAACTCTTTTCACTTCTAAACTTCTAAACCTCTAAACTTCTAAACTTCTAAACTTCTTGCTCCTCTTCGCTACGCAAGCGTAGCCCTAACGGGCGTCCGATTACTCACCCTCTCACCTTCTCACCCTCTAACCTCTCAATCCTCTCCACTATCTTCTGCGTTTCTCGTTGTATGGTGTTCATGTCGTGAAGCAGGCGCAGTCGGTAGCGCCAGATGCGGAACCAGAGGAGCAATCCTACGGGGAAGACGATGCCTGCCACCATATTCCATCGTGCATTGTGGAAGGGGCGCGTGTGCGCATCGGGCACGAGCACAGGGAGTTCGTTCAGTAATGCAATAATATTGTTGCTACTGCTATTGTGCAGTTCCTCGACGGCTGCCTCTAGGCGTTCGTTGATGTCGATGACTGCCGTATCCTCTTCGTACTCGAAGAACACGCGTTTGTAGTTCGGCATCCTTATGAGGTGGTGCTCCTCTGCATAGTTCTTGCAATTGGTTTGCAATGCTGTCAGTTCGCCTATTAGCCGCGGGTAGTCTGGGTCCTGTATGATTACCTCCTTACGATTCAGTTTGCGCGACTCACGCAATCCGAACAGTCGCATGAAGAAGGAACGATATCCTTCTATGTTGAATACGGCCGAATCCTGATTCGACTTATAGGTGAGGAAAATACCGATGGGAGCCAGCACCAGTGTGCTGAGCCATACACCGAAGGGAATGTACCACTGCCCTGTCTTGGCCAGTTTCTCACCACTGACATTCACGATGTAGTAGAAGATGAAGATGGCAACGCTCACAATGACAGGCATTCCCAGTCCTCCTTTTCTGATGATGGCACCGAGGGGTGCTCCGATGAAGAAGAATACCAGACAGGCCACCGAGAGGGTGAATTTCTTATGCTGTTCCACGTAGTGCAGTCGCAGTACGCGGTTGTCTTCGTCCGAGATTATTTCACGGAACTCATATTCGGCTTTCAGTTGGCGCACCTTGCTACTGGCTGTGCGGAATGTGGTTTGCAGTTGTTCGTAGTTCAGGCTTAGGTATATGCTGTCGAATGGTTCCGTAGTCTCTTTTTTCTTGGTAGCCGCAGCCTTTTTCTCGCTCTGGAAACTGAGGGGTTCGCGTTCCATGGTGGCATGCAGTTCCATTTCATAAAGTGCCCGTCCCGTGCTGTCAATGCGCTGGTTTAGGGAGTCTATGCCAAAGCGTATGCTTTTCAGGTCTTTCGTCTGGGCGTTTCCTGCAAACAGGGATGCGTCCA
The DNA here is from genome assembly GCA_947169115.1 of uncultured Prevotellaceae bacterium. Classification (GTDB taxonomy): domain Bacteria; phylum Bacteroidota; class Bacteroidia; order Bacteroidales; family Bacteroidaceae; genus Physcousia. The sequence goes on from CAMVOK010000009.1 coordinate 75,391, forward strand.
GAACGTTGAAGTTAGCATCGAATGCAATCAGGTCCACCTCATGAGCAAATGTTTCGCGCATGTAGGGAACTTCGGCTTTCATCATGTTGGCACTTCGGGCATCCATGTTGCGGAAGCGTTCACCGTTGTAAAGCGTCAGCATCAGGTGCATCTTGTCGGCAGTGCTTTGCAGACGGGCCGAGTCTGCCAGCACAATCTGCGTGTCGTCCTGTGCACTGGCGTTGTTGTATATCATCACGCCGTACAGCATACCCGTCTCCGGGTCTTTATGCTCTACATAGATGTTGTAGCCTGGAATGCCGTTGTAAAATACCCCTTCGGGAATTTCCAGTTCGGGCGATTTTTGTTTCATCGACCACAGCAGGGCTCCCAGTTGCTTGGTGGCTTCGGGGGCAATCTTGTTTTGGAAATGGAAACTGGCGATGCTGAGCAATCCTACAAAGAGAATAAGCGGTTGCAGGATACGCAGGAGGGGGATGCCCGCAGCCTTCATGGAGAGGAGTTCCAGTTTCTCACCCATGTTTCCGAAGGTGATGAGTGAGGCCAGCAATATGGCCAGAGGCAGTGATACGGGCACCAGTGTCAGACTCATGTACCAGAAAAACTGTGCCAGCACCTGTGTGGAAAGCCCTTTCCCGATGAGTTCGTCGATGTAGCGCCAGGTAAACTGCATCATAAACACGAAAAGACAGATGAAAAACGTCGCTGCAAAAAGTTGCAGAAAGGCTTTCAAGATGAACGTGTCTAATCGTTTTATGAGTCTCATGCGCGTGCGAATCCTTAAATCGGCTACGAAGATACGAAAAAAAAGCCTATAACCCTACCAAATTATTGTTAATAATAAAAAAAACGGCTCTTTTCTTTGCAGATTCGGATTTTCTGCCTACCTTTGCATCCGCATTCGAGAAATGATGGCGGGATAGCTCAGCTGGTTAGAGCGTCGGATTCATAATCCGAAGGTCAAGGGTTCAAGTCCCTTTCCCGCTACTTGAAAAGGAGCAACCTCTCATTCGCAGAGGTTGCTCCTTTTTTGGGGGGCCCGCCCCGACCCTTTACAATACATAATAAGCCTACCCCAGCCCTCCCTAAAGGGAGGGGGGAAGCTTAAACCCCTTAAACCTTTAAACCTTTAAACTTTTCACCCTTAACCCTTCACCCTTAACCCTTCACCTTTCACTTCTCACTTCTCACTTCTCACTTCTCACTTCTCTCTTCTCTCTTCTCTCTTCTCACCTCTCACTTATTCCCAGTGCCAGCGTGGCTGGTTTCAGTCCTTTTGTCTTGGCGGTTAGGGTCAGTGTGCCACATTCTGTTCCGCTTTCTACGATAGCGGTCAGTTGTCCGGCAAAGGCATGGTGTTGGGGCTGTTGGAACAGGTCGAGGCAGGTGGCGTCCCCATTGGTCGCAGCGCGGAAACGTCCACTTCCCTTGGTACTGAACTGCACCAGATGCTGGGCATCGGGACAGAGGTTGCCCTCTTTGTCCACAACGCTTACGGTGACGTAGGCCAGGTCGCGTCCGTCGTTTTGGAGCTGCGGTTTGTCGGTAGTCAGTGTCAGGTGGTGGGGTTTCCCTGCGGTCTTTATGCACTTCTCACCACATGTTTCCCCTTTGCTATCGTACACCACCACACGGATTTCCCCAGGTTCGTACACCACGTTTTCCCACATCAGTCGGTAGCGTCTCTGCCTCCACAGCGGGTCCTTCCCTTTTCTTTGGTTACTTTCTTCGGCAGTCAGTTTGCGCTGTCTTCCCTGGCTTTTTCCGTTCACGAACAGTTCAGCCTCCGGTGCGTTGGTATATACAAATACGGGAGTCACCTTCCCTTCGCGTCCCGGCCAGGTCCAGTGAGGCAGAATGTGTAACGTAGTTTTTTCTGGTGCCCAGATACTGCGGTACAGGTAGTATCTGTCCTTGGGTAGCGAGGCCAGGTCTATGATGCCGAATAGACTGCTGTGCGAGGGCCAGGCATCGGTGTCGTAGGGCGATGGCTCACCTAGATAGTCGAAGCCTGTCCACACGAACTGTCCCAGTGTCCAGTCATAGTCCTCGGCCAGGGCAAAGTCCTCGTCGGGAACGTTGCTCCACGAACAAGCCTCCACGTCGTAGCCCGAACTCTGGTGGTTCGGGTACATGGCTCCCTTCTTCAGTTCTGCCGGGAACATATATGTACCGCGACTGCTAACCGTGCTGCTCGTTTCGCTGCCGAGCACCAGATTTTGGGGAAGGGTGTTGTAGGCTTCCACATATTTGTGGGTGCGGTAGTTAAATCCAGGAACATCCAGCGTGGCTGCGAATCCATTCTTCAGTACGGCATCCACCTGGTCCATGCCACAGGTTACAGGACGTGTGGGGTCTTCGCGATGACAGATGTCTTGCAGGAACTTAGCCACACGGTACCCCTCGGGCTTCCATTGGGTGGGAATCTCGTTGCCGATGCTCCACATCACCACCGAGGGATGGTTCCGGTAGTGGTGAATCATGTTCACCATGTCGCGTTCTGACCATTCCTTGAAGTAGCGGTGATAGCCATTCTGGCATTTTGCCACGTCCCATTCGTCGAAGGGTTCCAGCATCATCATGAACCCCATTTCGTCGCACAACTCCACCAGTTCCGGTGCCGGCATGTTGTGGCTGGTGCGGATGGCATCGCAGCCCATTTCCTTCAGCATCTCTAACTGGTGACGTATGGCACTCCTGTTTACGGCAGCCCCAAGGGGACCGAGGTCGTGGTGCAGGCAAACACCTTGGAACTTACGTCGCTTACCGTTGAGGAAGAACCCACGGTCGGCTACCAGTTCAATGCTTCGGATGCCAAACCTTGTCTCGTAGGTGTCAACCGTGTCATTACCCATCACCAGTGTAGATACAGCCTTGTAAAGCACGGGGCTTTCGGGGCTCCAAAGCTGTGGGGTATCGATGAGGAAGTGTTGTTCCAGAGGTTGGCCGTGTAGGAGCCGTTGAGTATTGTCTTTGTGGGCAACGATGCGCCCCTCGGCATCTTTGATGTCGGTGATGATGCGTACGGGTTGCTCTCCTGCACCTTCCACCCTGGTCTTTAGGGTGACGGAGGCATACGCCTCTTCCACGTGGGGCGTGGTCACCTGTGTTCCCCACACGGGAACGTAGATGGGACCTGTTGTCACAAGGTGTACATTGCGGTACAGACCGGCACCCGGGTACCATCTGCTGCTCTGTTCTCGGTTTTCGAGTCTTATGGCCAGCAGGTTCTCCTCGCCTTCCTTGTTGAGGAAGTCAGTCACGTCCACATAGAAAGAGTTGTAACCGTATGGCCAGAACATCGCTTCTTTCCCGTTCATATACACGCGAGCCTCACTCATGGCTCCGTCGAACACCAGCACGAACCTTTCACTTTTAATTTTTAATTTTTCACTTTTAATTTTTAATTTGTTCTTGTACCATCCCACGCCGATGTAGGGCAGTCCGCCCGAGCGGCCAGTCTTCCAGGTGGGGATGGACTCCCCATTCTGTTTCACAGCCACCTTTTGCAAGTCCCATTTCCGGTCGAAAGGTCCCGTGATGGCCCAGTCGTGTGGAATTTCTACAGCTTGCCAGTTGTTGTCGGTTAGGGTCTCTTCGATGTGGGTAATGTCTCCTGGGTGGAAATACCAGCCTTCTTGCAACAGATACTCCGTGCGTTGGGCAAAAATAGCCATTACAGACAGGCTAAGGACGAAAATGGATAGAATTCTTTTCATGTTTTTAGGCTTTATCGCTACAAAAATAGTGATTATTCGCGGAATATCATTATCTTTGCACCAAATAAATATCAATACCATGATTGTAAGTTTCCAGATACCTTACCGCACGGTGTGGGGTGAAAGTGTGGCTGTGGATTTGACGGCCGTGACAAAAACAGGAAAAGAGACAAATACACATTTGTCCTTTTCCACGGTGGATGGCAACCTGTGGCGTGGCGAAGTTCCGCTTTCTGCCAGTGCAGTAAAGATATCCTACCAATATAGTATAGAAAAAGACGACGGCGTAGTCCGTAAGGAGTGGGACATGCAGGCCCGGACAGTAGCTCTTCCCAAGGGGAGTGTCAATCGCCTGTTGTGCATCGACCATTGGCGCGAGTGCCCCTCCAATCCCCACCGATATACCAGTGCCTTCACCGAGGCTTTTGCCCGTCGCCAGCTGATGGACTGGCCCGAGACTCCGTGGGAACGCTCCCTGACCATCTGGGTCGAGGCTCCCGAGGTACCGTCCGACTGCATCCTGGCTGTTCTGGGCAGTAGTCCTCTTTTGGGCGAATGGCAGCAGGGTAGGGAGGTACGTCTGGTACCTGTAGCCCCGAACACTTGGGCTTTTAGTCTTGACCTCGATGCCATAGACGGAACGCTGGAATACAAATATCTCGTATTGGATGCCGACACGGGCAGTCAGCGAGGCTGGGAACTCCATGATAACCGCCTCCTTGCAAAACCTGCTGTAGAACGAAAAATGTCTGTTTCCATCGAGGATTCTCCCGTTTCTCTTCCCTTCGCTCCTTGGCGGGGTGCCGGTTGCGTAATACCCGTATTTAGTTTGCGGAGTGAGCATAGTTTTGGTGTTGGTGACTTCGGCGACCTCAAGCGGATGGTTAACTGGGTGGCCATGACGGGACAGCGTGTCTTGCAGCTTCTGCCCGTAAATGATACCACGCTTTCTCGACGTTGGACCGACTCTTATCCCTACAATGCCATTAGCATTTATGCCCTCCATCCGCTCTATGCCGATTTGTCGGCTCTGCCTCCCTTGGAAGATGCCGCCCAACGTACGGCCTACCGCGATGCCCAGCAGAAACTGAATGCCCTGCCACGGATGGACTACGAACGGGTAATGGACACTAAGCATAACTACTTGCGTTGCCTCTTTGTACAGGAGGGTAAGAAAACCATGGCTACCAAAGCCTATAAGGCGTTCTACTCGGCCAATAGGGAATGGCTACTGCCTTATGCGGCTTTCTGTACCTTGCGCGACCTCTTCCATACCCCCGACTTCCGACGCTGGCCCAAGTATCGGCAATATTCTGATAAGATTGCTTCCATGCTGATGAAAAAAGATACGGAAGCTGCCGATGAAATCGACTTTAATTGCTATGTCCAGTATATCCTCCACGAACAGCTTACCGAAGCGCAGCGTTATGCACGCTCCAAAGGCGTGGCACTGAAGGGGGACATTCCCATCGGTATTAGTCCTACCAGTGTGGAGGCTTGGAAGGAACCTCACTATTTCAACCTCGATGGTCAGGCTGGTGCTCCACCTGATTATTTCAGTCAGAACGGGCAGAACTGGGGCTTCCCGACTTATAACTGGGAGGCCATGTTGGCCGACGGATGCCGTTGGTGGCGCAGTCGTTTCGAGAAGATGGCAGAGTACTTCGATGCCTATCGTATCGACCATGTCCTGGGCTTCTTCCGCATTTGGGAAATCCCACAGGATAGCGTCCATGGCCTGTTGGGCCATTTCGATCCAGCATTGCCTATGAGTGTCGATGAAATCGAGGAATTTGGACTCACTTGGCGTGAACAGGTCTATCTCCAGCCCTACATTACAGACCGTATCATCAATCGTCTCTTTGGCGACGACACGGCGACCGTGCGACACACCTATCTGGAACCGATGGGGAATGGTCGTTATGCCTTGAAGGAGGAATATAACACGCAGCGCAAGGTGGAAGCCGTTTTCTCGGACAAGAACGATGCCCATAGCTTGTCCATACGTGACGGGCTTTACCGCCTGATCAGCAATGTCCTTTTCCTGCGCGACAAACATGAGACGGACAAGTTCCATCCTCGCATCGTGGCCATGCACGACTTCCTCTATGAAGACCTTGGCGATTGGGAGAAGGATGCCTTCAATCGCATCCACGAACACTACTTCCATCATCGCCACAACCAGTTCTGGTACGAACAGGCCATGAAGAAGATGCCTCACCTTGTGGCTGCCACACGTATGCTCGTCTGTGCCGAGGACTTGGGCATGATTCCCGAGTGTGTACCCTGGGTGATGAACGAGCTGGGCATCCTGTCGCTGGAAATACAGACCATGCCCAAGAAGTCATGGGTGCAGTTTGCCAACTTGTGGGAGAATCCCTATCGTAGTGTGGCCACCATCTCCACCCACGACATGCCTACTCTGCGCGGATGGTGGGACGAACAGCGCGAGACCGTGCAAACGTATTACAACCAGATGCTATACCACGAGGGACAGGCTCCTCATCCCCTGCCAGGGGCTGTGGCCGAGGAGATTGTGGTGCGTCATCTCGAATCGCCTTCCATGCTCTGTTTGCTGAGCCTTCAAGACTGGCTTTCCATCGATGAATCCGTACGTTTTAGTGATCCCGATGCTGAACGTATCAACGTACCTTCAAATCCTCGTCACTACTGGTGCTACCGTATGCACGTTACCATCGAACAGCTCATGGCCAATACGGCCCTGAACGAGAAAATCCGTGGACTCGTGCGTAGCTCCGGCCGCTGATTCTGAACAAAACACAGGTATTATTAAAAAACACAGATTACGCAGATTTCACGGATTATTAAATAATCCCCATAATCTCTGTAATCTGTGTTCTTTATTAAAATTATCAGGATTACGCAGGTCTCACGGATTAAAGGATTCACGTTATTTACCATTTAATATCCCGCAGGCTACATTTGCCATTAGCCATTCGCCATATATTATATATAAAAGGAACGCGCGCGTGCGTAAGGACGTCGGCGTTTAGTCAACCTTATGTCGGGCCTCCGTCATAAGGTTGATCAAGCTTCGTCATAAGGTTGACCAAGCTTCGTCATAAGGTTGACGAAGGCCCGACGTAAGGTTCTTGTTCTGGGTATCCTACGCAAGCGATGACTGATGTCATCGAGCGGACGAAGTTTCGACCATGAAAAACCGCTTGCGGTCTATCCGTTGGATAGCTACTAATCCTCAAATTATGTTAAAAAAGTTTAAATATTTTGCTTTTGGTGTTCTTGTGGGCTTCTGCTGACTCTTTGTAAAAGAAAATTTGTATATTTGTAACCAAATATGCCTATACGCATAGCGTAGTGGGCGTGTGGAATGTGAAAAAAGATAAAAAGTAGATATGCCTGAAATAAGTTCTTTTTATGGAATTGTGATTACAATGTTTGTACAGGAGCACAACCCTCCTCATTTCCATGTCCGCTATAATGAATATAAGGCATTGATTAATATTCAAAATGGAGAAATGACGGGGAACTTGCCGCGCAGGGCGATAAATCTCGTATATGAGTGGCTCGATTTACATAAAGATGAACTGATGGACAATTGGAAGCGAATTGAAAATGGTCAGGAATTAGTTAGAATAAACCCATTGGTATAAGTAATATGAATTTGATTTGGGTAATACAGGCTAAACCGCTAAGAGGGTGTTGCATGGAGCTTACGTTTAACGACGGAAGCCGTAAGAACTATGACTTTGAAAAACTTATAGGTACGCATCCCATGTATGACTTTTTTAGGAATCCTGTTGCCTTTAACAATTATACACTGGATGGTTGGACAGTATCTTGGAATGAGGGTAGGGTGGATGTTGCCCCTGAATATCTCTACGAGCACGGCACTCCTGTAGATAGTATATAAAAAGGAAATAACTATGGCTGCAAATATCATGCTTTTGACCATAATTGTAATTGCATTTGTCGGATATGCCTATTTTGAATATCGCGATAGGCATCAGCAAGGGCATATTGAACAAGTCTAAACTCTCCGTTTGACTATAGTGGAGAAATACTGCAAAGTAATAAGGACTAACCATAAAACAAAAAGATATTTTTAACTAACTAACTTAATTTATTAACCCAATGAAAAGAAAATTGCTTTTCGCGATGCTATGCATCGTAAGTGCACTCGGAATGAGGGCACAGTTGACTGACGGTACGGTGTACTGGATTCAGGATGTCGCTACAGGTCAGTTCATCAGCCAGGGTGCTAACTGGGGCACCCAGGCTACGGTTCAGGAAGTGGGTGGCTTGGGCGTTCAGGTTGCTTATGTTTCCGACGGTGTTTACCAGCTGAAGAACGTCATGTGGAACAAGGGTAACAATGCCAATCTTGGATTGCGCACATCCGACCGTTTCTGGGATCAGAGTGCTCAAAACATTACCTTGATTGCCTCTGGTGAGGGTTATAAGATTAACACCACCAACGGTGGCTACTTCTGCAACAATGGCGATACCAATGGCGACGGTGTGAAGCGTTTGGGTTCCACAACAGACGAGGCTGAGGCTACAGTCTGGAGGTTCCTGACAAAGAGCGAGTATGACGCTGCCATCCAGGCTTATAAGGATGGCAAGGCTGCCAGCTATGCTGCCACGTTGGGTTACAGTAGCGTAACTTCGGTTGCTGAGTTAGAGGCTATCATTACCGATGTTGATCAGTTCATCAGTAAGTCCTACACGAACAGCATTACCAACGCCTCCCTTGCAAACAACTGGGATGGTTGGACACATGCAGCAGCTTCTGGTAGTAACCGTTCAGAAGGAGCCGGTGTAGGCAGTGGTTGTGCTGAATTCTGGAATGGTTGCGGTGCGGCAACCCAGACGGTCAGCGGTCTGCCTAACGGTCTTTATAAGGTAGAGTTCGTGGGTACTTTCCGTCCGAAGAATGCAAACGAAGCCAACAACATCGCCTCTGGTGAGACCAGCAGCCCCGCTTTCGTGTATGCCAACGATGCCCAGATTGAGTTCAAGCACTGGATTGATGTTCCTAACAAGGCCAATGGTCGTGGCGGCATCACCAAGGCCAATGGTTATGGTCATAGTTTCTATACCTTCGTTACTGACGGTACACTGAAAATCGGTGTTGTTCAGGGATGCTGGGTAAATGGCTACATGTGGTGCCCCTTCGGCCAGTTCACGCTGACCTACTACACGGATCAGGTTGCTGATGCTGACATCGAAGCCCTTGTGGCTACGATTCCTGCCGAAGGTACAGTTCCAACATCTATTTACAGCAACCTTATTGACTTGAAGAATACACTTGAAAGCACCAAGACGATTGCTGCATTCAATGCATTGAACAATGCAAATACTGCTGCCCTTGAACTGGTTGATCCCTATGCTGCACTTGTAGCCGAGATAGCCAAGGCCAAGGCCCTGGGTATCGCTGCAGCTGATGCAGATGCTTACGCCAATGTAACCACTGCTGCTGAAGCCACTGCCAACACGCAGGCTTTGATGGTTGACGAGTACAACTATGTTGTCGGTAACTATACGGTCGCCATTGACTTGGGTGCTTGGACGACTGAGAATGCAGGTACCATGACAAGTCAGCACTGGGATGGTACAAGTACCACTTCCTACAACGAGCAACTGAATGGTTGGAATCAGGCTACGAACTGGAGCACCTCTTACAGACAGGATATTACCCTGCCCGCAGGAGAATATGTATTTAAGGTGGCTGGTCGTCATTCTGCAAGTTCTCTTTTGACGTTGAATGTGTCGGCTGGTGGCTCCATCATAGGTACCGTTAACGACTTCCCCACTGGTGATACAGGTCGTGGTATTAACAAGTCTGGTGTTACAAGCTTCGATGCTTCCGATCCAGCTGGCTTTGCCAACGGTGGAAACGGCCGTGGCTGGCAGTGGCGTTACGTGCCTTTCACGCTTACAGATGAGGCTGTTGTAACAATTGAGGTGTTCGGTAATAACCCCAGCGCTGCTCAATACCAGTGGTTGAGTTTCTGTAACTATACCGTACAGGCTAAACCAAATGTAGCTGCTGCAAGAATAGCTTACGAACAAGCCGTAAACATTGCTACTGATGCACTGAATGACGCTGCTAATGTGAATGTTGGTGGTACAGATCGTGCAAATTTGGCTACAGCTGTAGCTGCTACTCCCACAGAGACTATTGAATGGTATGAGGCTCAGACCACACTCATCCAGGGCTATACTACAGTCTTCACGGCTGGCGTTGCAAGCTGGAATAGCTATGCGATTGCTGCACAGGAAACTGTAACTTTGTGGGGTTCACTTCTCGGCGTTTCCGAACCTGCTGTGGCTGCTGAGGCCGCATCTGCTGCCATTGCTTTGAGAGTGGCTCAGTACAACAAGGTTTCTACAGAATACATCTACTCGCTTACGGGTAAGATTGGAGAATTCTCTACATGGGATAAGACGGCAACCTCTGGTGGCAATCCCGATACTCCTCAGACACTTTCAACACAGCACTTTAGAGGCGAAGGTTACACCTACTATGAGCAGGGTGTAAACGGTTGGGCTTCCAACAGTTTCACGGTTGACTATATGAAGTCCGCTAACTTGCCTGCTGGTAACTATGTTCTCAAGGTGGCAACTCGTGCCAGCGGTAATGTAACTGGTACCGTTTCTGCTACCGCTACAGCTAACACTGTAGCTATCGCTAATGTTGGTGCTTCTTCTAAGGGTATCACCACCAGCGGTGTTGCCAGCTTTGACGAGGGTGAATTCGCGAATGGCGGTGTTGGTTATGGTTGGGAATGGCGCTTCTTGCCCTTCACTTTAGCAGCTGACGGTGATGTTACTATCAGCATCCACGCAGAATCTTCTACGCAATTTGGTTGGGTGTCCATCGCAGATGCAGAACTGCTCTCTGATGCTGACAAATCTACCAGTGTTACATATAACGAGGCTGTAGCCAACACCATTGAGGATGTGGATGTGGCTAACGTTACCATGAGTCGTGCTATCAAGGAAGGCTATAACACTGTAGTTCTGCCCTTCTCTCTGACCTCTGCTCAGGTAGCTACTGCATTCGGTACTGGTACCGAGGTTTACAACTTCAGTGAGACAAGTGATGATTCTAATGATGTAACCATCAACTTCACAAAGGGTGACGGTTCAATCAAGGCTAACACTCCTGTTCTGGTTAAAGCTACCGCTGCCAGCAGTGCACAGATCTTCGAAGGTGTACAGGTTGAGGCTCCCACAGCTGATGTTCAGGTTGGTGGCAATAACGTTTCCTTCGTGGGTACGTATGCTCCCACCACGGTTGCTGCAGGTGACTACTTCGTTAGCGGCGGCCTCCTGTACAAGAGCGCAGGTTCTACCAACCTCAAGGCCTTCCGTGCCTACATCGATGCTCAGGAAGCATCCAGCGTTAAGATGTTCATCGACGGTCTGGAGACAGCCATCAGTGCCATCAACGCCGAGGCAGAGGCTGAGCAGGGTGCCATCTACAACCTGGCTGGTCAGCGCGTCAGCAAGGCCGTCCGTGGCATCTACGTGAAGAACGGCAAGAAAGTGGTTGTAAAATAATTGAAAATTCAAAATTGAAAATTCAAAATTCAAAATTAGAAGATTATGAAAAAGACATATTTGCAACCCGATACAGAGATTCAGAAGGTCAATGTTGTACAGATGCTGTCAGCCTCCATTACCGGTGTAGGTGGTGGTTCGGGTCTTGGCCAGGCAGATCCCACTGATCCTATTCCCGAAGAGGGCGACGTCAAGGAGTTCATCTTCGAAGAGAATCCTTGGGAGTATTAAGGAACGAAAACGTTAACGCAAACGAAAACGTTAACGCAAACGATAACGAAAACGTTAACGTGAACGAAAACTAAGACGTTAACTAACGTAAATGATAAGCCCTCCCCGAGTTATGCGGCTCGGGGAGGGCTGTTTTTGCGGTTTTGTATCAACTTTTGGGCTGTAAGTGCTTGATTATTCCCGATTTTTTTGTATCTTTGCGCGATTATTTGTGAAACACTGAAAATTTTTATTAACTAACCTAATTTATTAACTAAATGAAAAGAAAATTCCTTTTCGCGATGCTATGCATCGTAAGTGCACTCGGACTGAGGGCACAAACGTGGACGGGCAACGCAGCGAGTGAGGGTACTTTCTACCTCTACAACGTGGGGGCAGAAAAATTCCTCAACAACGGCGACCCTGGCCAAAGTTGGGGCACCAATGCCTACCTCCAGGCAGGTTTCGGTCTGGACATCATCCTTGAGGCCAACGGCGAAGCCTACAACCTCAACACCAATGTGTCCAATGGCGGTAACAGCCATTATCTTGCCACCAGCACATGGTGCGATGGCGATCCCACGCCCTGGATCTTCACTCCTGTTGCTGGTCAGACAAACGTGTACACCATCAGTAATGGTGATAAGTATCTGATTGCCAACAACGAACTCAATGATGTTTATTACGGAGACCTCACCTCCGCTGATGACTGGAAAATGTGGTGGAAGCTTGTGAGTGAGGATGACTTTAAGGCTGCCATGCAGGCTAAGACTTACTCCACAACCGACCCCATGGATGTTTCTGTGTTCATCAAAGGACGCAGTTTCGCCCGCAATGACGGACGCAACAGCAACTGGACACGTACGAACACTGGCGGCCAATTTGTTGAGGGTATCAGCAATAAATATTATGGTAATGAATATTATTACACTACCTTCGATGTTTATCAGACGCTCTCTGGCATGCCCGACGGCACATACGAAGTACAGTGCTCTGGCTTCGGTAACACTGGCTCCACCTACGTTTATGGAAACAGCGCGGCTGGTGCACTGACCACTGAGAACAGTGCAGCCAATGGCTATCGTGGTACTGCTTACCAGCTGATTATGGAGAATAATGCTTGGGCAGGACAGAGCTCGGGTAAGTTCAACATCAGCGACGGTAATATCCGTCTGGGCGTGAAGAACGAGAATGGTCAGGGTTGGACAGTTTATGACGAGTTCCGCCTCTACTACTACGGCCTCGACCTCTCTGAGTTCGCTGCCTCTCTGGCTACTGCAGTAAGTGCAGCCGAGGCTCTTGAGGGTAAGATTCCTACGGCTGCATATACGAATCTTTCCGCTTCTGTGGCCGCACTGAACCAGACCTACACCACTGCAGCCGATTATACCACTGCAACCAATGCAGTGAACGCTTTGGTGACCGAATACCAAGCCATGGTGGCTCCCTATGCCATTGTGACGGAGGCAAAGGCTCTGTACAACCAAACCGACTACACCGATGCTGCTAATGCCAAGGCTACCTTCAAGGCTGTGGTTGACGCTGCCGACGAAAAGACTACACTCGAAGATCTCAACACTCAGATTGCTGCTATCAAAGCCGCAGTGGTGCCCTTTATCACCACCGTCAGCCTCAATGAGAATGCCTACTTCAATGTTACCAACTTTCTCGTAGTGAATCCTACCGTTAGCCAGAATGTTGACGGCTGGACTGTAGCTAACAAAGTAGGCGGTACTGGTCCTACCACCAACTATGGCGAAACTGAGTTCTACAACGCCACCTTCAAGTTCTACCAGACCCTGAATCTGGTGGCAGGTACTTGGGAGTTTGGCGTAACAGGTTTCCACCGCGCTGGTAACCACAGCACATACTTCTATGCTGGTGAGGACAAGATTCTCATCCCCGGTGTGGCAAATACTATAGTTAACAGCATGGCTGATGCCAAGACATACTTTGACAACGGCAATGGGCAGTTAAGTCTGAAGTTCCTCATGGAAGAGGCTACCGACGTGGAGATTGGTATTGATAACCAAGACACCGAAACTGACAAGTGGACCATCTTCCGCAACTTCACCCTGAAGTACTACGGTGCTGTTGACTATAGCGTGTACGAGCAGCAGATGGCCGACGCTGTAGCCGCCGCACAGGCTGTTGAGGGCACCGTACCCACAGCTGTCTATACCACGCTGAACGATGTGGTAACCGCAAACAACAAGACTTACACCAAGAAGGCCGACTGGCTTGCTGCCATTCAGGCCATCCAGGATGCCACCACCACGGCTAAGGCCATGCAGGCACCCTATACTGAGTATTTAGCAGTGAAGACTGCTGTATTGGCTGTGTCTGGCGATGTGAACACTACAAGCGCTGACGAAGCAGCCAATGCTGCTACCACCTCCGAGGCACTGGCTACGGCATCTGAAGCCCTGCGTACAGCCCTGAAGAACTACCTCCGCACGACCACCGAGACCAATCTGGATTTGACGGCCGCACTGCTCATCAACCCCAGCTTCGAAAACAATGGAACTGGCTGGACAAACAACGGTATGGCCTTCCAGAACAACACCAGCTTCGGCAAGGACGGCAACGTATATTGCGAAAAGTGGCAACCCAACGGTACCTTCAGTATAGCACAGACTCTTACGGCCATGCCCACTGGTGTATATCAGCTCACCGCTAAGGCAAAAGCTCGCGGTGTCACCTCTGCCAAGTTCTTCGCTAACAGCTTCGAGGAGGCCATCACTATTGCCGACTCCGAGGCCGACTACACTGTAGTGTTCGCCATCGACGACAATACCGATGTCAACTTCGGCTTTGAGAGTACTGGCACGGGTGCAGGTGCCAGCTGGATTGCTGTGGATAACTTCCGCCTGACCCTCGTCAGTGCTGCTCTGCCCGACGTGACCGCCGTTACCGGCAAGATGAACGCAGGAGCAGCTGCCGCTCAGAATGATGCAATCGCTGCCTACAATGCCAACAAGACGGTGGCTAACTACAACGCCGCTGTGGCTGCCATCGCTGCCGCTCAGGCTTCTATTGACGCTTATGCACAGGCTCCGGCTATCATCGCTGCTGCCAAGACGCTGCAGGCCAACCACAACTTTGCCAGCGAGACGGCCATCACCACGTTTGGTGATGCTATCACCGCTACCGAAACAGCCTATAACAATGGTACACTTACCGACGCACAGGCCGCCAACGGCAACAACCTGGGTACCACAACCTATGGTTGGCACGCTGCTCGCGCTGAGGCTGACTGGACAGTAGCCGAGGCCTTCATGCAGGATGCATGGACTGGTGCTGAGTACAACGACTGGAGCACTGAGGGTGAAACCGATGGTTCCAACTTCCTCGTGCCCTTCTTCCAGAACTGGGTTGCCGACGGCAATAGCCTTGGCGAAGGCACGACCCAGGGTCAGCTCACCAGTCTGCCCAACGGACTCTATAAGGTTTCCGCTCTTATCCGCGTACGTGCTAAGAACGGCGTAGATGCTGCTGATGCCACCGGTATCACCATGCAGGTGAATGAGGGTACCTCGGTTGACGTGACCGAAGGCACTGTGGTTGATGGAACTCAGTTCTCACTGGCTACCTTCGAGGCTGAAGGTCTTGTCAAGGACGGTACACTGAACGTGGTTATCAACCGCGCTGGCGACAACAACATCAGCTGGCTCTCGTTCAAGAATATACAGTACATTAAGGAACGTGACCTGACTCCAGAAGAGGAATCTGTGGCTCCCACAGCTATCGTTCTGAAGAATGGCGAGGATGTCGTTACTGATCCTATTGCTCTCGATGCAACAACAAGTACAGTCACGCTGACTCCTTCTTATACTCCTGCTGAAGCTACTGAAGGTTATCTCACATGGGCTTCGAGCGATGAGACTGTTGCCACCGTTGCCAATGGTGTCGTTACCGCTGTTTCCACAGGTACAGCTACCATCACAGCAACCAGCACGCTTGCTCCCGCTGTAAGTGCTAGCGCTACGGTAACAGTTAGCTTCCCCGAATCCACTGTTCCTGCTTCGGTTGAAGTGGCAAGTGGCTCAAGTATGAGTGTAACCACATTGTCGTCTAATAACCTATTCAAGAATGGATCGTTTGGCTATCCCAATGCAGTTGCTGGTTGGAAGACCATTGGCTATACTACAGATGCTGTAGCTAGCAACTTCACAATTTCTGCAAATGGTGGTGTAAACGACGGTGCTTATATTACTACCAATGGTGGTGGTACAGGTTCTGCAAATACGATTCGTAAGTCTGTTGAAGTAGAGGTTGGTAAGAAATATTATTTCTCTGTTTACACAAGCGGAAAGGCTCCCACTTCGGCCAACCTCAAATACAATGCCCTCTTCGCTATGTCTGATGCTACTACCGAAAGTGGTACAATTAAGGAGTTCGAGTGGCCGCAGGGCGCAGGCAACACTACCACCGAGTGGAGCAAGACCGAATGCATCTTCGAGGCCACAACTCCCTATGTAGGTGTACGCATGGGTTGGAACCAGAATTCCAGCTTCGACGAATTCGTGCTTGTTGAGGTTGTTGATGAGTCGGTTGTTGGTAATGTGCAGTATGCTTTGGATGCTATTCCTACCGCCAACATCGGAACTGCTCCCTTCCAGTATTCTCAGGATGCCATCGATGCAGCCAACGCTCTCGTACAGGGTACGGCCAGTGTGGCTGACGTTGAGGGCGTTTACGAGGCTCTAACTACAGTGAATGCTCCTGCTGATGGTCAGCTCTTCAATGTGGTTCTGACATACGCTGGTTGGACATACAACAATAAGGCTATGACCTACATTGCTAATGGTCGCAGCGATGCTGGTTTGTACAACATCCAGTATAAGGAAGTTGCCAACAAGAACCTGGCACAGGCATTCACCTTCACCAAGGTGAGCGGCAACAACTACAAGATGTCGCAGATTGATGCAGACGGTAACGTACGTTACATTTGCACCGGTCAGCCCTATAGTGGCAATGCCAACCAGATTCGCACCACTACCAATGCTGACGATGCTCTGCAAGTAACTATCATCCCAACTGCTACTGAGGGCGTTTACAACCTGCGCAATGTGGCTGCCAACCAGTACATCGGTTCTCAGGACGCTGGTGTATTCACCGTGAACAGCCATATCGACTTCTTCATCGTAGAGACCGAGAAACCCGTAATCACCATCAATACTACAGCTGCTGGCTATGGTACTACCATGCTGCCCTTCGCTGTAACAAGCATCCCCGAGGGTGTGAAGGTTTACAGTTGTGCTACTGTTGACGGTGACGTTCTCACACTCACTGAAGTTGATGCCATTGAGGCCAACAAGCCCTACATCATCGAAGGTGCTTGGAGCGAGGATCTCACTGGTGATGCTCAGGGTGTTGCTCTCACCTATACCGATGGTTTGCTGACTGGTGTATATGCTGCCCAGAGCGCTCCCAACGAGAGCTACGTACTGCAGAAGAACGGTGGTAAGGTAGGTTTCTACCAGGTTGACGAGGCCGTAGGTCTGCCCACCGTTGGTGCTAACCGTGCTTACCTGACAGCTCCTGCTGGCGGTGAGGTTAAGGTATTCTTCCTGGGTACTGATGCTGATGCTATCCGTGCCATCGAGGCTGAAGAGGGCAATGATGTCATCTACAACCTGGCTGGTCAGCGCGTATCGAAGGCTCAGAAGGGTATCTTCATCAAGAACGGTAAGAAAGTGGTTGTAAAATAATTGAAAATTCAAAATTGAAAATTCAAAATTCAAAATTAGAAGATTATGAAAAAGACATATTTGCAACCCGCTACTGAGATTCTGGAACTCAATGCCGTAGAAATGCTCGCCCTCTCTTTGCAGAATGGTGGCGAGAAGGCAGATCCCACAGGTGAAGTTCTCACTAAGGAGGACAATGCCTGGGATATCTGGAGCAACGATATGGTAGAAGAGGAGTATTAAGTAATGAAACGTTAACGTGAACGATAACGATAACGAAAACGTTAACCGGAACGCGAACGTTAACTAACGTACAATGATAAACCCTCCCCGAGCCGCACGGCTCGGGGAGGGTTGTTTTTATGGTTACATCTCAACTTTTTGGCTGTAAGTGCTTGATTGTTTCTGATATTTTGTATATTTGCCAATAAATTGGCTAAGATACTCCGTCTCGGCATAAAAACAAAAATTTTTGTCTTGTTTTGCTCTCGACTTTTCGTATCTTTGCACAGAATATGTATGATATAAATAACCTTTTACAACTAATATCATAAACAAATGAAAATCAAAAAACTTTTTGCACTTGCCGTCGCCATGCTGTGTACGGCACTGACATGGGCACAGACGGACGTGACCAGCACGTACCTGACGAATGCTGATTTTTCGCAGAGCACGCCTCTGACGGGAACTTACCTCTATGGATATGGTAAGGATGGTTTGCCTTACGGTTTCCAGACCATTGAAGGCTGGACTTCCGTAGTAACAGCTGGTGACAATAGCAATAGCTCGTACCCCAATTCTGGTATGGCTGCAGGTGTATTTGCATACGGCTCTTCCACACAATTGAAGGGTAATAGCAAGGCTGCTCCCGCCACTAATCCCAACGGCGAGGCCAGTGGCAATTGTTTTGGCTTCTTCGGTGTGTGGGGCGACGGGGGATACTACTACCAGAATGTCACTTTGGCTGCTGGTAAGTACACCATCACCGTTCCCATGTACAACCAGAGTGGAACACAGACCAACACCACCTATACGGGTTTCTTCCCAACAAGTGGTACCAACCGAACTGTTGCTGTAAATCCGACCGTTGGTCAGTGGGTTAATCAAACCGTAACGTTTACGCTGTCTGCTGAGACCGAGGGACAAATCCGTATCGGTTATCAGTCCACAGGCAGCGGTTCGGGGGCCAACCCCATGCTGTTCATCGACTGTGTGAAGATAGAGTTCACCTCTCAGGTGGTAAAGGATGTATTGGTAACCGCTCTTGCATCGGCCAACAGCATAAATGGCAGACTCGGTGACAGCGACCTTACCTCAGCCATTGCTACAGCTCAGGCTGTGTATGACAATATCAATGCTACGCAAGAGCAGGTGAATAGTGCTGCTGAGACGCTGAATACAGCTACAGAGACAGCCATGGCTAATGCCATCATTGGCGGAACAGAGGCTACTGTTGCCCTGGCCAATGCCGACCTGGCTTCCCTTGATGGCTGGACAGTGGCAAGCTCGAGTAGCTTCAATGATAAGGGTAATGGCCTGATTGGAACGTACCAAGTCCGTTTCTCACCGGCAACAGTAGATGCCACCCATCTTGCCACTGAATACTGCTTCGGCTTCGAAGCACGCTGGGGCGGAAACTTCGCTTCCTATAACCAAACCACGGTTGCCCTTCCCGCTGGTGTATATACGTTGACGTACGACGTAGAGAACGTGAACAGTGCTACCCAGAATCTCACCTATGCCGACTACAGCTTTGTGCAGGTTGGCGATACAAAGTACTACTCCGCAGAAACCGAATGGATGAAGGCTCAGAGCAGCTGGACAACCCACACTATCCATGTGACACTGGAAAATCCTGCCCCCCTGACCGTCAGCTTTGGTTATGGTACTGGCAGCAATAATTCCTCTGCTGATGTTACACCCGCCCTTTATGTGAGCCACGTGAAGTTGACGTGGTCTGACCCTCTCCAGGCAGCCAAGGATGCTCTGGGGGCTGAAATCGCCAAGGCTCAGCTTTGCGATGCGAAGGAAGGTCTGGCCAGCGCTATCTCTGCCGCTCAGAGTGTTCTCAATACCGCTACCACACAGGCAGAACTTGAGCAGGCATTGGCAGATCTGCAAGCTGCCGACAAGGATGCCGTACTTCGTTACGAAAATGGTTTAGCCGATGCTGCCGCTACAAACGGTATGCTGACCGGTTTTGTTGTCAACGGTACATTCGACAGCAATACCAATGGATGGACTTGCACAGGTGGTTTCCAGAATCAGGCACTTGCATCAAATCAACATGGTGACTTCACGGTACCCTTCTTCGAGAACTGGAACGGTAGTGCCAAGGTCAACAAGATGTATCAGAACATCAACAATATCCCCAATGGTACCTACAAGCTGAAGATTGCTGCTTTCGTCCAAGCTCTGGCAGACCCCAATGAAAGCCAGTATGTATATGCCAACAATGACAAAACGTACCTTATTACGGGTGATCCCACCTTCTACGAGGTATGGACAGTGGTAACTACCAATGCCGTTGAAATCGGTCTGGAACAAACTACGGCTACAACCCAATGGATGGGTATCGACAATGTTACTCTGACCTATTACGGTGCTGGTGATGTTATCGCACAGGCACAAGCTGGTGCTCACAAGGCCAATTGGGATGAAGCTCTGGCCAATGCCAACGCTGCTCTTGCCAACAGCGACTATGCTAACGTGACGGGCTCGGAGAAGACCGCCCTTCAGACAGAGGTTGCCAAGGCTGAACCTACGACTGCACAAGGCTATGACGATGCTACAGCTGCCCTGAACACGGCTATTAGTACTTTCACAACTGCTAAGTCAAACTACGATTTCTACGTTGATGCCGTGGCCATGTACACCCCATTTGGTGTGTCGGTAACGGCTCCTACCACGGCCGATGAGGCTGTTGAGGCAGCAAGGGCACTGAATGTAGCCGCCTTTGCGGCTGCGAAGGCAGACTATCCCATCGATGCAACTGCCGTTTATCCCACTTCATGGAGTGGTTCGCTCAGTTCTACAAGTAGTGGTCAGCATTGGAGCGGTGATGCAAGCATCTCTTACGCTGACAACTGGTCGGGTAGTGCTAACACGGTATCGCGTAGCACCACGCTGAGTCTGCCTGCCGGTGAGTTCGTACTGATGAGTGCCGGTCGCGGTAGTGCTAACACCGTGGTGACGATGGAGGCCAATGGTGTAACTGTCACTTATGCTAACAATGGTGATTTGGGACGGGGTATCGATACAGACGGTAATGCCAACTTCTCGACAGAGGGCACTTATGCTAATGAAAACATTGGTCGTGGTTGGGAATGGCGTATGATTCCCGTCACCTTGACCGCTGCCACCGACGTTACCGTGACGCAAACCATCGCTCGTTTGGCTGGGAATAGTTGGGGTAGTTTCGTTGACTTTACCGTGCTGAAGAAGTCTGTTGTGGCTACCGCTGAAGATTATGAGGCATTGAACTCCGCCATTGAGGCTGCCGAGAACAGGACCTTTGGCTTCGGTGCTGGCGAATATGCCCCCTACATCAACATTGAACCTCTTCGGATTCTGGCTACCGCTAAGGCTCTTGACCAGACTGCCGTGAACGCACAGGAGGATGTGCATGCACTGATAGCTGAACTGAATACTGCTGCATGGATTGCCAATAGTGCAGATGTGGATGCTATCTACAACGGTATGTTTGCAACCGTGACCGAGGGTGCTAACTATCCTGACGGATGGGCACGCACCAATGGTTGGGGACAGATGCAGAGTGCCCTTTCAGGCGACTTCGAAACGGCATACTACAACCAGCCGGGTTCTCTCAAGTATGGTACAACAGGTGTGTACACCATGCCTTTGGCTGCCAATACCGTTTACAAACTGACATTCAGCTACCGTTCGCATGAGAATAACTCCAACCATGGTGTAACCGCAAGTATCCTTAATGGTGAGGATGGACTGAGTGGAAAGACCTTCCCCGGCAATGGCTCTACCAGCGACTGGGCTACCGTAAGTACGTTCTTTACAACAGGTGCTGCTGGTAACTATGTACTCACACTTGCCAACAACGGAAATACCTGGATGACCAATGTAAGCCTTGTTAAGGCTGAGATAGTGGACATCACATATATTGAGACAAACGATAATACCATTGAAGAGGCATATGCTAACGTGATGGTATCGCGCAGCATCAAGGCTGGCTACAACACCGTAGTTCTGCCCTTCGACTTGACGGCTGACCAGGTGGCTGATGCATTCGGTGCTGGTACCAAAGTTTACAACTTCAGTGAGACCAGTGATGATTCTAATAATGTAACCATCAACTTTAACGAGGGTGACGGTTCTATTACAGCCAACGTGCCCGTTTTGGTGAAGGCTACAGTAGCCACTTCTGCTCAGACATTTAATAATGTTATCACGGTTCCTGCCAGCGAGGCTCAGGTTGGTGGCAATAACGTTCTCTTCGTGGGTACGTATGCTCCCATCACGGTTGCTGCAGGTGACTACTTCGTTAGTGGCGGCCTCCTGTACAAGAGCGCCGGTTCTACCAACCTCAAGGCCTTCCGTGCCTACATCGATGCTCAGGAAGCATCAAGCGTTAAGATGTTCATCGACGGTCTGGAGACAGCCATCAGTGCCATCAACGCCGAGGCAGAGGCTGAGCAGGGTGCCATCTACAACCTGGCTGGTCAGCGCGTCAGCAAGGCCGTCCGTGGCATCTACGTGAAGAACGGCAAGAAAGTGGTTGTAAAATAATTGAAAATTCAAAATTGAAAATTCAAAATTCAAAATTAGAAGATTATGAAAAAGACATATTTGCAACCCGATACAGAGATTCAGAAGGTCAATGTTGTACAGATGCTGTCAGCCTCCATTACCGGTGTAGGTGGTGGTTCGGGTCTTGGCCAGGCAGATCCCACTGATCCTATTCCCGAAGAGGGCGACGTCAAGGAGTTCATCTTCGAAGAGAATCCCTGGGAGTATTAAGTAACGATAACGGAAACGTTAACGTGAACGAAGACGAAAACGATAACGAAAAAAAAACGTTAACTAACGTATATGAAAAAGCCTCCCCGAGCCGCATGGCTCGGGGAGGCTTTTTTATGGCTCTTATTGCTTTTTATTCCAAACCAAGTTGGGTTTGTGCTTCGGTCATCATGCGGCGCATGGTGGCGGTGTTTTGTTTGGGACAAATCATCAGCACGTCGCCCTCCTCCACCACGAGGTAGTCCTGAAGTCCTTCGATGATGGCAGTGTGGTTCTTGGGCATACGTATCACGTTGCCCTTGCAACTGTAAAGCTGAGCTTGTGTGTTGAGCAGCAGGTTGCCGTCCTTGTCGCGTTGCTGGTGGGCATCGAGGGTGCCCCAGGTGCCAAGGTCGGCCCATCCGAAATGGCACGTGCAGACATAGACATTCTCACTCTTCTCCATGATGCTCATGTCGATGCTTAGTTTGGGCAACACGCTGAAGAAGTCGGGCAGGTATGTGGGGTCGGCAATTTCGGCACCAGCCATCATCTTTGGTATCTCTACCTGATATTCAGGAACTAGACGGTAGATGTTGTCGAGCATGGCATCGGCACTGAAGAGGAAGATACCCGTGTTCCAAAGGAAACTACCATCCTGCATGAAAATCTCGGCAAACTGGCGTTCGGGTTTCTCGGTGAAGGTCTTCACATGGAAGATATCCTTGTCGGATGTCTCTTCGTCCATCTGGATGTAGCCGTAGCCCGTTTCGGGGCGGGTGGGGCGGATGCCCATTACGGCCAGACGTTTGCCGGCAGATACAAACTGAAAGGCGTGACGGATGTCTTCCTGAAAGCGGTCTTCGTTGAGAATCAACTGGTCGGCAGGAGAGACCACAATGTTGGCCTGTGGATCTACTTTCTTGATGAACACGGTTCCCCAGGCTACACATGCCAGGGTGCCACGTTGGAGGGGTTCTTCCAGAATGTGACGGTCGTCAACCATGGGCAGTTGCTCATAGATATAGGGCAGGTATTCTACATTGGTAGAGATGTATATGTGATCGGCTGGCATGAACCGCGCATAGCGCTCGTAAGTCTCTTGCAGCAGGGTACGCCCCGTTCCAAAAATGTCGAGGAACTGTTTAGGGCGGCTCTTGCGGCTCAGAGGCCATAGACGGCTGCCAATGCCTCCGGCCAATATGAGACAGTAGTTGTGTGTGTGTTCCATAGTAGTTAGCTTATGGGGAATGATTTCTCGGAGTTTTCGGAGGTCTCGGAAGACTCAGAAAACTCTGAGTTCTCAGCGATTATTGAAAGCCTGAAGAATCTTGTCAGCTGTTTGCTGCATCTCCTCGGGGCTGAACTGGTGCTTGGGGTTAGCAAAGTTCAGGTCGCCCTCGTTCTGCATGGGTACGAGGTGGATGTGGGCATGGGGTACTTCCAGTCCGAGTACGGCCTGACCCACCTTGCGACAAGGCAGTACCTGTTTGATGGCCTTGGCTACGTGTTTGGCAAAGACCTGCATGGCGGCAATCTCCTCGTCGGTGAGGTCGAAGAAGTAATCTACCTCGCGCTTGGGGATAACCAACGTATGGCCTAGGGCCAGGGGGGCAATGTCGAGGAAGGCGTAGAAACGGTCGTCTTCTGCACACTTGTAGCTGGGAATCTCACCAGCAACTATCTTTGAGAATATGGTCATAGGTTTAGGGGGTAGGGGATTAAAGGTTTAAAGGTTTAAAGGGGTTAAGAGTTTAAGGAGGGATAAGATAATCCTATAGGTCGAAGTTAATGCTTGTTATCTCCAGTTCTACCATGCCGGCGGGAACCTTGATGCTAACGACATCGCCTACGTGCTTGCCCAGCAGTCCCTGTGCTATGGGGGTGCCTACGCTGATTTTGCCCTCGCGCAGGTTGGCTTCGCTTTCGCTTACGATGGTGTACTTCATCTGCATGCCGTTCTTTACGTTCTTCAGTCCTACGGTAGCCAGAATCTGCACGCTGCTGGTGTCCAGTGTCTTGGTGTCGATGATTTTGGCATCCATGATGGTCTGCTTCAGCAGTGCAATCTTGGTTTCCAACTTGGCCTGTGCCTCTTTTGCGGCATCATACTCTGCGTTCTCACTGAGGTCGCCCTTGTCGCGAGCCTCTGCAATGGCAGCACTGGCGGCGAGACGTTCTACGCTTTCCAGGTGCTGCAGTTCGGCTACCAGTTTGTCGTAGCCCTGTTGTGACATGTAAGCCATATTTATTTACAATTTACGATTTACAATTTACGATTTACAATTTACGATTTACGAAATGCTATTTACGAGTTATGAATTACGAAATACGAATTACGAGTTACGATTTTTTCGATAGTCAAAAAAGGAATCCCGACGATTTCGCATCGTCGGAATCCATTTCCATGTCTATTTTTTATTAACCTTATGACAAAGTTAGGGAGAAAAAACTATATCTCCAAACTTTCCCGGTCTTTTTAACTATTTTTTAGCCTTGAAGACCACGAAAGTCTTGGCAGGGATGCTTGCCTCAATGACGTTGCCTTTGGCTTGGGTGGCAGACTCTTTGGGAGTAATGAGGTTGGGGTTGTCCACCGTGTTCTCTCCGTCGTAGTTGCTGCAGTCGAGGCTGATGACGGTTACCTGTCCCAAGGTTTTTTCGCCTTCAAGACGGATGGCCACGGTCTTAGCCTGCTCGCAGGTGTTGGCTACCTTTACGATATACTCGGCTTTGTCCTTGTCCCATACGGCAGAGGCCAGCACGCCGTCTTCACCCTTCTTGGGGAAGTTGCTGTTTTGGATGGGGAGAACGTTGGTACCTTTGTTTTGGGCGAAGAGTGCCTGTACATGGTAGCTGGCCGAAAGGGCGCAACGCAGGTTGTCGTACCAAATCATGTCGGGGCGCCACTGCCAACCATCGACGTGGCTGAATAGGGGGGCGTAGGTAGCCATGTGTACGACGTCGGCATTACGCTCGATGCCCGTAACAAAGGCAGCCTCGTAGATACTGGCTCCGGCGTGGTTCCACTTCTTGCCACGGTCGTGACAGGCATATTCTCCAGCGAAAACCTTTGGACCTGTGCGGTCATACTTGTCGTAGCGGTTCCACTCGTTCTTGAACCACGAAATGGGGCGGTAGAAGTGTTCGTCCACGAGGTCGGCTCCCTGACGCTTCATGGCTTCCCAGCCGATGTCGAAGTTGTGTCCCTCGGAGTCGGGACCGCTGGTGCCGATAATCTTTATCTCAGGATGAGCCTTGCGTACGGCATCGGCCACAATCTTCACGCGTTTGAAGTAGAAGTCGCCCCACTGCTCGTTGCCTATGCCTAAGAACTTCATGTTGAAGGGAGCCGGATGGCCCATGTCGGCACGTACCTTGCCCCACTTTGAGTCGGCAGGGCCGTTGGCAAACTCGATGAGGTCGAGGCAGTCGTCGATATATTCTTTCAGTCCCTCCTCTGTGGCAGGGGCGTGTGCCTTTTCGTTGTTCCAGTTCTGATATTGACAGGCCATGCCCACGTTGAGCACGGGCAACGGCTCACTGCCAATCTCCTCGCTCAGCAGGAAAAACTCGTAGAAGCCCAAGCCATAGGACTGGAAGTAGTCGGGGTAGTAGCGATAGGTGAAGGTGCTCTCCCAACGGTTCTTGTTCAGGGGACGGTTCTCTACGGGGCCTACGGTGTTCTTCCACTGGTAACGGTTTTCCAGGTTCACACCTTCCACGATGCAACCGCCAGGGAAACGGAAAATACCCGGCTTCATGTCGGCAAGAGCCTGAGCCAAGTCCTTACGCATACCGTTTTCGTGTCCCATCCATGTATCAACGGGGAAAAGACTGACGTGTTCCACATCTAACACGCCTGAGCCACTACGGCCGTTCTCGTCGCAGAGGAACAGACGCAGGGTGGCTTTATCCACGGTCTTGCTACTCTTGATGATGGCGGTGTATTTCTGCCAGTCGCGGCTGCTTACCTTTATATCCGTAGAGGTGAACTCCTGTCGTTCGCCCTGGGTGTAGGGTTCTGCCAATTGCACACGTAACACTTGGGCCTTGCCTTCGGGCACACGGGCATAGACAGAGAAACGGTATTCCTTGTCACGTTCTACACCGATGCCGAAGAAACCTTCGTTCTGCAAGCCAGTCCACCAGTCGCCATGTCCCATGGAACTAAGGCGTGCGTAGTGAGGATTACGGTTGAAGGGGCCATCGTTTTTGATTTCCACCTTACCAAAGGCTTGCCAACCCAACAGGTGGTCGGGGGTAAACTCAAACGAGCGGTTTTTCACCAGTTCGGCATACAGACCGCCATCGGCAGCGAAGTTGATGTCCTCGAAGAAGATGCCATACGTGGTAGGCTGTACCTCGGCACCGGGTTTCTGGGTTTGTACGGTCAGCGTATAGTCCTGTGCTACTGCGCTTGCCGATACTCCCAATAGGGCTGTTCCCAATAAGAAAGTTCTTATATTCATAATGTTAAAGTTTTGGTTACTATTAGTCTTATTTCTGCAAAGATACGAAGAAACGTGAAAAAGGCCAAATATATTTGTGTTTTTCCACAGGCTGAGTTTTATCTGGATGGAAGAAGGAAAAGTTACTTCTGTAAAAGTTTCTTCCGAAATGTGCGTTGCAACTTGCACGGAAAAATAAAAAATAGTATATTTGCAGCGAATATCAAACATTAACTTAAATCCTAATCACACGCTATGACACTGGTTAAATCTATTTCCGGTATTCGCGGTACCATTGGTGGTCGCACGGGTGACACCTTGAACCCTCTGGACATCGTGAAGTTTACAACGGCATACGCCACCCTTATTCGCAAAACTACGAAGGTGACTACGAACAAGATTGTGGTGGGGCGCGATGCACGCATCTCTGGCGAGATGGTGAAGAATGTCGTCTGTGGTACGCTCATGGGCATGGGTTTCGATGTCGTGAACATCGGTCTGGCCACTACGCCAACCACGGAGATTGCTGTCGTTATGGAGGGAGCCTGTGGTGGCATCATCCTGACCGCCAGTCACAATCCCCGTATGTGGAATGCCCTGAAACTCCTGAACGAGAAGGGTGAGTTCCTGAACAAGGCCGAAGGCGAGGAGGTACTCCGCATAGCCGAGGCAGAGGAGTTCGAGTATGCCGATGTGGACCATCTGGGTAAGTACATTGAAAACAATACCTATGACCAGAAGCACATCGACATGGTGAAGAACCTGGCATTGGTGGACGTTGAGGCCATCAAGAAGCGCAAGTTCCGTGTGGCTCTGGATACTGTGAACTCCGTAGGTGGTGTCATCCTGCCTAAGTTGCTGGAGCAATTGGGCGTAGAGACGGTGACCACCCTCTTCGGGGAACCCACGGGTGACTTCCAGCATAACCCCGAACCACTGGAAAAGAACCTGGCCGACATTAAGGCACTGATGCAGAAGGGTGGTTACGACATAGCCTTCGTTGTTGACCCCGATGTGGACCGACTGGCCATGTTCTGCGAGGACGGCACTATGTATGGCGAGGAATACACCTTGGTTACCGTGGCCGACTACATTCTGCAAAATACCCCGGGCAACACAGTATCGAACCTCTCCAGCACTCGTGCCCTGCGCGATGTGACTCGCAAATATGGCTGTGAGTATAATGCCGCTGCCGTGGGTGAGGTGAACGTGGTTACGAAGATGAAGGAAACTAACGCAGTCATCGGCGGTGAGGGCAACGGTGGAGTCATTTATCCTGCTGCTCACTATGGACGTGACGCTCTTGTTGGCATCGCCCTCATGCTTACCTATCTGGCTAAGAAGGGCATGAAGACCAGCGAACTGCGTGCTACCTATCCTCCTTACCAGATTGCCAAGAACCGCATCGATTTGACACCCGATACCGACGTGGATGCCATCCTCGTGAAGGTGAAGGAGATGTACACAGGTAAGGCCGATGTGAACGACATTGACGGTGTGAAGATTGACTTCCCTGACAAGTGGGTACACCTGCGCAAGTCGAATACCGAACCCATTATCCGTGTCTATAGCGAGGCTGCCACCATGGCCGAGGCCGACCAACTGGGCAAGGACATTATGGATGTAGTGTATAGTATGGTATAAACCCTATAAGCCTAATATGCCTAAAAAGTCCAATAAGCCCATAAGTCTTATTAAAGAAAGGAAAACAATGCTTACACAAATTATCAACGGTCGCATCCTGACTCCCCAGGGATGGTTAAAGGATGGTAGTATCATCCTGCGCGACAATAAGATTCTTGAGGTTACCAACTGTGACCTTGCCATTATCGGTGCCAATATCATCGATGCCAAGGGTATGTATGTGGTTCCTGGTGGTATAGAGATGCACGTACACGGCGGTGGCGGACGCGATTTCCAAGAGGGTACCGAAGATGCCTTCCGTACAGCCATTGAGGCTCATGCCAAGCATGGTACAACGAGTATCTTCCCCACACTCTCCAGTAGCACCGTGCCCATGATAGAACAGGCCGTGGAGACCTGTAACAAGATGATGGCCGACCCAAATTCTCCCATCCTGGGTCTGCACCTCGAAGGACACTATCTGAACCCCTTGAAGGCTGGTGCCCAGATTCCCGAGTGGCTGAAGGATCCAGACCCCAACGAGTACATCCCCATCGTGGAAAACAGCCCGTGTCTGAAACGTTGGGATGCTGCTCCTGAGTTACCTGGAGCCATGCAGTTCGGTAAGTTCTGTGCCGAAAAGGGCATCCTTCCCAGTATCGCCCACACACATGCTGAGTACAGCGATGTGAAGACGGCTTTCGAGGCAGGTTTTACCCATGTTACTCACTTCTACAACGCTATGCCTGGCTTCCATAATAAGCAGGGTTACAAGTACGAGGGTACCGTGGAGAGCGTTTACCTTATCGACGATATGACCATCGAGTGCGTGGCTGACGGCATCCACGTTCCGCCTACTATCCTGCGTATGGCCTACAAGATTAAGGGTGTGGAGCGTATGGCTCTCATTACCGATGCCTTGGCCGTAGCGGCTGCTCCTGCCGATGCCGTGGCTTTCGACCCCCGTGTTATTGTTGAGGACGGTGTTGCTAAACTCAACGACCGTTCGGCTCTGGCTGGTTCTATCGCTACCACCGACCGCCTGATTCGCACGGCAGTCAATCTGGCCGAGATTCCTCTGGAGGATGCTGTCCGCATGTGCTCTGAAACACCTTCGCTCATCATGCACGTTAACGATCGCAAGGGTACTCTTCAGCGTGGTAAGGACGCCGACATCATGATTCTCGACGAGAAACTTGACATCCGCTGCATCTGGCAGATGGGTAACATCATCGAGAACACATTGTTCTGAACCTAAATCATAAAAAACGCCCCTGTCTCGCGATGAGACAGGGGCATTTTTTTATGACAGGGAGAAGACGTCTTGTCAATAGAACATTATAGCAAGAAGATGCTCTGGAAAATCTGGAATGTCCGTAAAGCCCAGAAAGGCCCATAAACAAAGAAGCGAGGCACCCCATTTCGGGATGCCTCGCTTGCTGATTATTTAGATTGGGTTTTATTCTGCAGACCAGTCTTCTTGAGTCTTGCGAACGTAGCTCTTGTAGCGGAGCTGAGCCATGCGCTGAGCCTCGGCGAAGAGTTCCTCGGCCTCGTTGGGATAGGCCTTCTTCACGCTGAGATAACGAACCTCGCCCATGAGGAAGTCGTGGAACTTGTCCCAATCGGGCTCCTTCGAGTCGAGGCTGAAGGGGTTCTTGCCTTCCTCGATGAGAGCAGGATTGAAGCGCCACAGGTGCCAGTAACCGCACTCGACGGCCTTCTTCTCCTCGGCCTGAGACTTACCCATACCGCCCTTGGCCTTCAGACCGTGGTTGATACAGGGAGCGTAGGCGATGATGATGGAAGGTCCATGCCAAGCCTCTGCCTCGCGGATGGCCTTGAGGCACTGGCTGTGGTCGGCGCCCATGGCAATCTGAGCAACATAGACATAACCATAGGTGGTGGCAATCATGCCGAGGTCTTTCTTGCGGATGCGCTTACCCTGGGCTGCGAACTGAGCGATGGCGCCGAGCGGCGTTGCCTTGGAAGCCTGACCGCCGGTGTTGGAATAGACCTCGGTGTCGAGTACGAGGATGTTGACATCTTCGCCCGTGGCGATGACGTGGTCGAGACCGCCGTAGCCGATGTCGTAGGAGGCACCGTCGCCGCCGATGATCCACTGGCTGCGCTTGGCCAGATGAGCCTTGCCTTTAAGGAGTTCGCTCTCCAGCGCGCATCCGCGGCAGGGGCAGATGGGACTGCCAGCAGCCTTGGCATCCTTGGCTTCCTGCAGCTTCTGAGCAGCCACCTCGGCACCATAGAGCTCAATGCCCTTGCCCTGCCAGAACTCGATGGCTCCATCGATGGGCAGAATAGCCTTCTCGAGAGCTGCCACAAATTCATCGGTGGCCTTGCGGTTAGCGGCAGAGTCTTCATAGGTGTCGAGCCACTTCTGAGTGGCCTCGCGCATCCAGTCGAAAGCGGTGGTCTTGACCAGTTCCTCGGCCTTCTCGCGCAAGATGCCGCGCATCTTCTTGTGGCCAAGCTGCATACCAAGACCGAACTCGCAGAAGTCCTCGAACAAGGAGTTGTTGAAGCAGGGACCCTGACCCTTCTCGTTCTTCGTATAAGGAGTAGAAGGAATGGAAGCGGAGTAGATGGAGGAGCAGCCCGTGGCGTTGGCCACCATCTGACGGTCGCCGAAGAGCTGGCTGATGAGCTTCACGTAGGGAGTCTCACCGCAGCCTGCGCAAGCACCGCTGAACTCGAACAGAGGCTTTGCGAACTGGCTGTTCTTCACGCTCTGCTTGATATCTACGAGGTCTTGCTTCGAAGGCAACTTCACCAACTTATCCCAGTCGGCTGCCATCTTCTTCATGTCAGCAGCATCGGGGTTGAAGGGAACCATTGTGAGGGCCTTGCCCAACTTGGGATTGCCCGGACAGATGTCGGCGCAGTTGCCGCAACCTAGACAGTCGAGCACGCTGGGCTCGATAACGAAGTGCATGCCCTTCATAGTAGCGGGAGCCTTCATCTCGATGCTGTCGATCTCGAAGCCTGCCAGTTCCTCGTCGGTGAGGACGAACGGACGGATGGCAGCGTGAGGGCAGATGTATGCACACTGGTTACACTGGATACAGTTCTCTTTGGTCCACATGGGCACGAAGGCTTCCACACCACGCTTCTCGTAGGCAGAGGTACCTACCTCCCAAGAACCATCAACAGTGTTGTGCTTGGTGAAGTCAGAAACCTTCAGCAGGTCACCAGCCTGAGCGTTGATAGGACGAACGAGTTCCTTCACGAATGCAGGAGCATTGTCCTCCTTCTCGGCATCGTCGGGCAGGTTAGCCCATTCGGGTTTCACAGTCAGCTGAACATACTCGCCACCACGGTCGATAGCAGCGTAGTTCTTGTCCACCACATCCTGACCCTTAGCACCATAAGACTTCAGGGCAGCAGCCTTCATCTTCTCAACAGCGAGTTCCACGGGGATGACGCCGGTGATGCGGAAGAATGCGCTCTGCAGGATGGTGTTGGTGCGGTTGCCCAGACCAATCTCCTGTGCAATCTTGGTAGCGTTGATGGTATATACAGTAATGTTGTTCTGTGCGAAGTAGCGCTTTACCTTGTTAGGCATGAACTTCTCGAGCTCGTCGGCGTCGAAGATGGTGTTCAGCAGGAACTGACCGTTCTTCTGCAGACCGCGAGT
>CAMVOK010000010.1 GCA_947169115.1 uncultured Prevotellaceae bacterium
TCAACTATTGGGATGGAACGAACTGGATAAGATGGGAAGACGGATTCAATCTGGCATGGGAGTCCGATAAGACCTACGAGCTGAAGTTCATCTGGAACAGTTCAACCTGGTCCTGGGATGTGTATGGAAAGAATCATTTCGATGAACCCCTCGATTGGAAGGTGAAGGACTACACACAGAGGCATCGTGGCCAGTACCTCGAAGTGAGCAAGGGTGATTACAACGTCAAGATTCCATACTACCAGTTGCCGCTTATCTATGGCGACTGCTTTGCCGAAGCCAAATATAACGGTTGGGGTGTGAACAAACTTAATCGTAGTTTCAAAAATTCGATTGGTAAAGATGACATGAAGTCATCGGGTGGCGACGATTTGGGTCTCAAGTTGGATGCTCGCTATGCAAGCCATGTGTCGAACCTGTTCTTCTTCCGACTGAATAACTATGCCTCAGGGGGGAATTATAAGACGGACATACCCTATGAGATATATAACAGAAAAGATGGTGTGCACAATAACAGTTACAAAAACAGTACGAGTAACAGCCGAAACGTGGAATGGGACCAATTCCGGAAGGACTTGGGTCTGAAGGCCGTCAGCGGCTTCAATGCACTCATCTATCGCGTGGATGCCTACGACACCAATACCGGATTGTACACCGTGAAAGAAGTCAGGGGGCTCAGCGAAAAGAAGACTGTCAACATCGGTGTCGGTAATAAAACGGCTACCAACCTGGCCGAGATGAACGATGCCATCACGGCTAAAGATAAATACTTGCGCACCCACTACGACCAGCCACAACCCCAGGCTTTGTGGGTAGAGAATAACAAAACGCTCTATTTCGTGTATTCAGACTCTATTTACACGGAGTGGCGTGACAAAATGGACGGACAGCAGATTACAAACATATTTAGTGGCAAAGAAGCCTTTGAGAACACCCTATGGAAAGATAATTATAGAAGAAGATATTGCGAGAAGGTAAACTTTGACAGTTCATTCAAGAATGCTGATATTCGCTCCACCAAAGAATGGTTCTGGGGATTCACAAAACTGAAAGAGGTAGTCGGAATCACCTACAATCTGAATACTAAGTATGTGACCGACATGTCGGGTATGTTCTACAACTGCTCTGAACTTACGAGTCTCAACCTGAGAGGATGGAACACGTCGAAGGTGAAGAACCTGAAGCAGATGTTCTACGGATGTAAGAAACTGACTTCTGTTGACTTTGGAACGTGGGACACGTCGAAGGTGGAGGATATGAGCGGCATGTTCTATGAGTGCAGTGCGCTCGCGACAACGTATGACCTCGATGGCTTCACTAAATTCAATACCGCAAAGGTGAAAACCATGCAGGCCATGTTCCGCGACTGCACTTCACTGACAGAGTGCCATCTGAAGAATTTCACCAGCGAAAATCTGACATCCGTAAATTCCATGTTCAGTGGATGTAAGAAATTGAAGAAAGTCGATTTGAGAACGTTGGAAGGAATGAATCTGACAAAAACGGCTTACATGTTCGACGGATGTAAGAACCTGCAGATTCTATACCTCCAAAGCCTAATCGGCAAAGATGAACCCTCACCCAATGGGGATTACAGGGGGATGTTTACAGGCGTGAGCGGTTACTGGATGGTGTGTAGCATCAACTATGGTCTTATTGACAAGATTAGAGACCAGATTCCCGGCACTCCAGATGCAAGTTATGATGACAACTACAAGGTTGTGCTTGGGTTTACCATGTCTAACTGGGTCTCGAAGAATATGCTGATATTTACCCGCACCACTGAAGATTACCAGAAGAATAAACAGTACATATTCACGCTAAATGGAGTAAGCCAAAAGGTTACAGTTACTGGTATATGGTCTGGCAAGGACGTCCTGGGTAAGAGTTATGATAAAGACAAGGTGCCTTGGGCCGATGGACAGAATAGGGTCACCGAGGTTTACATCCAGCCATCGTTTGTCCAGTCCCCGACGAGCACCCAATATTGGTTCTACAATTTCAAGGAACTGACGGACATCTATGGATTAGAGAACCTGAACACCTCGCGTGTGACCTCCATGGTGGGCATGTTCCAAGGGTGTGCCAAACTGAAGCAACTCGACCTGTCCAAATTCAGCACCGCGAAACTGACGAACATGGCGAGCATGTTCCAAGGATGTCGTGCCCTCGATAAATTATCGTTCGGCTATAACTGGAAGACAGAGAATGTCACCAACATGAATAGTTTGTTCAAGGGTTGTAGCTCATTGAAGGACTTGCAGTTCGCATATAGTTTCGACACCAAGAATGTCACCGATATGAGCTATATGTTCAACGACTGTTGCCACTTGGAATACTTCAATCTAAGTTTCCAACAGACGTTCAATACCGAAAACGTGAAAGACATGACTGGCATGTTCTTGGGCTGTGAACGTCTGAAGCAGATGCTTCCTATCACCTCCACGGAGAACGTGACGAACATAGGGTATATGTTCGAGAATTGCTTGTCGATAGAGGAAATCAACCTCACGGGTTACGACCTGAGCAAGGTGACGGATATGTTTTTGATGTTCTACGGCTGCCGAGATTTGAAGACCCTGAACCTGAGCACCTTCAAGGGGGAGAAACTGAAAAACTGCTCAAGTATGTTCGAGAAAATGAACAGCCAGTGCTACATCTACATCCCCTACGACTGCAAGAAGGCAGTGCTCGACCAGTGCCCGAAATCGACCTTCCCCAACCTTGTGCTCATCTATCCCGCCTATGTCATCCGCTATCAGGTGGGCGGCAACAGCGAACTCCTGTTCCTCGGATCGAAAACCACACTGAAGAAGGGCGACAAGTACATGGGCTACACCATACTGGATGTATGGTCAGGCTCGGATGTGATTGCAAATGGGAGTAGCCAATGGACCTACGATAGCAGAAATCCTATCGTGAAGGTCACTATCCATGATTCCTTCAAGGACGTACCCATCGTAAATGCACGATCCTTCTTTAATTTCTATGCCAAGCAATGTACCGACATCACGGGACTGGAATACCTGAACGTGGCTAATGCCAAGAATTTTAGTAACATGTTCAATGGCTATCGCGGCACCTGGATAAACCTGAGCGGTTGGGACACCTCCAACGCCACCGACATGTCGTACATGTTCGCCAACTGTCCGGAATTGAAGACCCTGACGATAGGCTCCATCAAGACAGACAAGGTGACGGACATGACGTCCATGTTCTCGGGTTGCAAGAGTCTTGAAAAAATCTTCTTATCCGGGTTCAACACATCGAATGTGACAAGCATGGCATACATGTTCAATGCTTGCCGTAGTCTGAAGAGCCTCGATGTGAGCAAATTCGACACGCAGAACCTGAAGAGTAATGGTGGTATCATCGGCATGTTTGAATCCTGTGAAAGCCTGAAGAGTATCGACCTCTCCAAGTTCGACTTGAGCAGACAGGAAAACATGGCCTGGATGTTCAGTGGGTGCAGCAGCCTGGAAAGCCTTGACCTGAGCAGTGTGGACCTTTCGAAGATTGAATACATGTATGATGCCTTTGGAGGGTGTACCTCACTGCGCAAACTGACCATAGGCTCCATGATCTCGCCCTATAGGATTCAGAAGACTGAATTTTTCAATGAGGACAAAGGAGCGTTCAACGAAGTTCACGACGTGGTAGTAGTGACACCGCCCGATATGCTGGAAAGCATCAAGGATGCCTTCGTCAACACGCAACACTTTGTAGAGGGCGTAACGGGTACGTTCTATGACAAGGAACCCAGCAAAAAGGCTCAGGCCATCTGGACGGCAGACAACTCCACACTCACCTTCCTCTACAACTATCCCGTAGGTGACTACTTCAACGGGCAGGTGGTGACCCAGAAGTGGGACTACGATGACATGCTGACCAACGGCAAGCCCGAGTGGACCATGACAGTGAGGAACAAGATGACCACCGCAGTGTTCGACCCCTCGTTTGCCAACGCACGCCCCACCAACGTACAAAAGTGGTTCGACGGTTGTAGCGAGTTGACCGAGATACAGGGTTTGAAGTACCTCAATACCTCGCAGGCGACAAGCATGGCCAGGATGTTCTGGGGCTGTAGCAAACTGACGGAGATTGACCTCAGCAACTTCAACACAGCGAAGGTTACAGAAATGAACGCCATGTTCTACAACTGCGCCAACCTGACCTCGCTCGACCTCTCGAAGTTCAACACAGCGAAGGTAACAACCATGTCCTCCATGTTCTACAACTGTTCCAAACTGACCTCGCTCGACCTCTCGACATTCAATACGAGCAGTGTGACCAATGCTGACAGAATGTTCTCCCAGATGTCGAAATTGAAGGTCCTGAGGCTGGGACAGAACTTCACCTTCCCAAGCATGGGCAGCATGGCTGCGAGTTGCTTCAAATATGACACGAAAATGATAGTGGAAGTCCACTCCAACTACATGACTAACGTAAAGGCCGACGTCATCAACAAACTGGGCTTCATAGAGAATGCCAATGGCGAGAACGGCGAGTTCGTGGAATACGACAAGAAGGTGGCTCAGGCCATCTGGACGGCAGACAACTCCACACTCACCTTCTTCTATGGCAAGCAATATAAGAATGGGGATACCTTCCGTAACGGCAAGACGGTGACCAATGTATGGAGCGGAACAGACCTGACATCGACCACCGATAGCTATGGAACCAGGGCTTGGCAATCTACAGTGAAGGATAAATTGACCACCGTGGAGTTCGACCAGACCTTTGCCGAAATACATCTTACAACAGGTTCTGGTTTGTTCAAGAACTGCGCGAAACTGAAGAGCGTCAAGAACATCCAATATCTGAATACAGACAAGATGGGAAGTATGTATTCGATGTTCAATGGTTGTAGCAGTCTGGCTTCACTGGACGTAAGCCATTTCAACACCTCTTCGGTAGCGGGGATGACCTATATGTTCAACGGGTGCAGCAGCCTGAAGAGTCTCGACGTAAGCAACTGGAACACGGCCAAGGTGACCTCGATGCAGAATATGTTCTACGAGTGCAGCAGCCTAACGACTCTGGCTACCGGCAAGTGGGACACGGGCAAGGTAACCATCATGTCCAGTATGTTCTACGGATGTAGCAAACTGGAATCTCTTGACGTGAGCGGATGGAACACCGGCAACGTGACCACCATGGCCAGCATGTTCTCTGGCTGTAGCAGTCTGAAGAATATTGACGTGAGCAAGTGGAACACCATCAAGGTAACCTCCATGGCCTGCATGTTCTCTAATTGCAGCAGTCTGACCTCGCTGCCCAACAACTTCGATACGGGCCAGGTGACCTCAATGGGCTACATGTTCAATAACTGCAAGAGTCTGAAAGGTATGCCTTACATTAACTGGGACGTATCAAAGGTCACAAACTTCTCATTCATGTTCTACGGCTGCTTGGCAATGACCGACATCGACCTTGATAAGTGGACGACCACAGCAGCCACCGACATGTCCAGTATGTTCAAGAATTGTACGGCTGCCCAATACATCCGTGTCAAGAATTTCAACACCTCGAAAGTGACGAACATGAGTTACATGTTCTATGGCACGAAAAAACTTGAATGGCTACAACTATCTTTCAATGCCTCGAATGTCACCAATATGTCCTACATGTTTGCCTACTGTGGGTCGGAGAGCACAAGCTTTAACATATATGGGGATTTCATAACCAACACTTCCAAAGTCACCAACATGTCTTACATGTTCTATGCTTGTTCCAAGTGGAAACAATTGGATCTTAGAGATTGGAATATCACCAACGTGACAAATTGTAAGATGATGTTTGCTTATTGCTCGGCATTGAAGGAGATATATGTGGGCGAGAAGTTCTACAATACCGAGTTCAACGATGCTAAGGCCTTCGACGGACTGTCAGGTTTAACCATAGGTTTGTATAAAGTACCCGAAGGTACATCGCGCAATAACGTAACCAGTACGCTCAAGAGAATGAACTTTGTGAGAAAGGTTACTGGCCAGGTTTATCCAGCCTATTTGGGTCCTTGGGGCTTAGGAGTCACTAGTAGTGCTATCATTTTCTAATCGGTTTGAAGATAAAGGTATATATAAGTAAATAGAAAAATATAAAGATGAAACGGACGATAGTATTTCTCTTATCCTTGTTTACCCTGGCATTGAATCCATCACATGCCCAGAAGACCGACAGCGTAAGGACGAACACGCAGACCCCTCCCACTACGGTGAAGAGGACGCGGTCGCTGCCCCTGGTGACCACAAAGATTCGGCTACTCACCCGCTCCTACGGCGACAGCATCGTGCTGCGCTGGATAGCCGAGGACTATGTGTCGTACAACTATCTGGCCACCCTTGGCGTGAACGTACTACGTGTGACACGTGACTCCACGATGTTCCCCTTATACACCGATACCTTGGCCTACGCCCTGAAACCCAAGACGCTGGAGCAGTTCAAGGCAAAGTATGCACCGGATGACTCGCTGGCCTACGTGGCCATGAGCGTGCTCTACAACGAGGAGAAGGAGAACGCCCACAAGAGCAAGGGAAACATGGGGAACACCATGGACGTGAGCAGCGACCAGGACATCAACTACGGTTTCTCCATGCTCACCGCTGAATGGCGTAAAGACCTGGCCGAGGACCTGGCCGTGCGGTTGGTTGACCGCAAGGTGAAGCCCGGCAGAATCTACGACTACATCGTGCAACCCACGGTATGGGAGAATGGCGGCCGACTTATCTTCGAACCTGGTGTGGTAGAGAAGATGGTGAACAAACCATACGAACCAGAACTGCACTCCGTGCGCATGGTGGATTCGCTGGGTGCACCACACACCGTGCAAATCGGCTGGTGGGACTCGAAGCACAGCAGTTTCGAGGTGGAACGCCGACAGACCACCACCCTCACGGGCGAACATATTGATGGGCCGTGGAAACGTATTACAAGGAAACCCTACGTTTCCATGGTGGAGCAGAAGGAGGGCGAAGACTACTGCCTGGTGGTGGATTCCGTGCCGGAACTGGGTAACTGGGAGTATCACATCATGGGTTACGATGCCTTTGGCGATCTCAACTCCTTAGGCGAACGCAATGTGTTCGTGCCCGACGTGGAACCTCCATTGCCCCCCATGCTGAAGACTATCGTCATCGAACGTCCCGACGACAACGACCCGATGGCAAAGGTCTATGCCCATGTCATCTGGAACAAACCATACATTGAGGAGGACCTGGCTGGCTACCGCATCTACTACCAACCCATGCAGAAGGACAATGAGGCCTGGCGGCTGATGACCCCTGACCTGCTGGCGCCCACCGACACCATCTGCAAACTGGACATGACGGGACGGCGCACGGGCATGATATACATTGCCGCCTATGACCATACGGGCAACGAGAGCCGCTCCTTCATCCAACAGGTGACACTGACGGACTTCAAGGCGCCCACCGCACCGGAGAACCTAAGGGCCGTGGTGCGCGAGATTAACCTCGAACGCGACACAGCGGTGATAAACAGCAAGTGGGCCTACATCGACCTCTACTGGCAACCCCTGCCGGAGGACGACGACATCGACTACTTCGACGTGGCCTTTGCCAACGACACCACCCACAATTTCCTCATACGCAACAAGAGTGGCATACGCCAATCGACCTTCACCGACTCCGTGGCATTGAATGCCAACCAGCGTTACGTCTATTACAAGGTACGTGCCGTCGATTACTCTACAAATATCGGTGAGTGGAGCCACTGGATACAGGTGGAGCGCCCACACATCACACCACCCACACAACCTCACCTGGGCAAGTCCAGCCACTCGGACGAGGAGGGCATGTACATGGAATGGATTGTGGGAGCCGATGCCGACATGAAACGCCACGTGCTTTACCGCCGCCTGGGCGACACGGGCAAGTGGGAAATCCTGGCCAAGTACAACGCCGACTCGGTGAAGACGCAGGACAACACTATCATCGTACGCGACAACCCACCCTACTCGCAAACGCAACGCTACTATTACTTCATGAAGAGTGTCAATGCCTCGCCCTTCGTGAGCCGCAGCTTGGCTGTGAGTTGGAAACATAAGGGACCACGCGTGCTCAACGTGCCCATCGAACTGTCAGGCACTTACGACAATGGGACGCACCTGACGTGGTTCATCAACCCCAACAAGCTGCCCGCCGGAGATTGGTACTTCACCATCTACCGCAAGGGACCCAATGACAAGGACTTCAAATACTACATGTCTGCCGCCAAGGAAGACCGCGCCTACAAGGAACACACGCTGAAATCCAATGAAACGGCAGAATACTACATAGAACTACAGTTCGAGGACGGCCGTCACAGCCAGTCGTCGAATACGGTGAGCGTCACGGCTAGTTGATAATAGACAACAGATAATTGATAATTATATGAAGGCGATACATAGAATCCTGTTATTCATAGTAGTAGCAGCGCAGTTGACAAGCTGCGGCCTACTGAATTATGATGTCGATGAAGAGGGGGTAACGACACCTGCGAGCATGTCTGTGCCGGACACCATTTATGTAATGTGTGGCGATACATTCTCCTTGAATCCCGTGTTTTCCCCCGACACGATTAACATCAAGGATATCTTCATTCTGCCTGAAAACAGCGAAGTGGTGGCGGTTCGCGGTTCAGATAAACTGGAGGCTGTGGGCGAAGGTGCTACCAAAATATACATTGTGTCTGTCTCGGCACGAATACAGGATAGTTGCATGGTCTATGTCTCAACCCCGTGGGAACCACGTCTCAGTGTCTGGCCTTACGAGACGGTGTTCTATGCCCACGTCACCGTGGGAGGACAACCCTTGGCGGAGGGCATGGAGGTGGCAGCCTTTGTGGGTGGCGAATGTCGCGCCATAGGCCAGGTCATGACCTCATTGGGCATAACTTATACTCGTTTCCGTGTGGGGTCAGACATATTATACACGGACGATTACTGGGACGATGACGAGGATGATGACGAGGACGATGGAGAAGGAACAACCGGTCAGGAAAGCACTCTCCCAATTATCAACTTCCGGTGCTACGATCGCCCACATCGACGACTTTATACGACAGCAACCTACGGAGTCTTCGACGGCGAGGCACACGGCTCTTTGTCTGAATTGTTTGAAATAGCTTTTAAGTAATATCGTTCCTATAGTCCCTATAGTTCCTATAGTTCCTGTCATAAGTCAAAAAACTTACCACTATGAAAAAGTTTCTTCCCTTCTTGGCTATATTTTTCCTACTCAACGGCTGTACGCTTTCGATGGAGGATTGGGTGCTTCCCGAGGAGGAGCGTGGAAAAGACGAACCCTACACCGTGGAGAGCGAGTATGGCACTATCACCTACCAGTTTAACGATAACGTGCTTTACGTTACCGACCGCGTACAGGAAGACTATATTGTGCGTGTGGAGCACGATAGCATTCTCTACTTCAATGGTAATATACCAGACAAGTGGCGGCCTTATGTGGGGATGAAACTGGCTACGGGTTGTTCCCACTTGCTGCCATACGGTCTGAATCACCGTGTGGTCAGCGTTGAGGACGTGGGCGGCATCCTCAAGGTCGTGGCCACCAAGGTATCGACCGACGAGGTGTATAAGCACCTAAGTTATTGCATTGATGCCGACATCGTGGCTCCCGACCTTGCCGGAATGTCAGAAGAAGAACTGAAAGACTATGGCTACGAACTGACCATCGACCCCGAAACGGGCGACACCCTCATCATGGACTGGAACAACTACGATGTAGATAAGGGACTCCGGCCAGCCAATGCCAAACGTAATTCGCTAAAGATGGTGACACGTGCTGAGACGAATGAGGAGAAATCGGAAGAGGGCGCCCCAGACGATGTAAATGATGGAACAAAAAGGTCGGAATTTCTGAATTTGTTTTTCGACACGCGTAACATAGACAAATTCCTTGATGCGACCACCGCTGCCCATGAATTCAGGAATGGCCTTCTCGAAATAGCCAAGGCTCGTGTACAAGAAGCCACTGCGGGTTCGGGGCATCTGATAAGCGGTGATCCTTACATCGCATTAGGAATAGAGAGCGTACATTATCAGAAGGCTCATGCAGAGGAAGATAAGGATAAAGGCTTTGAACTCAAATATACCGACTCGTGGACTGAGTGGACTATGAAGGGTGAAGTGGGCTATTGTGTGTCTGCCGATCCTGGATATAAGGATACTCCTGCGGATAAGAGCAAGATGGGTATGCCTTCGGGCAGTTTTTTGGGTTATATGAAAGATGCCATATCCAAGAAGGCTGTTCCTAACAAAAATATTGCCCAACCTTCCAAGGGGTGGAACAATTTACGGATTCGTGTCATTATCACGGCAACTCCCATACCCATTGCTTTCATTGCTTCAGCCACGCTCACTCCCACCGTGGAACTGAATGGTTGCCTCTGTTTCTCCGCAACCTATACATCCGACAGGCGCCGCGTGGGTTATAGGGTGGAGAATAAGGATTCAGAGAAGGAGGACATAGACATGGAAGTATCCAAAGGAAAGATAACTGATGCCTCCATTGTGGGTAAAGGTTCGCTGAAGGTGGGCATGGCATTCAGGGCTGCCGCCGGACTGGAATTTGCCGGCACACTGGGTGTCACCTGTGGTGCAAATGTGGAGGCATACGTAGAGGGAGAACTTTCGTGCGATATCGGTGGAGCCATTAAGGATGGTGGCGTGGGATTGGATAATTGCGATGGAAACTTTAAGTTCTATAGCGACTTCTATGGTGACATACAGTTGCATGTGGCTCCGTTGGGAATCAGTTTATGGGATAAACAGATAGCGAAGTTCTGGACAATACATCTCATCAACTGGAGCAAGAAATATGGACCTTCGATCTATTTCATTAATGAGAAAGTCTATACAGGTAAAGATTTCAGATGGGACCTGGAGAATACAGATAGTATAGGCATTTCCGGCTATTATCAATTCAAGGACCTTGATGGAGCAAAGGCTCTGTTCAACGTGAAGAATTATTATCCTGGCATGAAACTCTACTTTGGCCCGATAAGTGACAACAACTATGTCTATATGGTACCCACAGACATTATGAATAAGCCACTTAACAGCAGCGATTGGAAAAATGCCAAGGAGGGTGAAACCTATCATTATTATTGGAAGGGTTTGCTCAACAAACAGCAGAAAGAAGGCATGCCAATCACTGAGGCTCATCTTGTACCTGTATTGATGGGCTTATACAATGACGTAGACTATTTGTACCCTGGAACTCTTACACAGAGTAATATGAATTCAATGGGAAATATTCTTGCCGATGCCATAGAGGTGAAGGATAGAGAAATTTCCGTTGATTTGGGTGACCCTGTCATCACAACCGTCGAGGCTGGACAGATTTCCGGCCAACCCACATACGACTTTTCTGATGATCATGAGCAAGGGGCTTACGTCAGTACCGGAGGTGACGAACATGGAGGTCAGTCAGTCATGGTTAAGAAAGAACTGCGCAGATACACCTTCTACACCACCGTTAAGGTACAGGGAGGAACACAATTGAAGGAATGGGGGTTGAAGGTGTACATCTTCGGACCTGATGGTAAGAAGAGGCTCGGCCCTCGCCACAAACTACGCGTCAACAAACTTCGCTCTGGAATCTACACCTTCATCTTTTCATTCGAAACCGACTGGGGGACAACTACAAATATAGACAAGGAAAATCAGCATCTCTATTTCCGCGTACTACCCTATTGGACCAACCCGCGTGCCTCTGGTGACGAAATCGAAGCAGAGGATGCAGCCTCACTCAAGAAATACCCCATCAACTGGGAAATGGAGGACACCAAGAGCGAGGAAATTCTTAACAAAGGCAACGCTTCCAAGTGGGGCACCATCGACCAAAAGAGCATTCATGATTTTTAAGTAAAC
Source organism: uncultured Prevotellaceae bacterium (assembly GCA_947169115.1). Lineage (GTDB taxonomy): Bacteria > Bacteroidota > Bacteroidia > Bacteroidales > Bacteroidaceae > Physcousia. The sequence continues at coordinate 11,891 of CAMVOK010000010.1, forward strand.
CGTACTATCCGATACGAGGGCACACGCAATACCAAGCGTGTGCCCTCGCTATATGGGGCGTGAGCGCAGAACCCCGCCAAAGCCCGAAGGGCTGATAAGATTACAGGCAGGGGTAGAACCCCTGCTAAGATGTATGCAGTAGGCAAACCCCGAAGGGGTGGCAGAACTGTCTGTCGCCATTTTAGGGCTAACGTTACGTCTCTTTTTAACAGGGGGGTACCCCTGCCTGTAATCTGTTGCCCATTCTGGGCCTTGATGATAATTACACCGATAAAAATAAAGCCGATGAATTTGTCAAACTCACGTTTTATGAACTTCTTTTGTGATATTATCGATAAATCAGTGAAATAACTACAATTTAGCATAAGAAATAAATGATTTTATTTCATTCTGCTCTCGTTTTTTCGTAATTTTGCAGCGGATTAGGTAAAAAGAGAAGAAAACAATGGCAGAAAGTAATACAATTGTAGGAAAAAAGATTCGTGGCATACGCGAATCGAAGAATCTGAGTATAGAAGAAGTTGCTGAACGTAGTGGCTTGAGCGTGGAGCAAATCAAGTCGATAGAGAACGACGAGAATCTTCCTTCTTTGGGGCCGCTCATCAAAGTTGCTCGTGCCTTGGGGGTGCGTCTGGGTACGTTTATGGACGACAACGACGCGTTGGGTCCCGTGATTAACCGAGCAGAGGAGCGTGAGAACAAGAGTAGTATCAGTTTCTCAAACGATGCCGTAGATGCGCGTACTCACATGGTTTACCACCCACTGGCCAACCAAAAAGCGGGCAGACACATGGAACCTTTCATTGTGGAGATTAATCCCAGCGAGAAAAAGGACTTCAATCTTTCGGCTCATGAGGGTGAGGAGTTCATCTATGTCATGGAAGGTGAGGTGGAAATTGACTACGGAAAGCAGAAATATACCTTGAAACAGGGTGATAGTATCTTCTATGACAGCATTATAAAGCACCATGTACATGGGGTTGAGGGAAAGAGAGCCAAGATTCTGGCCGTAGTCTATATTCCGTTCTAATATTCTCCTCCCCTTGCCTTCCCCGAGGGGAGGGTGTGTATATGGACATAAAGATAGATAATCATGTGTAAGAATAATATAGGAAAAGAAGATATGCAATCGTCAAACGTTACTGATGGGCTTGCTTTAAGCACACGTACCCTTGGCCAATGGCTTGAGCATTGGGCAGAGGTTACGCCTGACAAGGAATATATAGTATATTCAGATCGCGATTTGCGTTTCACCTGGAGTAAGTTCAACGAACGTGTTGACAACCTCGCCAAGGGACTGTTAGCTATTGGCGTGAAGAAAGGCAGCAATGTAGGTATTTGGGCTACGAATGTCCCAGACTGGCTTACGTTCCTATATGCTACGGCAAAGATTGGTGCAGTGTTGGTGACGGTGAACACCAACTACAAGCAGCACGAACTGGAGTATCTCTGCAAAGACTCAGACATGCATACGCTGTGCATTACGGACGGTACTTGGGAATGTGACTATGTAGAGATGACTTACAAGATGCTGCCCGAACTGCGCGAATGCGAACGCGGACACTTGCAGAGCGAACGTTTCCCATACATGAAGAATGTGGTTTACATAGGTATGGAGAAATACCGTGGAATGTTCAATACTGCCGAACTGTTGCTTTTGGGTCAGAACATTGAGGATGAAGAACTGTTGGAGGCGAAGAAGGGGGTATCATGCCATGATGTAGTGAACATGCAATATACCTCGGGCACTACAGGTTTCCCCAAGGGTGTGATGCTTACGCATTATAATATCGCTAACGACGGATTTTTCACGGGTGAGGCAATGGGCTTTACCGAGAAGGATAAACTCTGCGTGTGTGTGCCCCTATTCCATTGTTTTGGCGTGGTTCTTGCCACGATGAATTGCCTGACCCATGGCTGTACTGAGGTGATGGTGGAGAAGTTCGACCCATTGGTTGTATTAGCCAGCATTCATAAGGAGCGTTGTACGGCCCTCTATGGCGTGCCTACCATGTTTATTGCCGAACTCAATCATCCGATGTTCTCCATGTTCGACATGTCATGTCTGCGCACGGGCATTATGGCTGGTTCGCTCTGTCCCGTGGAACTCATGAAACAGGTGAGTGAAAAGATGTACATGACCATTACTTCGGTTTATGGTCTTACAGAATCGTCGCCAGGCATGACTCATACTTGTCTGGCGGACACATTCGAGCAACGTTGTACTACCGTCGGCCGCGACTATCCTTTCGTGGAAGTGCGTGTTATAGACCCCGAGACGGGAGAAGAATGTCCCGTAGGTGTGCAGGGTGAGATGTGTTGCCGCGGTTTCAATGTAATGAAGGGATATTATAAGAACCCACAGGCTACGGCAGAGGTGATAGACAAAGATGGTTTCCTCCATTCCGGTGACTTGGGCGTGAAGGACGAACAAGGCTACTATCGCATCACGGGTCGCATTAAAGATATGATTATACGTGGTGGTGAGAATGTTTATCCGCGCGAGATAGAAGAGTTCCTGTATCAAATGCCGGGTATTCGGGATGTACAGGTGGCTGCAGTTCCCTCGAAGAAATATGGCGAGGAGGTTGGGGCCTTCATCATTCTGGAAGAAGGGGTTACCATGCAGCCTGAAGATGTACGCGATTTTTGCCGAGGCAAGATTTCACGATACAAGATACCCAAGTACGTGTTCTTTATCGACCAGTTCCCTCTTACAGGAAGTGGTAAGATACAGAAATTTAAACTAAAGGAGATGAGTCTTGAACTCTGCAAACAGCAGGGAATAGAGGTTATCTAAACTCCTGACAGTACTTTCTTCAACTGATTCACTTTTTCGTGACAGCCAGCCACCCAAAGCTTATTGCCTTGGGTAATCTGGTGGTCGGCTCCGGCAACACGGATATTACCATGCCGATTCTCTATGCCCACAACCAGACAACGGTATTGGTTGCGGATTCCACTGTCTTTGATAAGTATGCCTTCCAGGGGACTGCCTTCTCCTACCTCGATGCAGGCAAGTTGCATGGGGGATGTCTCATCAAGGCTGGGAGGGATGGTTTCGCTATTCATGCGCTGGCGGAGCTGTTCTATGCTTTGGTCGTCGCCTACGACTTCGAGTGTATCGTGGGGAAAGAGGATATTAGAACCGCCTGGTATATTCAGGCTTTGGTGGTCGCGGATAATTGCCGCGATATGTACTCCATTTCGTCCCCCTATACGTAGTTGAGCCAGTGTCTTGCCGCCCCAGGCTGTACCTTCAGGTAAACTTAGGCGGGCGATGTGGAGATCGCGGCCACGAAGTTGACGGGCATAAGCGGGTCCGGAATTTTCTCGCTGTGAAAGATTGTCTAAAAAGGTATCCTCCATCCGCATACTTATTTTACGTATCCATTTGCTACGAACAATGAGCAACACAATGGCAGTGGCAACGAGTATGTGCCAGTACCAACGGAAGGGGGAAAGGTAGTTGAGTACGTAATAGACTACGTTCACGGCAAAAATGAAGCGGACGATAATGGAGATTTCGACGAATGCCGTGCTTAGGGCTCCACGTTGTCGCAGTGCATTGGCTTCCTTCGAACGGTTATTCTTCATGATGATGGGGCGCAACAGGGGAGCCAGAAGTAATAACACCAAGACCGCACAGATGGCATTGCCAGCCCAGTGCCCAAACAGGGAACGGCACATGAGCAGCAACGATACGAATAATAATGTGATAACGGCAATGGAGAGAACGCCGTAAATTAGGGTTTGGAGGAGTAGCTTACGGAGGAAGGAATAAAGAATGTTGGAAAATGAAGCCTCAGAGGACAGGTCGAAGTCTTTGGTCTCCCGAGAGGTCTTCTTTTCTCCAGAATCGTTCTTCTTATTCTGGGGCTCTTTTTCTTTTCCTTTTAGTTTTCCAGCCAGCTTAATCATATAGGGCGTGAGGAATGTCGTAATGATACTTGTTGCAACAACGATGGGCATCAGATAACCTTCTGTTACGCCCAAAGACTCACCCAGACCAGCAATGATAAAGGCAAATTCACCAATCTGCGCCATTGAGAAACCGCTCATTAGCGCATCGTTCCTGCTGCTGCCAGAAAGCAAGTATCCCATGGTGCCAAATATGGCCTGTCCCAAAAGGATGGTAAATACGAGTACTACAATGGGTAGCCAGTGGACAAGTAAGTCGCTGGGTGAAACCATCATACCCACGGATACGAAGAAGATGGCTCCGAACAAGTCTTTTATCGATGAAATGGACGAGTCGATGCGTTCTGCCTCTACGGTTTCGGCTAATATGCTGCCCATCATGAACGCTCCCAATGCGGTGCTATATCCTACAGAATCGGCAACGACCACCATAAGGAAACACAGACCGATGGAGACAATGACAAGCGTTTCCTTGTTGATGAACGAACGGTTGCGACTTAGAAAGGTTGGAATAAACCACATGCCCACCACAAACCACACCAATAAGAAGAAACCGAGTTTGACGAGGGAAAGTATTAGTTCTGAACCTTGAAAACGATTGCTGACAGCCACTGCCGACAAGATAACCATGACGACGATGCCTAATATGTCCTCCAGAATAAGTACTGACATCACTTTGCTGGCAAAGCGACGTGTCATCAGTCCCATGTCATCGAAGGCTTTATATATAATGGTTGTACTGGACATGGCCAACATTCCTCCCACAAACATACAGTTAATGGGTGTCCATCCTAACAGATAGCCAGCTCCGCATCCCATGCCCCACATGCTGAGCATGATGAAAAAGGCTGCAATGATGGGCGATACTCCTCCCTTCAGAATCTTCTTGAATGAAAACTCCAAGCCCAGGGAGAACATGAGGAAGATGACACCTATCTGGCTCCAGACCTCAATGGACTCATGTTCCTCAACTGTGGGGAAGAGAGACATGTTAGGGCCAGCAATGAAGCCAGCCAATATGTAACCCAGCACCAAAGGTTGCTTCAACCGCTTAAAGATAATGGTTGTAATTCCAGCAACTATTAGTATGAGAGCCAAGTCGCTGATGAGATGGGGCAATTCTGCCATAATCCTTTATTTTTGTATAGTGATGATGAACAGTTTATCGTTGTGCCTGATTTTAGTAGGAAGCGGTATGCTGATGTGCCAACCTTTCCGACCTGTATCAACAGGCTGCAAATCATAGCGTATTTCTTCGACAGTGGCATAAAGGGCACCTGTGGTTGGACCAGTGACCAAGATTCGGTCGCCCACATGAAGTTCACATGCCTCTATCTTGAACTCTGCCACTTTTAGTTTAGAGTAATAACGAATACCCCGGCCACAATAGGTTTTCCGTTCTGTTGCCGACGAACCATGATTCTTGGTCCATTCGCCCAATAACTGACCTTGGTAATAACCATCCCAAAAACCACGGTTAAAGACACGTGCTAAGCGTTCGTTCCATTGTTGTTTGCGCTCTTCTGTGAAACTACCCTCCTGTACACTCTGGATGGCCTCCTTGTAACAACGGACTACGGTATCTACATAGTCGGCTCCTCGGGCTCTGCCTTCAATCTTGAATACACGTACACCAGCAGCCATCATTCTGTCGATGAAATCAATGGTTTTAAGGTCCTTGGGACTCATGATGTATTTGTTGTCAACTTGTAGCTCAGTTCCCGTTTCGGTATCATGCACGGTGTAGGAACGGCGACATAGTTGCATGCACTCACCACGATTGGCCGAACGTCCCATGTTGTCGAGACTTAGATAACACTTGCCACTGACTGCCATACAGAGGGCACCATGACAGAACATCTCAATGCGTACCAGTTGGCCACTGGGACCTGTGATGTGTTGTTCCTCAATCTGCCTGTATATCTCGGCCACCTGTTCCATACGTAGTTCACGTGCCAAGACAACGACATCGGCAAAATGGGCATAGAAACGCAGGGCCTCGATGTTGGAGATGTTGAGTTGAGTGGAGAGATGAACCTCCAGACCTATCTGTCGGGCATAAGTCATGGCTGCCACATCCGAAGCGATGACGGCAGATATCTGGGCTGCCTTGGCTGCATCCAGTATCTGTCGCATGAGTTCTATATCTTCGTCATATATAATAGTATTAACGGTCAGATAACTTTTCACTCCAAAAACCTGGCATTCTCGGGCAATGTGGTGAAGGTCATCGATGGTGAATGCCGAGGCAGAGTGAGCTCGCATGTTTAATCGCTCAATGCCGAAGTATATGCTGTCGGCACCGGCACGTAGGGCGGCAGCCAAAGACTCGGGGCTACCTACAGGAGCCATTATTTCATAGGCGCCCCCACCCCCTTTCCCCTCCCGAGGAAGGGGAGTAGTCACATTTGTATAATCGATATTATTTGTCATCGTTTATTATTTTTTCGGTATTTACGCCCTCCCCTCGGGGAGGGTTGGGATGGGGGTTTCGTCCATTATCTTGAACAGTTCTTCGACCGTTTCGGCGCGAAGCATCCGGATGCGGGTTTCGCGGAAGTTAGGAATTCCCTTGAATAGAGGGGAGGCGGCCAGATGACGACGGCTGTGCAAGATGCCGCGATACTCGCCGAGACGTTCTACGCTGGTCAGCACTTGCTGGCGTAGGACGTTGAGGCACCATAGCCCCCCTTCGCTCCCCCCGAGGGGGGAAGAATCGCCTCCCCTCGGGGAGGTTGGGAGGTGGCTGAGGAGGGTTTTTATCTCCTTGAATATCCAAGGTCTTCCAAAAGTGGCACGACCGACCATTATGGCATCGACTCCGTAGCGTTCGAAGCACTCTTTGGCTCTTTCGGGAGTGGTGATATCGCCGTTGCCGATAATGGGAATGTGGATGCGCGGATTGCGCTTTACCTCGCCGATGAGGGTCCAGTCGGCTTCGCCTGTGTACATTTGGCTGCGTGTACGACCATGGATGGTAAGGGCCTGAATGCCGCAGTCTTGCAGCTGCTCGGCAAGTTCGGTGATGATGAGGTGTTCCTGATCCCAGCCTAAACGAGTCTTTACGGTTACAGGTGTGTTGGGCACTGCATTTACCACGGCTCGTGTAATTTCCAGCATGAGGGGGATGTTTTGCAGCATTCCTGCTCCAGCCCCTTTCCCAGCTACTCGTTTTACGGGACAACCGAAGTTGATGTCCAGAATATCGGGATGAGCCTGTTCAACAACAATCTGTGCAGCATCACGCATGGCTTCAACGAAACGTCCATATATCTGTATGGCAACAGGACGCTCCTCGTCGCATACCTGTAATTTCTCAATACTACGATTGACTCCTCGAACAAGTGCATCGCTCGACACAAACTCGGAATATACGAGATCGGCTCCCATCTGTTTGCACAACAGGCGGAAACCGATGTCCGTCACATCCTCCATTGGGGCGAGGAAGACGGGATAAGGCGTATCAAAGTGAACGGGGCCGATGTTCATAGTGCGTAGGTGGTTTCGTCACCACAGATATTACGAATCTTCATGCGGAGTGGCTTCTGGTCGCACTTGATGGTGGCATCCCAGAAGTCTTGGGTCTTCTTGCCATTAAGAATGACATAGCCCAAGCGGTCAATCTTCACTTCCGCATCGCTGTGCCAGGGAGCTTGCTTGTCAGCGGTGGAGCAGTCCAGACTGACCCATTCGATGGTTTCAAGTCCCTCATCGCTTATCTCAATAGGATTGAACGCTTTGCCTTTGGCTATGGACTGCTGCTGACCCTTCATGTTCACTTCCTCAATCTTGCGCAGCACACGGTCGCTGTGGAAACTCTTCAGGTCCACTTTCCAGCCTTTGAACAGGTTGTCTTGTGTTTCCGTTAGTTCCCACTCGACCTCGTCTTCCACCACCACTTCGTCCAGCACCTGCTTTAGGTCGCGCAGTTCTATGTCGATGATACTACGAGTGTTTTTTTCCTTGATGAACTGTTCTATTTCCTCACGATCTGTGATATCGATGTAATATACAATGACGCGCCGTACATCGTCTGGCAGATAAGGCAGTTTATCAATAATGTTGTTCATTTGCGGTTTGTCGAGCAGACGTGTAGAACTGTCCATCAGGTTAGGCAGATAGACTGGCATCATGCCGTGTTGGGAATGAATGATACCGCCTGCCCAAAAGTCGCTCAGACTGTCAAGGAAACACAACCCTTTTATGAGGTGCTTCAATTTGTCCATCGTCTGAACGGGATTGCGATAAAGAGACACACCGTCTTTTACTTCCAGGACATCGAACTCTGCTTTGTCAGCCAATAGGCGGTCTCTTACGGTCTGAATGCTATTGATTCCAATGTCGCAGTGGATAAAGTTACGCCCCAACTTATTGGATACTGCAGCTGTTACGCCGCTACCACCAAAGAAATCAGCAACAAGCATTCCTTCGTTACTGCTAGCTTTGATGATACGCTCCAATAAAGCCTCAGGCTTCTGAGTGGCATAGTCAACACGTTCTTCTGCTTGGGAGTTTACAGCATTTACATCAGTCCAAATATCATCAAGAGGTATACCCTCGGTTTCGTCAAGATATACTTTTAGGCGCATTCCTCCGGATGCAGTATAATAAATTTTGTTTTCTTTCTTTAATTGTTCTATAGTAGCTTGTGTTGTAGCTGTTCCCAAGAAGGCATCCTTGAATCTACGTTCTTTGCTATCAATTACTTCTACATGAGAAAATCTTTGTTCGATGTACTCATCGCTATAAGGCAAATATTGCGTATTATATAGGAATTCATCACTTTTACCATAAACAAGAATGTTATCGTGGTTCTTTCCCATTGCATTTTTTCCCTTAAACCCACTAGATGTTTGTCGTTTCCATGTAACGTCATTAATGAAGTTCTCTTCCCCAAAGATTTCATCCATCAAGATCTTTACATAGTGAACGATATGCCAATCCAAATGCACATAGATACTTGCCTCATCGCTCATGATGCTCTTCATTGCCATCAGGTTCTCGTACATCCAATTGAGATAACGCTCTTTGTCCCATACGTCACCATACATCTTTTCCTCGAAGGCGCGTAGTTCCTCAATGTCAAGTTCGCTTTCTGCCTGGGCAATAGCCGCTGCCACCTTGGGATTACGACGGATATACACCTTCTTGGCATAGTCGGCACCGCTGGCAAAGGGCGGGTCAACATATATGAGGTCAACAAAGATGCCTTTGTCTCTGAGATAAGCACAAGCCGACACACACTCGCCACGAATAACCAGATTGTTGGGATTCTGTCCAATCTGCTCTTTCAACTCCATCTCATAGAGGGGCATACCTCTCTGCACGCGCTCAATGACTTGGTCATTGTCACGATAACGCAACACCCGCTTGGTGCGTACAAAATTGTCTAATATGGCCTGTCCTTCAAGCGTATTGGGGAAATAGGGAACATATTTAATAGCCATTTTACACGTTGCCTTGTTTGTTTAGAATTTCTAAGGTGCAAAAATTGCACCTCAAATATAGTACACTCACTTATTGACAATAAACCCTATTGGATTTCTTTGTTTGTTAATCTCCCTTTGTGTTGACTCTGCTTGTAGTTGAGCGATTGCATCGTTGATATTTTCCAGTTGCCTTGCAATTATCTCTTGGTCATTGGCAACCATCTCATTGATATCGTTCTGGTCACGTAGTGTTTCATCCATATCGATACGCAATTGTTTGATTTCGGAATGAATCTGCTCTATCTGCAGTTGAGTGTCAGTCATTGCCAATAAGGCTTGCTGCATTTGGAAGAAGGCTCGCATGATATTGATGTTTACCTGAATGGCAATAGGAGTCCTGAGAAGTCCAGAGAGCATGGCTATGCCCTCCTGAGTGAACGCGTATGGAAGATATTTGCTGTGCTTTCCCCGTCCATTCTCTATGGTGAAAAAATTGCACCTTAAAAAATCATACTCTTCTTTGGTCAGTTCGAACATGAAATCTTCTGGGAAACGTTCCTTGTTCATGCGGACAGCTCTTTTCAGATTCTTCGTCTCTATTCCATATAACATACTGAGATCGCTGTCTATCATTATCTTTCGACCTCGAAGTTCGTAAATATGTCCTTTAATGGACTCTGTACTTAGTATTACAGTATTATCCATGTTACTTTCTCCTAATTATTCTATAATTCAGTTTCTGAACTCGCGCGTTCCAAATAGTTTTCATTAAAGAAGTTCTTGATTGCTTGCATCGTTTTTTGTCTGCGCTGCTCTGCATTGAGTGTGTCCTCCAAATAGAGAAAGTCGAAACGCTGGTATCCAAACTTGTCGTTGTTTTTCTTGACGAACTCTGACATGAAGTCGAGTTTGTCCTTGAACTTGGCGGCAAAGCCCTCGCCCTTGGTTTCGATGATGATAACCTTTTCTATCTGCTTCTGCTCATTACGGCTGAGCAAGAGGAAGTCGGGTACATACCTACCGATGTATCGCCAATTGTTACTTACACGTTTGTAGCAATCAATCTTGAAATCAGTCAGTGTATCGTCGCCATTGAAATAGACCTCCAACACCTTTTCCTTAATCAAAGGAATAACTTCTTGGGATAGGAAATGCCTCTCCAAACCGCTATCGAAGCGGTAAGGCAGATAATGGTACGTCTGACTACGCTCTGGATGTGGGTCGGATCTTGGATTGCGCAGCGCGGAAACATCTATGCCCAAGGCCTCCAGTTCTGCAATCTTTGCTTTCTGCTCTGTTGTCAACTCTTGCTGAGGAGGCTTCTCGTCCCATTCCATAATCTCATGAACGGCCTGCTGGTCGGGGAAGAACTTTTCGCTGTCCTCAACAGGCGATGCCAGTCGCTCAATTTGCAACAAACGGGCTTGTTTGGGCAGGATTTTCTCTTTCGTCGTAAAGTCTCGTTGAGGAGCAAACGCCTGACGGATAAGCGAACGGATGCGTTGGTGGTCGTACTTTCTGTTTTCCAGTAACACACCATCTTTCTCTGTAGTAATCTTTGCGAAGATATATTGCAGTTCTGTATCGCACTTTTTCAAATTGGCCACCGTCAACATTCCGAAACTCTCTTTGGCTATCTGATGGAGCCACCATTGGAAGGAAGTACGTATTTCCTCTTTGTTTTCCTGTTCAACGGAAGCAATTAGATTACCTTCCATATCCTGTTGATGAATCAGGGAAATATCTGCCAGAGCCAGAATGTCCTTGCTTTGCAACAGTTGTGCAGGGTCGTTGGCATCGTCGATGATAAGTGTTTCGTAGCTGACCTTCAGTTGATAGAAATTTATCTCAGGCACCTGCATATGGAAGCGTTCTATCAGTTTTTGCTCCACGTTTGGTTTGCCGCCAAATTCCTTCAGCGTGATATTCTGCTGCTGTTGCAACTGGCGGTTTAGTTTCTCGGCATTGAACTTGTTGAGCCAGATGAGGGCGGTCTCCTGACTATTCTTTACAACCTGACGCAGACACCGGCAAGAGGTCTGGAGCACCATATTCGTGGGACAGACGCCCTTTTGTGGCAGGATAACACCTGTCAGGCTTTTGCAGTCCCAGCCCTCCTTACCAATTTGGACAAGGAGCACTATCTTGTATTTCGAGATAGAAGTGTCGAGAGAAGCAAAAGCTGTCTCAGAACCTTCATGCTGAGGGTATTGCTTATTTCCGCCGTGATAAGGCAGAATGGTATCTGTGGGGTTCAGTCCGTAGGATGCCACAATCTCTGACACCAACGGATAGATGCTTTCTTCAAGCGTCTCAATCTGACCGCAATAGATGGCCAGTTTGGCACAAGTACCATTCGAATACATGGTGTCGCGATACTTGTCGAGGAACTCACGTACACCGTTGGCAACAATCGTCTGGGTGTCGTTATCCTCAAACTTCACATCTGGGTTTTTCAGGAAGTTGCCAATACCCTCTACCAGCGGATAATAATACACCACGTTGGCAAGGTCGGTGTTCTTGATGGTCAGTGTTTCTGATATCTTCAACGGCTCTGCACTATCCAAATAAGGCGTGCCTGAGAAACCGAGCACGGAGTTGAACGTATGCTTCTCCGTCCATTTGTTCACCACCTGACGGAGCTTAATTTCGCCATCAGCTGCATGATGAACCTCGTCGATATAAACGGCAAGGTGAGGGATGGAACCAATGAGTTCGCGCAGTTCTTTGGCCAATTCCATTCGTTTAAGTTCCTCTTCAGAGAAGAGCGATGGGTCTTGATTGGTATCGAAGCGATCAAGAATAACCTTTTCGGCATTGGTGATAGCCACCAGACCCTTCAAGTCTTCAAACGGTTGGTGGTTGTTGATTTTCTGGGCATTGGGGTTCTTGATGCGGTTGCTCTTGTTGGCCGTTTTCTGCTCATCCAGAATCTCGAACTTAATCAGTCGGCGCAATGGGGCAGCCTTGGCTTCAGGGATTATCCACGAGGGGTCAAACTCCTTGATATGCTTCAAACTGGGTACAATCGATGACTTCAAGCCCGACGGTGCCATCACCATGAAGTTATGAGCAAAGGCTGGATTGTTCGGCTCGTTCTGAGCAAAGTAGAGGTCAAGATAGATGAACGCGGCCATCAGATAGGTCTTGCCGGCTCCCATAGGCAGACTAAAGAGGTAGTCGGTGTAAGTGACTCCGTAGAATATCTTCAGGAACGTGGTCTCATAATTTATCTCGTCGGCGTGCTGCTTGATATATTGCTCCAGTTCAGGAGCCAATTGCTTGCCTTTTTTGTCATGTAGGCGAGAATACTGGAACAAAGCCACAGCAGCCTTGTTTGTGCTAAAAATCTGGCGTACAGTTTCTGTCAGCTCCACCTGACCGATGTTGGTGTCGTTGAAAACACCATCGACAAAAAGTCGCCACAGAGGCTGGTTCTTGCAAGCTATCTTCAGAAACAAATATGTTTTGATGGCTTCCAACTGAGCATCGCGCATCATACCCCGCTGTTCTATATACTGCAGCAGTTCCTTGATGGTGCAATTGTCAGACAAAAGCCACTCGTTGCGCTTCTTCTCGATGAGCTTATAGAACATTATTTGTCATTTTGTGGAGAACGCCAATGCATACATTTTCATCTGCTTGAGCATGGCCAAGAGTCCATTTGAACGGGTGGGAGAAAGATGTTCGCGCAGACCGATTTCCTCAATGAAATAAAGGTCGGCTGCAAGAATATCCTTGGGTGTTTGGTTGTTCAGCACACGTAGCAGGAGTGTGACAATACCTTTCACGATGAGAGCATCGCTCTCTGCCTGAAAATGGACACGCCCATCGATGAGGTCGGCCTGTAACCATACGCGGCTTTGGCAACCATCGATGAGGTTCTGTTCCGTCTTATACTGTTCGGGCAAAGGCTCTTGGTCGCTACCCATCTCAATGAGCAGCTGGTATCGGTCCATCCAGTCGTCAAGTTCTTGGAACTCTTCAATGATCTCGTCTTGCCTACGGCGTATTTCAGCCCCCTCCTGACCTCCCTGAGGGGAGGAAGTGATTTCGTTTATATTATCGAGATTGTTAGTCATATTTATTTCATATATTTATATTAGTAACTACTCCCTCCCCTAGGGAGGGAATGGGGTAGGGGCTTTTTATTTTGCATCGTTGCAAATAAGTTGCAGCACACTTTGCCCTACCGCCTCCAATACATTGGGGTCGATATTGTCGGGTGTGTCATTAATGGTATGCCATGTCGGGCCAAAACTGCTGGGACCATCGCTATGATAGGGAATGATGTCAATGCAGGGAACTTGTGCAATTTGGTTGACGTTGAGGTGGTCATCAATAATACTCCCTCCTTCGCGCATGGGGAAGTAGTGGCCATAACCCAGTTGGTCGGCAACTTTCCATAACATATCTACAATCGGTTTCGCATAATAGAGCGATACACTCTCCTTGGCAAAGGTACTTCCACGTCCTCCAACCATATCAAGTAAAATTCCGAAGCGTGCCTGATAGCCATTTGATACGGCTTGTTCGGCCCATGCCTTCGACCCCAGACACCAAGTGCTTTCCTCTTGTTCTCGCTCCACGTCGTCCCATTGTGGGGTGCCATAGTCTTCGACATCGAAACAAACGAAGTCTATGCCCGTTTTTATCGATGAACTTTGGCTGAGGATTCTGGCCAGTTCGAGCATGACGGCAACGCCACTGGCACCATCGTTGGCAGCTAACACAGGTTGGTGGCGGTTTTCGGGACTGGGATCGTTGTCAGCCCATGGGCGACTATCCCAGTGGCTGCATAAAAGTATGCGGTCACGATTCTCAGGATTCAGACTGGCCGTGATGTTACGACAGGGAACGGTTGTTCCGTCAAATACTTTGACGTTGAGGTTCTGTTCTGTAACATTGAGTCCCAGAGTTGAAAACCAAGATACAATGCTGTCGCCACAGGCACGCCATGCGTCGCTGCCAGGTACACGAGCCCCCATGGCACACTGTGCATGAATGTTTGCCATAGCTCGCTCGCTCATGAAGGTTGGACAAGGCGCCATAGCAATGGTGTCGCGACCATTACCTTGTTGTGTCTTGTTGCCACAACTAACCATTACGAGGAAAGAAAATAAAATGTATAGAAGTCGTTTCATTGCTTTCAACTTTATGTAACTCCGTTCCATGACTCTTGTCACGACTCGGCCATTCGGGCAAGCCTGATGGCTCTCGCTGCTCCAAAAGTTCAACTCTCAACTCCCACCTGCACTTGTCGCATAACTCGAAGGAAGTTCTCGCCCCATAGCAAACTTAGTTGTTTGTCACTATATCCTACTTGTTGCAAAAGGCGGGTTAAGTTGATAAGTTCGCTTGCGTTAGCCAGTCCTGGAACGCCCCCGTCTCCGTCGAAGTCCGTGCCGATGCCGACATGTTCAATGCCCATCACTTGTACGGCGTGGTTAATATGTTTCACAGCATCAAGGATGGTGGCTTGGCCATCGGTGCGCAAGAAACCATTATAGAACGTAATCTGCATGACGCCGCCAGCCTGGGCTAAGGCTGTCATCTGTTCGTCGGTCAGGTTTCGTGGATGGTCGCACAGACTACGGCAACTGCTGTGGCTGCATACGATAGGCAGTTTGCTGGTCTCCAGTGCATCCCAGAAACTGCTTTCTGCGGCGTGGCTCAAATCTACCATCATGCCAACGCGGTTCATTTCGCGTATGACATCCTTCCCAAAGTCACTTAATCCTCCGTGTTCTGCATTGCCGCGAGCCGAATCGCATATATCGTTGTCGCCATTGTGACAAAGGGTCATATATACGACACCCCGTTGACGGAATTTCTCAATGAGTGATAGGTCATGTCCAATGGCATAACCGTTTTCTATTCCCATCATAATGGCCTTTTTCCCTTGTCCCTTCAGTTGGTAAAGTTCATCGGGTGTGCGTGCCAGACTGACAGACTGGTTGCTTTTGGCTACCATGTCCTCTATTCCTGTTAGCAGTTGGTTGGCTTTTTCGGTAGCAGCATTCAGTGAGTCTTGGTCGCGTTCGCCTTGGGGTAGGTAGGCCACCATGATGCTGGTGTCGAGATGCCCCTCAGTCATTTTGTGCAGGTCAACAAGAATCTTTGGGTCGCGATGGTCAAAGTGGATGTCTTGGCCGAAAAACATGGGGGTATCACAATGGCTGTCGAGGGTGAGCATGTGCTGATGGGCATCAACGGCTCTATGGAATGATGTTGCTTCTTCTGTCAGCCATTGGAAAAGAGGCAACATGGCCTTTTCGCCTCGCAGGACAAAACATTCGGGGTGCCATTGTACGCCTATAATACTCTTATTCTCGCAGCTTTCTATACCTTCGACAACACCATCGGCCGACACTGCCGATACCCGCATGTGGGGACCTGCTTCGTGTACAGCTTGATGATGGAATGAGTTAACGTACAGGGTGTCTGTTTGGAATATGTGCTGTAGGATGCTGTCTTTGCTTATGCTGACGCTGTGGGAAGCATATTCTCGGGGCAGATCCTGACTATGCTTGATGATATTGCAGTTGGGCATAGCCTCATGGATGTCTTGATATATGCTCCCTCCGAGTGCAACAGCCATCACTTGACATCCCCGACAGATGCCGAGGATGGGGATTTGCCGGTCGTAAGCCAGTTTGGTAAGCAGCAACTCGGGTAGGTCGCGACGTGGGTTGATGCTATGAAGGGCTTGCGACGGTTCTTCTCCAAGATATAGCGGATTGAGGTCTCCTCCGCCCGAAAGCAGTAACCCATCAATTTGATCGAGCGTGCTTAGCAGAGCCTCGCGGTCTTCGTATGGTGGAATAATGAATGGAACGCCCCCTGCCTCCAAGATGGAACGGAAGTATCCTTCGGCCAATTCGCAGCCCTTGTCGCCAAAATTACCAGTGATGCCAATTACGGGTTTCCGACTGTGGTTGGGAAAAGTGGAATTCGTATCGGCATACGTTTGTTTCCAGTCGAAAGTCATGATTCCTCTTCAATAATGACGGTTGGTTCGGCCTTTTGGGTCTTAATGGGTACCTCTTTCTTGATGCCTTGGTCCAGCGAAATAAGTGTTTCGGTGGAAATCACGCCTGGAATCTCTTGTATTTTGCTGTTCAGCAACTCCATCAGGTGTGCATTGTCGCGGGCATAAAGTTTGATGAGCATGGTGTAGGGGCCTGTTGTGAAGTGGCATTCTACAATTTCAGGAATCTCCTTGAATGCTTCACATACCTCGCGATACATGGCTCCTCGTTCCAACTTGATACCAACGAAGGTGCAAGTGCCGTAGCCTAAGCTTTGAGGGTGAACGTGATAGCCCGAGCCGACAATTACTTTCATGTCGATAAGGCGTTGTACACGTTGGTGGATGGCTGCACGGCTCACTCCACATACAGCGGCAACGTCCTTGAAGGGAATACGGGCGTTGGTAGAGATAATCTCAAGAATCTTTTTGTCCAAATTGTCAATCTTTTCCATCTCCTTTGTGCTTTGTGTTTTTATTCTTTGCAAATATAATGATTTTTTGTCAAAGAGCCATCATGAAACGGAAAAAAGTGGGGAGCATAGCTACATTAGCCATGCTCCCCACTTCAATGCAATATGATTATTTTTCAATGCTCAGTAATTCTACTGTGAAAATAAGGGTAGAGAAGGGTGGGATTTTCCCACTTTCGCGGTCGCCGTATGCCAGTTCATGGGGGATGTAGAGTTCCCATTTGGAACCGACGGGCATCATAGTTAATGCCTCTGTCCAGCCTTTGATGACTTGATTGCAGCCAAACGTGGCAGGTTCGCCTCGTTTGTATGAACTGTCAAATTCTGTGCCATCAATGAGGTGGCCTTCGTAGTTCACCTTGACGCGCTGTGTGGCTGTGGGTATTTCGCCTTCCCCTTTGGTAAGAATCTTATACTGCAAACCGCTGGGGGTGGTTACAACATCCTTCTTTTTACCATTCTCCTTCAAGAACTCCTCGCCGGCACGACGGGTGGCACCATATTTGCGTTCCATGCGTGCCTGATGGTAGTAGTCCATCTGTTTCTTTACCACTTGTTGGGCACTATCCATTGTGATGGGCAACAGGTCGTTTTCGCCAGATATTCCGGCACGGAAACCGGCCAAGAACACTTCGGGTTGCAGTATCTTTACAGAATCGTCAACCTGCTGTGCCACTTGAGGGAGCATTTGATTTTCTACCTGTGAACGAATGTCCATGCCCGCGAGACGTGCTTTCATGCGCTTGTCGGCTTCTGTCAGCGTGGCATTGTCATAGCCTTGCAGAAAGTCGGCAATATAGGCAGTATCGATGCCCATGCGCTGCACGAGATAGTCCTTCAGTCCCATCGTGTGGGCTTTGCCAAAAAGGTAGCTGAAGTCGTGGGCGCTGATGGTATCTACCTTTTCAGCGACAGGTCCCACGACTTTCTTAGTCTTCTTCTTGTTAGAGGCAGCACTGGCTGACATACAGCACAGTACTGCCATAAGGAACAAAAGCTTTTTCATTACTTCTCGATAGAAAGCAGTTCGATGGTGAATACCAGAGTCGAGAAGGGCTTGATTTGTCCAGCTTCGCGCTCACCGTAGGCTTGATCCTGAGGAATATATACCTTCCACTTAGAACCTACAGGCATGTGGGTGAGGGCATTGGTCCATCCGGGAATAACCTGGTTGCAACGGAAGGTGGTAGGCTCGTTACGCTTGTAAGAACTGTCGAAGATGGTGTCGTTGATGAGGCGACCTTCGTAGTGAACCTTTACGCGGCTGGTGTCGGCAGGAACCTCGCCCTTGCCTTCCTCGATAACTTCGTAGTACACACCATTCTCCAGTTGGCTGAGACCTTCCTGCTTGGCAATCTTGGCCATGTACTCCTCGTTCTCCTGCTTCCAGGGGCCATACATCTTTTCCATTTGAGCCTTCTTGATTTCCATTTCCTTGGTGCGGGCAGTAGCCTGTGCTTCCTCAACGGTCATCAGACCACCTTCGCCCAGTGTGCCACTTACGAAACCTGCCATGAAGTTCTTCAGGCTAATGGTCTGGGTTGAGTCCTCACCAAAGATTTCGTAGTTGATGCCCTTCATCATCTGTTGGCTGATTTGCTGGCCAATCTGGATGCCGGTGTAATAAGCAGTCTTCTTCTTGTCATCGCCAGCATTGGCACCTTCGTTCAGACCTTTGATGAATTCGTCCATGTAGGTGCTGTCAACACCGAGGCGGTTCAGATACTCGCGCAGGCCCTGTGTTTGTGCCATACCGATGGCGTAGCTCAGAGTATCGATGTCGTTCTTCAGGTCAGCCTTGGGCGTACCATTTCCACAAGATGCAATCATTGCAGCTACGATAGCTACAAAAACAAAACTAAGTTTTTTCATTGTAATTTATTTTTTTAGAGTTGTTGATAATCTTTTTAATGGTGACTATAGTTTCTATAGTACCTATAGTAATTACAGGACTTTGATAAGCTCTACATCGAAGATAAGGGTAGAGAAGGGTGGGATGCTGCTACCAGCCCCTTGTTCTCCATAGCCCAGCAGATAAGGAATGTAGAAACGGAACTTGGCTCCTTCCTTCATTAACTGCACGCCCTCTGTCCATCCGGCGATAACTTGGTTCAAGCCGAAGTCGGCAGGCTGATTGCGCTTGTACGAACTATCGAAAACATCTCCGTTGATGAGACGACCTTCGTAGTGGCAGCGTACCTTGTCGGTGGCCTTGGGACTACGTCCCGTACCCTCCTGCAATATCTCGTACTGGAGACCGCTCTTGGTGGTTACCACGCCTTCGCGCTTGCCATTATTCTCCAAGAAAACCTTGCCCTCGGCTATGTGCTCTTTGGCATCTTCGGCAGCCTTGTTGGCGAAGTATTCGTTGAGCAGTTCTTGTGCTTCGCGAGCCGTCATTAGAGTGGGCTGCCCGTCGATTACCTCGGCAATGCTCTTGGTGAAGTCGCCAATGTTGAAACCTTTGATATTCATACTCTTGAGCTGCTGACCAATACCCAGCCCCAGAGCGTAACTGATTTTGTCCATATTTATGAGTTTTAATAAATTCGGGTGCAAAGGTACGCAAAAAGTATGTAATCTGTCTTGCTTCTACCCTTTTTTTATATAAAAATAACATAAAAGATTGTCTGTGTCCGAAAAAAAACGTAAGTTTGCATGGATAAAATAATCGCATGGAAAAGCAGGAAGTTATCATAAGCGAAAATCTCGGACAAAGTCTGTCGGCTGCCATTGGTGGTGTAGAGCACGACAGGCTTTTTGTTTTGACCGACGAGAATACCCTACGGCTATGTTGGCCTCTGGTGTGTGAGATGCCTTGTATGCAGGGGGGACAGATGATAACCATTGGAGCCACCGATGAGAATAAGACGCTGGAGTCGCTGGTACACGTGTGGACCGTCTTGCAGCAAGGCGGAGCTACGCGCCATTCCCTGATGATATGTCTGGGAGGAGGCATGGTAACCGACTTAGGTGGCTTTGCGGCTTCTACTTTCAAGCGAGGAATAGCATACATCAATGTGCCCACAACACTGCTTTCGATGGTTGATGCCTCGGTGGGTGGTAAGACGGGCATTAACTTTGGTGGACTGAAGAACGAGGTGGGAGTGTTCAATTGTGCACAGACAGTAATTTTGGATACCACATTCTTGCGTACGCTTGATTATCAGAATCTGGCTTCCGGTTATGCCGAGATGTTGAAACACGGGCTTATTAGTACCGTTGAGAACTGGGCCGAACTGCTCCGTTTCGACATTGCTGAGGCCGACTATGCCGAGTTGGGCAAACTGGTGGGGAAGAGCGTTGCGGTGAAGGAACACATCGTCGAAGAAGACCCTCTGGAAAAAGGAATCCGAAAAGCCTTGAACTTGGGACATACCGTGGGACATGCCTTCGAGAGTCTGGCCATGGCTGAGGGGCGTACGGTATTGCATGGCTATGCTGTAGCATGGGGGCTGGTTTGCGAACTTTATCTGAGTGCCAAACGAATGGGATTCCCAAGGGAAAAACTCTATCAGACGATACAGTATGTAAAGAATCACTATGGCACGTTTGATTTCGACTGCAAAAAATATGACTGCCTTTACGAACTGATGACTCACGACAAAAAGAACACTTCGGGAAGCGTGAACTTTACCTTATTGGGCGACGTGGGGGACATACACATCAACCAGACGGCCACACGTGAGGAAATCTTTGATATGTTGGACTTTTATAGAGAAAACTGACAAGTAATATGAGACACTACTTATTTTGTTTCCTCCTGTTGCTGGCAACGGGGGTGCATGCCGGGAAAAAGAAATGGAGTGGGAACCCGATTCTCCCAGAATTTCATGCCGATCCAGAGGTGATGTATAGCCACCAGACGGGACGCTACTACATCTATAGTACCACTGATGGTGCTCCAGGTTGGGGAGGCTACTATTTTACTGTGTTTTCCAGTAAGGACCTGACCGAGTGGCGACACGAGGGCATCATGCTCGATTTGGGAACGAATCAGGTTGCCTGGGCTACAGGAAATGCATGGGCTCCCTGCATCGAAGAAAGACAGCAGGCTGATGGCTCCTACAAATATTATTTCTATTATAGTGGTCATGACAAGGAGCGTAACCGAAAGTCGATAGGTGTAGCCGTAAGCAATACGCCTACAGGACCTTTTGTGGATTATGGCCAACCTATTGTTACGGATGCCGACCGTCCACAGGCAGCACATGGTGGACAGGCCATTGACGTAGATGTCTTCCACGACCCACAGTCGGGCAAGTATTACCTCTATTGGGGAAATGGCTTTATGGCTGGTGCCGAGCTTAACGATGATATGCTTTCAATAAAGAAAGAGACGACAACCTTGCTGACCCCCCAGGGTGGTTCCTTGCGTGACTATGCATTCCGTGAGGGCGCTTATGTTTTCTACCGCCAGGGTAAGTATTATTTCCTATGGAGTGTCGATGACACGGGGAGTCCTAATTACCATGTGGCATACGGTACGTCGTCTTCGCCCCTCGGCCCTATCGAGGTGGCTAAGGAGCCCATTGTCCTAATTCAGGATGCGAAAAACGAGATATATGGCCCTGCTCACAACAGTGTGCTCCAAATTCCGGGCCGTGACGAGTGGTACATCGTTTATCACCGTATCAACAAGGACTATCTGTTGCCTACGCCCAATGGTCCTGGCTTCCACCGTCAGGTGTGCATCGACCGCATGGAGTTCAATGCAGACGGTACTATCCGTCGTGTCGTGCCCACTCAAAAAGGCGTTGCTGCGGTGAAAAAAGTAAAAAAATCTAAAAAAGGGAAGTAAGACTTAAACTTATTTCGACTGGGAGGTCAAAAGGGATAGAGAGTTCTTCCTGATGTTGAATCGTAATAAACAGAAAATTATGAAAAAGACACTCTTTCTTACACTGATGCTGGCTATGGTAAGCCTGAGCACAATGGCAATGTCGAGAAGTAAAATACGTAACCATGCCCGTTATCTCACCGACCGTATGGCCTACGAACTCGACTTTACTCCCATGCAGTATGACGACTGCTACGAAATCAACTACGATTTCATCTACAATGTTCAGTATCTGATGGACGATGTAGTACGTGGGTATTACGATGCCATCAATGCTTACTACCGCTACCTCGACTATCGCAACGAGGATTTGCGTTTCATCATGACGGCCGGACAGTACATCCGTTTCATGTCGCGTGATTATTTCTATCGTCCCCTCTATTCTACCGGGTCTTCGTGGGAGTTCCGTATCTATACAACCTATAGCAATCGTTCGTTCTTCTACTATGATGCCCCCAGTGTATTCAAGGATTATCGTGGGGGACACGATCGTACCCATTACGCAAATGGCTATTATGGCAACCGCTATACTTCCACTGACCGATACACGGGAAGGGGTAACATACTGGATTCGAAGAACTTCAACGACCAGCGTCGCCATGACTTCGGCATCAATCTACGCGACCGTAACCAGAAGCCCGATTATAACAATTATGGCAACCGGAACAGCGGTAATCGTACGGCAGATCCTCGCTATCGCGATTCGAGTGGCAACCGCAATACGCCGATGATAAACAATCGTTCTACGGGTGTAGAACATCGTGGAGCCCCCAACACATCAACGCAACCCACGAACACCCAACAGAACACAGGAAGCCGCACAGCACCAGCCACTCGTAACTCCGGCACACGTTCTGGCAATACGGGGAACACCACTACTACACGAGAGACCCGTGGCAGTCGCACCACTCGATAACATGGATAGAGTGTAGTTCCCATGAAAGGTCTTCGGTTGTTTGCCCTGCTGTTTGCAATTCCGCAGTTGTTTCTCAATGCTCAGACCTCCGTCATAGACGAATGGGAGATAGAAGCAGAGCATAGTGCCACACACTTACAATTCCGACAAGACACTATTGAAATCTGGACACCGGCTGGCCTCACCTTATGGCGACGCCAGCCGCTTTCCGTTCCTTTTCTCCTGGAGTACGAGGCCATGGTGGTGCTTCGGGATTCGACCGACCGCCTTAGCGACCTCAACTGTTTCTGGCTTGCTACCGACCCTTCTGCGGCCGAGGGGAGTGTCTTTGCTCGTATGAACGAGCGCAATGGCGTATTTTCACGGGCTGCCACACTTCAGCTTTATTATATGGGTTATGGAGGCAACTCGAACACTACCACCCGTTTCCGCCGCTATCACGGTCTGCCTCAACCCCCATTGTTGCAGGAATATACCGACTCTGCTCACCTGCTCATCCCCAACCAGTGGTACCACATCCGCATCGAGGCTACGCGCGAGCACACGCGTTATTATATAAATGAAGAACTACTGATTGATTATGCTGACCCCGAACCTCTCCTCCGTGGTTGGTTCGGATTCCGCACGACATGGAGTCATTGCCTCTTACGTGGTTTTCGGGTTCATTAGTTATTGATTGAGGCAACCAATCTTCAATGGTTGCTACAACCATCATGGATTGATTGCTACAACCATCATGGATTGATTGCTGCAACCATCATAGATTGATTGCTACAACCATCATGGATTGATTGCTGCAACCATCATAGATTGATTGCTGCAACCAACATTATTTGATTGCAGCAATCATTATGTACTTATTAAACAAGCAGGGGCGCATCCAAATGAACGCGCCCCTGTTTATTGGTCATGGAATAGAGGTTACCAGCCTTGTTCCCACACGTCTGGGTTTGCTGGCTTGCTCTCTTCTTCGAAATGTTGTTCTGCTTTAGTATCGAATTCTTCTACTTCGTCGTCACTACGCTCAATTTGGCTTGCACAGATAATCTCAGCACCTTCCCACATCTGGATGATGAGATTTATTTCTGGTTTTGTATAGTTCTTTTTCATTGCTTAGAATAATATTTTTTTGCCATTCTTAATATAGATTCCTCTCTGAGTGGGCTTTGCGATGCGCTGGCCGCTTATGGTGTACCATGTATTGTCTTCTGTCTTGTTGGTAGTAACAGAAACCTCCTCAATGGCTGTCTCTTCGTCGTCGGGTGCATCTTGATAGCCATCTTCAAAGATATTGAAGGATAAAGAGGTTGCCTTTACATCCAGGCCAGCTTCTTCAGTCATATACCAGCGGAAGGGACTTAATGTTACCTCGTCACTCTTGGGCTTCGACAATTTTCCACTGGCCATAGCCCATCCACCGATAGATTTCAGGCCCTGCGTCTTAGTATATACACCATGATAAGTGCATTCACCCAATACCCATGGGTTGCTATCGTCATTAGCTGCCTTAAATTCGCTTACTGATGCTTCAATCGTTTTCACACCTGCTACCTTTGCTCTTATCAAGTAGGGCTTGCCGGCAATGAGCTTACCACTGGATAATTTTGCCACATTGATGGCTCCACCAGCGGTCTGGTTGTTCAAGATAGCTGCCACATCAAAGTTGGCTTTAAGGTCTTCGTATTTCATGTTGAAGGGTACGAACAAGGCCTGCCAATTGTTGTTCTTAAAGTTACGGGTGTAGCGAACTTTAATATTTTGGTATTGGCGTACGAAACTATTTTCATTGGTATATGCATAATCGTCACTTAATGCCGTCTCGTCAAGCTCTGCAATATAGTTCTTTACAGAATTCCAACCCTCGGCTGCATTGTATGTGGCCATATGATCAAAGTCAATATGGAAAATGGCACTACGCACTACGTCAGCATCCAAGGAACCAAATGGATTGTTTCCCGTTACAACAGCTGGAGCTCCAGCACAATATACGTCAGTGACTTCTGAATTACCGCTAAAGGCGGCAGCACCTATCTCTTGAACAGAAGCGGGAATGGTTATTGTCGTAAGTCCACCATATCGATAGAAGGTATAGGCTCCAATTTTGGTTGTTCCTGCTGGGATAACAAGGTCTCCCTCCACTCTTTCTCCGCCCATAGTCAGAGTATGGCAGTAGTTGATGGGTGAGGAATAGTTGTTAGCAAAATCTGTCTCACACCATGCTCCTAAATCTGAGATTTCTATGCTTGTGATAGCTTTGTCATTCTCAAAAGCATTGCCACCAACCGTTGTGATGCTGCTGGGGAAATCTATACTTGCTAAACTTGTACAGCTTTTAAATGCTTGTTCACCAATTTCCACAAGTCCATTCCCATCAATGTCAATATTCTCAATTGCGGAACATCCAAAGAATGCTTGTGTGCCAATGGAGGTTACTGTTGCAGGAATGCTAATTTCGGTTATGTTTCTTGCTGTATAGAAAGCATAGTTCTTTATGGCTGTGGTTCCAGAAGGGATGGTGCTCGGAGCAGTTTCTCCATCGGAAAGGAAAAGTTTCTTTGTGACGTTGACTGGATTTGCAGAAGCACTTTCAAAGTCAATCTGAGACCATGCACTTATATCCTCCGCAATAACCTTCGCATCACTCGAAAAGCCTGTTATAGCATTGTTCTTTATTTCCGTTACCGAAGCTGGTATTCTGATTTCTCCCGTAAAAGAATCCCACCTGTAGAACGCGTATGCATTGATTTTCGTCGCATCTGTTAAAACGAGATCAGTTGTGACTGGAGTACCATTGACATACAATCCCTTCTTGTAGTTCGTGGGGTTGGATACATGGTTTGTAAACTCTATCTCACACCATCTGTTGATGTCGGTGATATCGACTCTTGCTAATTCTTTGTCACTTTCAAAGGCTTCACCAGCGATGGCTGTAACGGTTTCAGGGATGTTAATCTGCTCTAAGGCATAACAGTACTTAAAAGCTCTGTAACCAATCGATTCCACATTGCCTTGGATAGCAACACCCGTAATTGTGCCGCAACCGAAGAAAGCATAGTCTCCAATGCGAGTAACGTTGTAGGTTACTGCATTGTTGGCGATTGTTGCTGGAACCGTAATGTTGCCCTCGGTGGCTCTGTCGATTGCCGAAATCTTAGATGAAGGTCCGTACACCTCAACTTCGTCGTCGGCAGTTACGCGGAACTTCATTATCACGCCATTCACATCGGCATCGAATGTATCTCCGATGGCTGCAAAGGACGTTGTTGTGTACATTGATGCAAAAAATGCACACAGAATAGAGAGTAATAACTTTTTCATATTCTTTTTGTTTTTCTTTCGTACGTGATTTAAAAATTACTTTCGGACGGCAAATTTACGAAGAAAAGACGAATTGGGCAAAAATTTCACATAAATTAATTATATTAATTCAAAAATAGAGTAAAATCAGTTTTTAAAGTTGATAGTTTGAAGCAAATTACAGTTTCTCGCCATAACAAAGGTCGCCACAGTCGCCGAAGCCAGGAACGATGTATTTGTGTTCGTTCATGCCAGGGTCGATGGTGGCGCACCAGAGGGTGGTGTCGGGTGATACATTACGCTGAAGCATGTCCACACCTTCGGGAGTGCCGATGACACTGGCTATGTGTACCTGGTGGGGCTTTCCCGTCTTCAGCAGGGCTTCATAAGCAGCCACCATGGAGCCGCCGGTGGCCAGCATGGGATCGACGATGAGCAGGGTTTTACCCTTGACCGAGGGCGAGGCCATGTATTCGGTGTGGATGCCCACCTCGGTGTGCTCGCGGTTTGTGTACATGCGGAAGGCAGAGACAAAGGCATTCTCAGCATGGTCAAAGACGTGGAGGAAACCTTCGTGGAAGGGAAGTCCGGCACGCAGGACGGTGGCCAGTAGCAGTTCGTCCTTTATCAGTTGGGTCTCGCAGGTGCCCAGCGGCGTGGTGACCGTTTTGGGTTTGTAGGTCAGGGTCTTAGAGATTTCGTAGGCCATCACTTCGCCGATACGACGGATGTTGTTACGAAAAAGGGCGCGGTTTTTCTGGTAGCTTTTGTCACGGATTTCGGCCATGAAATGGTTCAGGACCGAATTGTTTTCGCTGAGGTTAATGGTTTTCATAATGTTAAATGTTAAATGTCAAATGTCAAATGTATCGTGCATGGCAAAGATAGGAAATAATTGTGAATTATTTGCAATGTCCACTTCTCAAAAGTGCGAAATAAACGAAAAACTATGGGTCGAGATGGCAAAAAATCGTCTAATTGCTTCTCTAAATTAAAAGATTTCATTATTTTTGCATCGTCAAAATAAACCTTTAATTTTATATCTTAAATACAATGGCAAAATTAGATTTAACTCAGTATGGCATCACGGGTTCGACCGTGATAGCCCACAATCCTTCCTACGAGTTCCTCTTCGAAGAGGAGACCAAGGCTGGTCTGACAGGCTTTGACAAGGGCGTGAACACCGAATTGAACGCTGTCAATGTGATGACAGGTATCTACACCGGCCGTTCTCCCAAGGATAAGTACATCGTTGATGATGCTCAGAGCCACGACAAGGTATGGTGGACCACCGAGGGTTATAAGAACGACAACCACCCCATGAGTGAGGAGGTTTGGGCCAAGGTGAAGGATATCGCCATCAAGGAACTCTGCAACAAGGATTTGTATGTAGTTGATGCCTTCTGTGGTGCCAACGAGGCTACTCGTCTGAGCGTTCGCTTCATCGTAGAGGTCGCTTGGCAGGCTCATTTCGTAAAGAACATGTTCATCCAACCCACTGCTGAGGAACTGGAGAAGTTCGAGCCCAACTTCGTTATTTATAATGCCAGCAAGGCTAAGGTTGAGAACTACAAGGAACTGGGTCTGAACTCTGAGACCTGTGTGGCTTTCAATACAACAAGCCGCGAACAGTGTATCATCAACACTTGGTACGGCGGTGAGATGAAGAAGGGTATGTTCTCTATGCAGAACTACTACCTGCCCCTGCAGGGTATCGCTTCTATGCACTGCTCTGCCAACACTGACATGGAAGGCAAGAACACTGCTATCTTCTTCGGTTTGTCTGGTACCGGTAAGACAACTCTGTCAACCGACCCGAAGCGTCTGCTCATTGGTGACGACGAGCACGGATGGGACGACGAAGGCGTATTCAACCTCGAAGGTGGCTGCTATGCCAAGGTTATTAACCTCTCTAAGGAGAACGAGCCCGACATCTATGGTGCCATCAAGCGCAATGCCCTGTTGGAGAACGTAACGGTTGCTGCTGACGGCAAGATTGACTTCGCTGACAAGAGCGTAACTGAGAACACCCGTGTAAGCTATCCCATTGACCACATCGAGAAGATTGCCCAGAAGGTAAATGGCAAGAGTGCTGGTCCCGACGCTAAGAACGTTATCTTCTTGAGTGCCGACGCATTCGGCGTACTGCCTCCCGTTAGCATCCTGACTCCCGAGCAGACGAAGTACTACTTCCTCTCTGGTTTCACCGCTAAGTTGGCCGGCACAGAGCGTGGTATCACTGAGCCCACTCCCACCTTCTCGGCTTGCTTCGGTCAGGCTTTCCTCGAGTTGCATCCCACTAAGTATGCTGAGGAACTCGTGAAGAAGATGGAGAAGAGCGGTGCCAAGGCTTATCTGGTGAACACGGGTTGGAACGGTACCGGCAAGCGTATCTCAATTCCCGACACACGTGGTATCATCGATGCTATTCTGGATGGCAGCATCCTGAAGGCTCCTACGAAGAAGATTCCTTTCTTCGACTTCGAGGTTCCCACCGAACTGCCTAACGTAAATCCTGCTATCCTCGATCCTCGAGACACCTACGCTGAGGCCAGCATTTGGGAGGAGAAGGCTAAGGATTTGGCTGCTCGTTTCATCAAAAACTTTGGTAAGTACACCACAAATGAGGCTGGTAAGGCTCTCGTTGAGGCTGGTCCCAAACTCTAATCGGGTACTTACTCACAATTTTTATCAGCGGTTCCCTTTCGGGGAGCCGCTTTTTTTGTGTCTCTGCCATCATCGGCGGCTTAGATACTTCGTCTCAGCATAAAAAACAAACAAATTTGTTTTGTTCTGCTCTCGACTTTACGTATCTTTGTACCCAAATTGTTAAATAATAAGGTATGAAACGGATTTCGCTTTCGTTATTGTTGCTTGTTGGTGCAGTTAACTTTCAGCTTTCTACTTTCTTGCCCCACTTCGTTCTGCAAGCGTGGCCTACGGCTGCCGATTATTGTTTTCAACTTGGTGTAGCCTATGCCCAGTTTCATGAACCCGTGCAGTTCAGTGTTAAACAGAACAAGCTTTCAGAATCTGAAATCGAGGTGGTATTTACGGGAAAGGTAGATGCCGGATGGCATGTCTATAGTACTGATATCCCCGATGGCGGACCAACAAAGGCCGAGCTGACGCTGGAGAAGCAACAAGGTGTGAAGCCCAAAGGCGCATTGCGAGCTACGGGCAAGGTACACCGCGAGATGGACGACATGTTTGACATGGAACTTTCCTATATGGAGGGAACAGCCTCGTTTAGCCAGAAGTTCACGGTGACGGAGCCTACCTACGAGGTGGCTGGCTATCTGACATACGGGGCTTGCAATGACGAAAACTGCATTCCTCCCACGAATGTCGATTTCAGTTTCAAAGGAGAGGTAAGCCTCACCCCCGACCCCTCTCTTGCAGAGAAGGGAGCAGATACGTCTGAAAATAAGACGGATGCCGAAATTGACGAGGCGGAAAGTGATTCTGCAAATGTATCTACCCCCCTCCCTACAGGGGAGGGGCTTGGGGAGGGTCTTCATCTATGGGTACCCGTCATTGACGAACTGAAAGCCTTCTCCGATGGAACTTCCTCGTCTCAAGGGGGAAGCCAAAGCGGGGCTTCCGCTCTACTTTGGATATTTCTGATGGGGCTTCTGGGTGGGTTTGCAGCCCTGCTTACCCCCTGCGTGTGGCCAATCATTCCCATGACCGTTAGTTTCTTCCTGAAGCGAGGGAGCAAGGAGCAGGGGGCAAGGAACAAGGGCGTTCGGGATGCCATGTTATATGGCCTAAGCATCATTGTCATTTACATGGCTCTTGGTTTGCTCGTTACCCTGCTGTTTGGTGCAAGTGCGTTGAATGCGCTCAGTACCAATGCCATCTTTAACATTTTCTTCTGTCTTCTGTTATTGCTGTTTGCGGCTTCCTTTCTGGGCGGCTTCGAAATAACGTTGCCCAGTAGTTGGTCAAATGCCGTGGATAGTAAGGCCACAAGTACCACTGGTCTGCTCTCGATCTTCCTCATGGCTTTCACCTTGTCGTTGGTCAGTTTCTCCTGCACAGGACCCATCATTGGTTTCCTGTTGGTAGAGGTAGCCTCGACGGGTAATATTGTCGGCCCTGCCATTGGCATGTTCGGCTTTGCTCTTGCCTTGGCCTTGCCCTTCACCCTGTTCGCCCTCTTCCCCTCGTGGTTGAAGGCTGCTCCCAAAAGCGGAAACTGGATGAATTGCATTAAGGTGACATTGGGATTCCTGGAACTGGCATTCTCCTTGAAGTTCCTTTCTGTAGCCGATTTGGCATACGGTTGGCATATTTTGGACCGCGAAGTGTTCCTTTCCCTGTGGATAATCATCTTCGCCCTGCTCGGTGCCTACTTCATTGGCTGGATACGCTTCCCTCATGATGAGGATGAATACGACGAGATGGGGGAGGTCATACAGCATCCACGTACTACTGTCACCCGTTTCTTCTTGGCTTTAGTGTCGTTTGCCTTTGCCCTTTACATGGTGCCTGGGCTATGGGGAGCCCCCTGTAAGGCTGTCAGTGCTTTTGCTCCACCCATGTCAACTCAGGATTTCAACCTCTCCAAGAGTGAGTCCCTGCACTTCGAGGATTACGAAGAGGGTATGGCATACGCCCGTGAGCACCACATGCCAGTGTTCCTCGACTTTACGGGGTATGGTTGTGTAAACTGTCGTAAGATGGAGGCTGCTGTATGGACAAACTCCGAGGTGCAGCAATTGATGGGGGATAACTTTGTGCTCATCTCTCTGTTTGTGGATGAAAAAACTCCTCTGAAGGAACCGAAAATTGTTGATGAAAACGGAGAAAAACGTAAGCTGCGTACTGTGGGGGACCAATGGAGCTATTTGCAGCGTTATAAGTTTGGTGCCAATGCCCAGCCTTTCTATGTCCTGGTAGATAATGAGGGCCATCCCTTGGCTCCCTCGTATAGTTATGATGAGGATGTGCAGGCATTCAAGCAGTTCCTCGAAACGGGTATCAGGAACTACAAGAAATAGGGAACTCCATCCCCTTTGACCCCTCCCGAGGGAGGGGAGTGGTTACTAACGCAAATATAAAACGAAAAATATTAATAACATAAATAACAATTGTAAAAAAGCCTTACTCTTCAATCGTATATACGCCCTCCCCCTGGGGAGGGGATGGGGAGGGGGTTGTAAATTTTATTAAAAGATGAAACTACGCATTCTTTTCAGTACAGCGGCGTTGGCCTTGACTACGCTGCTTTGTGCGCAGGGCATGGAACAGGCGATGCAGCCCCTGCCCCTCGAACCCAACACCCGTTATGGAAAACTCGACAACGGGTTGACGTATTACATTCGTCATAATGAATACCCCAAAGGACAGGCCAACTTCTATATTGCTCAGAAGGTAGGGTCGGTCCAGGAAGAGGATGACCAACGTGGTCTGGCTCACTTCTTGGAGCACATGTGTTTCAACGGAACAGAGAACTTCCCCGAGAACGGAGTTATCCGCTATTTGGAAACCCTTGGCGTGAAATTCGGTGAGCAACTTAATGCCTACACCAGCATTGAGGAGACGGTGTACAATATTAATAATGTACCTACTCAGCGAGAGGCTACCATCGACTCTGTTCTGCTCATTTTGCACGACTGGAGCCACAACCTGACTCTCGATTCCAAAGAAATAGATAAGGAACGTGGGGTAATTCATGAAGAGTGGCGACTTCGTACCAGTGCCATGCAGCGCATCCTCACGCGTCAGGCTCCCCGACTGATGTCAGACAGCCGTCCAGGAAATCGTATGCCTATCGGTTTGATGGAGATTATCGACAACTTCCCTCCCGAAGTGCTGCGTGCCTATTACGAGAAATGGTATCGTCCCGACTTACAGGCCATCATTGTCGTGGGCGACCTCGATGTGGAACGTACTGAGGAGAGCATTAAGCGTATGTTCTCACCCATCCCCATGCCCGAAAATGCTGCTGTGCGTGAGTACTATACCGTACCCAAGAACGATGAACCCATTGTGGTGAGCGACCATGATAAGGAGCAAACCATACCTATTGTACTCATTTGCAACAAGCACGACGAACTGATGCCGCGCGAATATCGCAATACGGCTCCTTATATGTCTGTCAACTACGTCAAGGAAATGGCGATGGACATGCTCAACCAACGTCTCGAAGAGAAGTCTCTTGACCCAGAGTGCCCTTACGTGCAGGCTTTTGTAGAAGACGGTGACTTCCTGCTATCGAAAAGTCCGGCTTTCCAATCAACGATAATTCCCAAGGAGGGTATGATAGAGCAAGCCATACAGGCAGTGATGGCAGAGGTCTATCGTGCAGCAGAGCATGGTTTCACGGCTTCGGAATACGGTCGAGTGCGCAGCGAGTGGTTGAGTCAGGTGGCTAAAGCCTACGACAATCGGGAGAAGACGGAGACCGGGCACTATATCCATCAGTGTGTACGTAACTTCCTCGACAACGAGCCTATGCCCGGCATCGAATTTGAGAACATGCTTTATAATGCCATCGCTCCACAGTTGCCTGTTGATATGGTGAACGAACTGTTCAGAGGACTGGTAAGTGTCAGCGATACGAATCTGGTGGTTCTGAGTATAAACCCCGAGAAAGAGGGTTATGTACAGCCTACTGAGACTGCTCTGTTGCAGGCCATTCATTCGGCTCAGCAGATGAAACTGGAGGCATACGTCGATAACGTGAAGAACGAGCCATTGATTGCCAAAATGCCCAAGATGGGTAGGATAAAGAAGGAAGAAGACGGTAAGTTTGGAACAAAGGTTCTTACTCTTTCTAATGACGTACGTGTCATTCTGAAACAGACTGATTATCAGGACAACGAGGTGCTGATGAAGGCATACAGCGATGGCGGTACCGCACGCTATGGCGTGGAAGATAAATATAATCTGCGTATGGCAGGTGCTCTCATAGCCTCTTCGGGCTTGGGCAATTTCACCGACACTGAACTTGATAAGGCATTGGCTGGCATACAGGCCAGTGTTAGCCCCTCGTTAAGTGGGCGTAGTGAATATCTTAGTGGAAGTGCTGTCCCCAAAGACTTGCGTACACTTTTTGAACTCGTTTATCTCCATTTTGGTGAGCTCAAGCGTGACGACAAGGCCGTGGCTTCGGCTCTGGCTCAAACCAAGGAGATGTTGCGGAACCAGGCAGCCAACCCCATGAAGGCATTTAGCGACTCGCTACAAACCACCTTCTACGGTGCTGACAATCCACGTCTGGTAATTCTGAACGAGGAGGATGTAGATAAGGTCAGCTACGACCGCGTGCTGGAAATATATAAAGAACGTTATGCCGATGCCAGTGACTTTACGTTCGTATTTGTGGGCAATTTCGACAACGACAGCATCCGTCAATACGTTCGCCAGTATATTGCCACTCTGCCTACGCTGAAACGCAATGATACACCTGTAGATAACGGATTCAACGTGCGTCTGGGCGAGTACACAACCCGTTTCCAACGCAAGATGGAAGAGCCTAAGAGCCAGATGATACAATACCTTCAGGCTCCTATTGAGAATACTCTGGAGAATCAGGTTGTTGCCGATGTGCTGGGCCAGGTACTTACCATGCGCTTGCTGGAGGTGGTGCGTGAAGACATGGGTGCAGCCTATAGCCTGGGTGCAGATTGTGGAGTATCGAAGATTAGCGACGGCACATGCCGAGTGAGTCTTCAGATTTATGCTCCCGTAAAGCCTGAGATGTGCGACACGTCCATTCTGGTTATCAGCCAAGAACTGGAAAAGATGGCCAGGGAGGGCGCTGAAGAGAAGTATCTGGCTAAAGTGAAAGAGTATTTGTTGAAAAACTATAAGGAAAACGAGCGGAAAAACTGGACTTGGATAGGCTATATTGAGGACTATTTCCGCGATGGAATCGATGATTTTAGTGAATATGAGACTTTGGTGAAGAATCTTTCGGGTGAAGATGTCGCTCGTATGGCACAACATATCTTGAACGCCAAGAACCACATTACGATAGTGATGTTGCCCGAGTAAATCCACATTGTTTCTTTCGAACTTATTTATGACGAGCCCTGGGCAACAGCCTGGGGCTCGCCTGTTTTTGCGACATTAAAGTGTAGTTTGTTGGAGTAACTATCTTGTGGCTATATGGGGGGCTTTGGAAAGTTTCGTTCTGCCATATTTTACCCCCATAATATGCCAATCGTTTAAAGAATAAATTGTAATTTATTAAATTGGAAAAATTTGAATGGAAAAGATTTGTCCGATTGTCATTTTTTTTGTACCTTTGCGCCCGAATTTAACTTATTAAAGGTCAAAAGTTTTAAAGGTAATGAAGCAAATAAATTCAGGATATACGATGAAAAGCCGCATGATGGCCCTCTTGGCCATGGTTGTTGTCTGCTCAACTGTACAGGCACAGATGATTAACTTCAAGTTCAAAATCAAGGAAGTGAAGGAGGAGGTTCAGTCTAATGGTAAATCCGTTAAGATGGAAAACGACGTGAACTCGGGACTCGAAGTCTTCACTTTTGGTGTTGAAGCCAGAGCTCGTGCCGCAGCTAAGCGTTTCATTGAAGGCTACGAAATCAAAAAGGGTGAAGGCGACTGCTATGACCAGAAGAAAGCTAAAGGTGGTGTTGCCAATAACGTAAAGGGTGATACACGTGGCTATGCTGTACTTACTGTGGCAGGTTCAAAGAGTGATACGGCCATAGTTATCCCCATTGCAAAATATTACGAAGAGAGCACCAATACCGTTACCTATTCCGATGTGATTGATGGTGGTAAGGTGTTGAAGACGGTGCAGAAGAGTGGAAAGCAGAAGGCCCGTGGCGATAAGCAGGGTTCGGCTCGCATCTATGGCAACAAGGTGGTTGTAAAGGGTCAGATTCGTTTGGATTCGGCTTATACCCGTGACGATGCCCGTTTCGTAGGTGCTCCCCGCTTGATGATGGTAGATACTGATGGCAAGGGAAAGGATAAGGTGGTTCACTATTTTGACCCTGTTGTGCTTGATGGGCAACCTTACGAGGAAACGCAATATCGTCGTATGCAATTCAATCTTGCAAATGACAAACTAAACAAGAACAAAATCAATCGTGATCGTCAGGTTATCCGTAGTGAAGTCTATCATGATGGTTTCAGGGGGCAGGACTCTATCTTTATGGAAACGGGGGAACCTTACCTCTTCAACTTCCAGGAAGAATACAGTCCCATTGACCGTAATAAAAAATACAATGCTCGTTTGCATCGTTGGTATGAGGATTATAACAAGGTTTATAAAGACGACCCTGATTACTTGTTCTGGGATGGAAACTTGCAAGACCCCATGCAGTTCCTTGACTGGAGTAGTGCTCGTTCCATGCTTGATATAGACCCCTTGGAATACAAAAAGGAGGAAAAGTCTGAGGTTTCCAAGGCCAATAGGTCGGTAAAGCTGGAGTTTGAAGTGGGTAAAACCAGTTTGAACCAAGAGGACTCGTTGACTATGGCTGAGTTGAGTGGATTGAAAGATATGCTACAGCGTTGGTATAACGATGAAAATGCTGAGGTGCGTGATGTATATGTGAAGGGTTATGCTTCTCCCGAGGGTGGGTATGCTACCAATAAGACCTTAGCTGCTGGCCGTTCGCAAACGTTGATGGGAATTCTGCGTGGCCAAGCTGGTGCCAGCAAGGTAAAGGGTTGGCATCACGATTCGGATGTGGTAAGCTGGGACGAGGTGGCAGACAGTCTGGAACAGAAGATAGCCACGCCAGAAGCTATTGAAGCTGCACAGGCGATCCGCTTGGTGACTTCGGCTACCAAAGATCGTGATGCTCAGGCACGACAAATTCAGTCGGCTCCTTATTTTGGCTATGTCAAGGACAATGCCTTGAAGATGGTACGTCGTGTGAATATCACTATTGAGTATGTAGCAACGCGTATCCTTACCCCCGAGGAAATCTATGAGAAATACGTGAAGGATGATCCCAAGGGCTATCGTGAGGGTATTGGTGAAAAAGACTACGAATATTACCATCTGATGAATCGACTTTATGCAGAAGAGCGTTGGGATGAACTCTATACCATCTCGAAGGCTGCCTATAAGAATGTGGAAATCACGGGCGAACAGGCCACGAAGGCTCGCCGTAAGCTAAACCCAGATTGGGCTCCCGAAAAAACGGACTCTGTGGATAAGTACTACATCGAGGAAGATAGGCAAAGCCCCTACTTCCGTCCTTATTCGCTGGCAGCTTACTATCTCAGTATATGCAAGTTGCGTAAGGAGGAAGCTGATACCCTATTGCTGGCCGACTATCTGGACGACCACCGCAAACGCATCAATAAGAATCCCGACCTTGGTCAGGGCTTTGGTATCTGGAACGACCCCGCTATTGTGGTTAATCACATTCTGATGTTCTGCTATGCCAAGAACTTTGACCGCGCTGAGTATTATGCCCTCAACTGGCTACCCGATGACCCCAATGACCCGAACTACCAGACATTCCATAATCTGAGTATGTTTGTGGGCTGTCTGAATGGACGTGAGAGCGATCCCGAGGTGCAGGATTACATTAAATCGACATCTCCTATGAACCATGCCGTCATAGCTGCCGCTCAGGATAGCGAGGCTGGTTATAAGGAGGCACTGGAGATACTGAACGACCCTGATAAAGTGGACAATGATGAACCCAAGGTGCATTACTTGAAAGCTATCTGTCGTTTCCGTTTGAATCCCTTCAAGGATTACGAGCATCCTGCTTATCCTTCCTATAATATTTATGATAAAGACGGTGATGAGGAGACTGGCAAACGTGATTTTGCTGCGCCCATGTTGGAAGCCTTGCGCTTGAATCCAGATTATCTGAAACAATTGGAAGTAGATGGTTACTTTAATGATGCCTATCGTCGTATGGTAAAATACTTCTGGTATCGTTTGCAGCAGGGTGCAGAAATGCCCGACATCTGTCGTGAGTATGATGAACTGCGTCAGAAGTACACCGTGAAATAATATTATATATAATAAGGAAAAAAATAAGGTATAAAAGATATACGGCATACAAATATGGGACTAAAAAAGGTATTAGCAATTTCACTTTTTGCCGTTAGCGGTAACGTAGTGCTTGCACAGACAGAGTACACCCCTGAGTATTTGGCGAAAACAGAAAACTACCTCGGTCGTCTTGGCCATGGGCGTGACAGCATAGAGGCACGTAAGTTCTTCGAAATGTATGTGAAGAACTTTAACACTGCTTGGAGTAGCGATAAAATAGAAGACTGGCGTGAGTGTTATCGTCCGTGGAAAGAGAGCATGGTCTTGGCACCCTACGCTTCGTATAACCTGACCAATACGGGTGGTGGTATGCGTATGCTTACCAAGTTAATGGAAAATGAAACAGATACCGTGCTGCGTTACGTCTATTTCAAGGATTTGATGAAGACTGACCAGTTCCGTATCCGCAATTTGGAGAAGTTGAATGCTGTCCCTAAAGATGGTGGAGAGGCGCGTATTCCTCTTTCGAAGGGTAGCGCCCTGATGTGGAAGGCCCATCATTACCACACATTGGGAGGTGATTCGGCCTATGTTCCTGACCGTGTTTATCGCAAGGATTCTGCTTACCAGTATTTTGTAGATGCCTTTGCCCAGATTCGTAACGAAAACGTGGGTACAGACAATGAAATCAATCCTGGATACCTTGGAGAGTATTTCCGTGTATGTCGTGACTTATATATGTCAGACAAGGAAAAATACACGGAGCAGTTCTTGACGGACTATACCACCTGTTTGGAGACCTGTGACAAGATGATGGCTGTGTATAAAGATAAGGATACGCTAAACTGGAGTTATTATGCAGGTGTGCGTAACAATACGCAGATTTGGTTCAATGAAACTGGTGCTGGCAGTGCGGGTAATATAGCTGATTTCTACGGCTCGCGTATCGATTCACTGAAAGATAATCCTACGGCATTGAAGAATGCCATACATCTGATGATGACCAACGATTCGTTGTTGAACATGCCCATTCTGTATAAGGCATGTCGCTATGCGTATGAACAAAATCCAGACTTCGAGAATAGTATTGGTATGGCCATGGAGGCAAAGATGAAACATAAGAGAGACTCTGCCATCTACTATTTCGGACGTGCTTTTGATTTGGCTAAAAACGATAAGGAACGTTATGTGGCTACCTATCAGATGGGAATGGGCTTGTTTGTGGAAGCTATGCCAGAAGCCCCGACCAAGGAAGAACTGGATGCTTTGAGAGCTGTTTCAAGGTCGGAGTATGATGCAGTTGTTCAAGAGTATAACGAGGCGTTGGATGCTTGGCGTTCCCGTCAGAACGTGGCCGCTAACAAAATGGGTGAAGCTTTGACTTATGCCAATCGTGCTGGTATGGAAGGTCAGTATCTGGCACCCGTCTATTATAGTATGGCTCAGGCTTATCGTAGGGCACGTACATCAGAATCGCTAAGTAACGCCGAAACTTGTCTGCACAATGCAGTGGCAGTATATCCAGCCTTTACGCAAGGAAACAACCTCATTGAGACGGAGCAGGCTAACATTTTAGCAGCCAAGGAAGGTATTGCTCGTGACGAGGAAAAAAGACAAGCCCGTCTGGCACTTATAAAATCGGCTGAGGCTAAGAGTGCCGAACAGAGGAAATACGAGGAATACCTGCGTAAGAAGAAGGAAGAGGAAGCCTTCTGGGGTAAGAAATAAAGGAAAAGGAAACAAAGTACATACTTATATAGTTTATACATAAAGTAATGAGATACAGATTCATCATTTTGGTGGCTGCCGTGTGTGGCCTCATGTCTGTGACGGACATAAAGGCCCAGGTGACGATAAGCCCGGAGGACGAAGCCTTCTTTAAATCACTCTTCCCTCAAAAGGAAGGAGATAATTGGGCCGACACGTACTATCAGGACAAATTCAAAAACCGACTTTCGTTCCATGCGAACGTAGTGGACTGGGTGCTTACCATGCCCAGTGCGGGTATTGAGTTCGACCTGAATAACAAGTTTGTCTTCGACGAGCACAAGAAGCGTACATGGAAGACCAATCGTACATTGTTGCTCTTTGGTAAGTACAATGGTCACACCAAGCATACAGTGGCTCCGAAGTTTGTCTTCGACGTGGCTGCTGTTCGTTTGGAGTTTCGCAAGTATTGGCGTACGGGTAAAGTGGGATTGAATAATAACTACCATGAGGACTATCGTACGATGGACCTGTACAAGCCCGATACGTTGTGGCGCAAGGTGAAGACGACCGATGAGTTTGGTGATACAATAATCAAGAGGGAGGCTTACTATAGCAGTAAAGACTCGGCAAGAATAAACGAGGGCAAGGAGTTTGAGGGCGATCCAAATCGTGGACGTTTCTCAAATATGTATGAGAATGCCCGTCGTTTGGCCAGTACCCGCACGATAGAGAATGCCCGCAACTGGCGTGCTTACTATCTGGGTGCATTTGCCGGTTGGGACAAGTATTCGTGGTGCCTGAGTAAGAAAGGTGAACAGGGAACTTTACTCTCCGTGGGTGCAACCTTCGGTTGGAGTGTACCCCTGTTGGCTACACACGACAAGGATTATGGTCTTGACCTTGATTTAGGTCTGAATGTCGGTGTTCCTGCTGCCAAGTATGAGGGATATAAGTATGTAGATGTGGACAACAATGCATACTATGTACATGACGGTCGCTCGAAGAACGATGGCTGGACCATCAATCCCAAGTACATCCTGCGCGACATACACGTGGCACTCGTTTATCGTTTCCGTTCCATCAGCCGTAAGGTCAGCTTGGCTATTGTTGACGATTACCAGAAGCGCATCGATGCCTGGAATGAGCGTCAGCGTAAGATGTCGGAAGAGAAACGTCTGATAGAAGAGGAGTGGCAGCGTAGGTTGGAAGAGCAGAAACGTACTGACAAGCACAATACCGACTCTCTGTCATGGTACAACTGGCAGCGTAAGGAATATCTGGTGGCCATGAAGGAACTCTATCCCGATCGTCCATGGCAGACTCGCCAAGACAGTATCGACTATATCCGACTTGTGCTGGGTATCGACACGGTTGACTATGTACGTGTGAAGGCTCGTGAGGATCGTCTGAAGAAGATGCAGGAAGATATGTTGCGTGACTCACTGGATTGGATTAAGCGTGTGGCCGAACGTGACAGTCTGGGCAAGGCTAAGATTGAACAACGCAAGCAGAAGCGTGCTGAGCGTGATAGTTTGGACAAGCGCAATGCCTTCATGAAGGATAGTATTGCACACGTAAAGGATAGTCTCGATCAGATTCGCAGGGATAGCATCGGTGCTGTACGCGATAGTGCTCAGAAGGTCAAGGATGCCGCACGTGATAGCATCCAGGCCATTAAGAATGCTCAACGCGATAGTTTGCAGAAGATTCGTGATGATGAGCGTCGGGCACGCTTGGCAGAAAAGAAGGCTTTGCAGGACGAACGTGATGCCGAAGAGGCTAAGCGCAAGGCCGAGCAGAAGTTGCGTCAGGATTCTATTGATGCTGAACGTCGCAAACAGCGTATCGAACAGGAAATGGAACGTAAACAACGTGAGTTTGACGCTGGCGTGAACAAGGATAAGCGCAAGGAAGAGGCTGAGGCTCGGAAGCAAGCTCGTGAGCGGGATAAGGAAGAAGAGGCTGAGGCTCGTCGCATTGAACAGGAAGCTCAGAAGCGTGCTCGTGAGAACGAGAAACGTATGAGGGCTCAGGAGGCAGAGAACCGCAAGCAGCGTGAGGCTGAGGAGCAGGAGGAACTGAAAGCAGAGGCTGAAAAGAAGAAAGCCGAAGCTGATGCCATGAAGGAAAAGAAAGCTCAGGAAGCAGAGGCAAAGAAGGCTGAGGCTGATGCCAAAAAGCAGGCTGACAAGGAAGCCAAGGATGCTGAGCGAGCTAAGAAGGAAGCTGAGAAGGCCGAGGCTGATGCCAAGAAGCAGGCTGACAAGGAAGCCAAGGATGCTGAACGGGCTAAGAGGGAAGCTGAGAAGGCCGAGGCTGATGCCAAGAAGCAAGCTGAACGTGAGGCCAAAGAGGCAGCAAAACGTGCAGAGCAAGAGCGAAAGGCTGCTGAGAAAGAGGCTGCTAAAGCTGCCAAAGAGGCCAAAACCGAAGAATAACCCCAATAATGAACTAAAATAACGAAAGACGATATGCGTTTAAGATATTTCTTAGGATTGTGTGCCGCACTGTTGTTTACGGCTTGCAGTGTGGGGGTGGATGTCGAATACGACAACACGATGTCGCCCTGCGATATTCGGATAAAGTGGGATGTGGATCCTGCTGCCGTAGTCAAAGGCAAGGTGTTATATACCCGCGTTGGGGCTACAACTACGGAATCGGTGGATTTCAGTGCTCATTATCGCTATCGTGACAATGGCAGTTTTGAAACACGCATCTTGATGCCCAAGAAGGTGAAGAAAACAGTAACCGTACAGGTGGCTGATGGAACATACGCAGCTACAATAGAGAATGATGGCTCGGATCGTGTAATTAAGGTAACATTATAGGTATTGGTATGAAAGTTTTGATGAGACGTCTGTTTTTGACTACGATTATAAGTCTTTCTGCATTTGGTACGGCAAGGGCTCAGATGCTTGCGCTGAAGACCGATGCTCTGCCTTATGTGGCATTTGCTCCCAATTTGGGTGCGGAGCTTGTGACGAGTAACAAGACAAGTGTGACGCTGGAGGCCGTGGTGGCTCTGCATTCCTTCGGTACAAACATGAAGGCAGCAGCTGTTTCTCCAGAATTCCGTTACTACTTCCATGGCCGTCCTATGACACGTGAGTTTATAGGTTTCAGCGTGGTGGGTGCTACCTACAAATGGTACAACGATGATGGTAAGACGTTTAAGGGAAATGTCGGTGGATTCGGTCTGACATTTGGTTACGTATGGCGCCTGGGAGTCAAGCAGCGTTGGAACATGGAAGCCCGTGGTGGAATTGGACTCTACCGTTACAATCAGCAGTCGCGCTATGCTTGGGAGGGTTCTCAGGATGAATTCCCAGAACGCGGTTGGGTCGTGCTGCCCTATAAAGTAGGATTGGCTTTCAGTTACATTCTTCCCACGGAGAAGAAAAAGAAGTAAGGTTTGACAGTTGAATAAGGAAAAAAGAAAATATATACGTGATATGTTTACTATAAAATCAAGATATGTTTGTGTGCTCACCCTCCTCTTTGGAGCATTCGTGACGGATGCAAGGGGAGAGAGTTTACCAGACCAACCAAAGGAGATGCCTGCCGACTCTGTTTCGGCGAGCACGGGAAGTGTATCGACACGGCGTGCTCCTATCGACCCGTTCATGTACAGGGTTCAGAATCGTCATCTGGAGAAAGGAGCCGACTTCTATTCCGACAGCATCAAGTGGACAGACCATATTTCTCTTGGCCTGTTTACTGGCCCTGTGGTTCATGGTGGGCATGTGAGTTCTATGACTCTGGGTTCGCGCATCAACTTTGGTCGCCCCATCGGTGTGATTGCTTCATTCCAGTTCAGTCGTCTGCATGGTGCACGTTTGATATACCAGAACAATCTGTTTAAGAACAACTATCGTATCGACGGTTCGCTCAATACTCATGAATTGGGTGCTGGTTATATGTTTAACTTCACCAATTACTTCAAGGGCTATGATCCCAACAAGCGTTTTAATGTGTTGGCTACAGCTACGGCATTTGCTGATTTTACTAAGACTAAATTTGACGGAAAGAGACGCGTAGGAGCCCGTGGTGAGTTTGGTCTGTTGTTCAACTATCGTGTATTGCGTAACCTGTCTGTATTTGCTGAACCTTATATCGGCCTTACAACCGACGATTACGACCATGACCTTACTCCCCATCGTTATGACTTCCTTGGCGGTCTGCGTGCCGGTGTTGCTACTAACGGTGCAACAAAGTCGTTCTTCGAACATGTACGGAACAGTAAGAATAACCTCTATCAGCCCAAGTTCTGGGGTCAGCACTTCTTCTTTGGTGCCAGTGGTGGACGCATCTGGTCGAATGCCGATAAGGATCCTATACATGGCAAGATGTCAGCTGAGTCTCACGTATTCTTAGGTTATAGATTCTCACCTGCTCATGCTTTACGTTTCCAGGCCACATACTTTAAGACGCCAGAGAACATCGAGCGTAAGCATCACGTGATGGGTGAATTGGACTACATGATTAACTTCACCAACATGTGGCGTGGTTATGACCCCAAGCGTCGTTTCCTCGTATCGGGAATCCTCGGTATGGGTGCACGCTATCTTGAGGATCCTGGTAAAGATGATGTTGTTGTTCCCATGGCGGTGGCAGGTCTTGGATTTAACTACCATCTGACTCCGCAGATTAGTTTCTTCGCTGAGCCTTATGGTGGGTATGCTTTAGGACGTAAGGGTGCGAAGAATACGATTTTTGGTGGTATTCGTGGAGGTGTT
Organism: uncultured Prevotellaceae bacterium; assembly: GCA_947169115.1. Classification (GTDB taxonomy): domain Bacteria; phylum Bacteroidota; class Bacteroidia; order Bacteroidales; family Bacteroidaceae; genus Physcousia. The sequence continues at coordinate 55,194 of CAMVOK010000010.1, forward strand.
CAATTTGACTTTATAGATACTTACACCTACATGCCTCATTATGCCCTTACTACCCATGAGATGGAGGTAGCTTCGAAGTGGCAGATGAATCCGATGTCTCACGTCTTCTATGGTGCTAGTCTTGGATCGCAGGCTGTGCATAGCCGTCCAAATAATAACGAATTTACGATGCCTTTTAATGCTTTTATAGGGTATCGCTTTACTCCTGTACAGTCGTTGCGATTCATGGGATCCTACATCAAGACAGATGAGGATATTGTCCGTGGCAAGCATACGTCTTTTGAATTAGACTATATGCTCAACTTCTCCAATTTAATCTATGGCTATAAGGAGAATCGCCGCCTGAATGTAACTGGATTTGTCGGTGCGGGTATGCGCAACATTATCAGCGAAGGTACGAATGGTAGGCGTGCTGTGATGATAAGTTCTGGTGCCAATGTCTCTTATCGCCTCTACAAAGGTATGAGCCTCTTCTTGGAACCCTATGTGCAGCTGGCATACACACAACCTCACCGCTATTATTCGTTTGTTGGAGGTGTAAATGGTGGTGTGATGGTAGATATGGAATATGCAACCATGTATGGCAAACGTCTTGGTGGCGATTATCAGCCTGACTGGAAAAATGAGGTGTGGCGTCACTTCTTTGTTGGAGGTGGCGGTGGTATAACGGGTGTACACACTCGTGTTTACAAGCACATGAAGACTTACCCCATGTTCTTATTAATGGGCTATCGCTTCTCTCCCAATCAGGCTCTGCGTTTGAAGGCTGGATACATCAAGACGGATGAGAACATTGACCGCCATCAGCATGTGAGTGCTGAGGTTGATTACATGCTCAACTTCACTAATATGTTTAATCCCTATCGTCCAAATCGTCTGTTGAACGTGATGGGTTATTTGGGTGTCGGCGCAAAATATCTTGATAACCTGAAGGATCGTGATGGTATTCTCTCTCCCATGGGAACTATGGGTGTGGACATCGCTCTACGTATCAAACCAGGTTTGAGCGTCTTTGCCGAGCCTCATTTGGATATCGCGAAAGCTAAGGATCAGAACTTCTTGTCGATGTATTACGGAGCCAACTTAGGTCTTGTGCTCAGCTTCGACGAACTGAATGCTTATAGTCCTCGATGGGGTACTCCCACGGCGGAGTGGATTTTCAAACCCTATCAGCGTCTCTTCTTCGGAGGCAGTGCTGGTTACTTGCGTACTCAGCGTGTGAGCTCCAAGAATCAGGTGCCTGTATCCTTGTTCATGGGTTACCGATTCAATCCCAACCATGCTTTGCGTCTGAGAGCTACCTATAATAAGACCGATGAGAAGATTAACCGTTCTAACCACGTAGGTGGAAGTCTTGACTATATGTTCAATGCTTCGAATATGATTGCTGGTTATAAACCAAATCGTCCTCTTAACCTAATTGGTTTTATTGGTCTTGGTGTTCGTAATGTAGAGGCTGAGAACCTGAAGAGAAACGAGGTGGCACTGGGCTTGATGGGAAATGCAGGTATGGACATTGCATATCGCGTTACCCGCAATTTGAACATCTTTATAGAACCCTATGTAGGTGGTGTACATTCGCGCAGGACTAAAGAGAACGTGAACTTCTTTATGGGTGTAAATGGTGGTTTCGTACTTAACTTACAAGATGTAGACGAGTCCTATCGTGGTGTTAAGACCAATCATAATCCTATCGTAGAGGCTTCTTATGGTTGGATGTTCCCCATGCTTACGGGTTCTGGTATGCACAATTCGGGTCTTTCACTTGATGTACGTTTGGGAACCTGGCTTGATCCCTATTTCGGTGTTCGTGGCTCGTTACTCTTTGAGCACTATGGATATTCTCCCTATTACAGTTCTCAGAAAGACAAAAATAAGGATAAGGATAATGGAAATGCAAATTCACGTGTAGTGAAGGGGCGTGTCGAAGGCTTGTTTAATCCTCTGAACCTCTCTTCTAACTGGCGTGAAAATGCCGATGAAAAGAAGTTTGAACTGAATTTGGCTGCTGGTATTGAACTCGGTGTGGCTGATAAGAAGTATGCCATAGGCAAGGGCGATGATAAATACGGTGTCTATGGTATCACATTCGCAGCCCAGGCTTTGTATAAAGTAAACCCCAATACAGCCATCTTCATTGAGCCTCGCTACGAACACATGGGTGCATGGTTTGTAGGTAGTGGTAAGACCGTGAAATATCTGGGTGACTTTAAGCATGATAATATTGCTACGATTAGTGGTGGTGTGCGTGTCATACGTGGAACGGCTGAGCAACGTGACGATGAACGCCGTCTCAACTTTGAGCAGTCCATCTTCATGATGGCCAATGTCGGTGGCTACAAGGGCTTGGGCTACTACAAGAGAGAAAATGGTGGACGCCTAGGTAAGTTTGGTGGTCTTTCACTCGGTTTCTTGATTACCCCGGTTCATGGTATTAAGTTCAATGTTCAGCCTTCTTGGTATAAGGTGAAGGGTGGTGCAAAGCCCTATAACTATACGCTTATGGACTACCGCCTTTCCTACCTTCTCAACTTCAGCAATCTCTACCAGAGTCCAGCTTATCGCAAGGTTGATTTCTATTGGCAGGCTGGTGTAGGTCTCTCCACTATTATCTCATCACCCAAGGGATGGAAACGCCGTGCACCAAGTGCATCGCTCGGGTTCTTGGTTGCCTATAACATCAACAAGCACTGGGCTATTACCACTGAGCCTCTCGGCCAGTTGGTAGCAAAGAGAAATTTCTTGCCCGGCTACAGTATTAAGCCTCGCATGGCTATGATGAGGGCTGATATCTCTGTTGGCGCAATGTGGAAGTTCTAATTTATCAAAATGCAAGACATACGCAATATTGCTATTATCGCTCATGTCGACCATGGTAAAACTACCTTGGTCGACAAGATGCTTATGGAGGGGAACCTGTTTCGCGACAATCAGCAGACGGGTGAGTTGATGTTGGACAATAACGAGCTGGAGCGTGAGCGCGGTATTACCATCCTCTCGAAGAATGTTAGCATAAACTACAAGGGTACAAAGATAAATATTATCGATACCCCGGGGCACTCAGATTTTGGCGGTGAGGTAGAGCGTGTTCTAAATATGGCAGATGGTTGTCTTCTTTTGGTGGATGCTTTTGAAGGTCCAATGCCCCAGACACGTTTCGTATTGCGCAAGGCACTAGAGATAGGTCTAAAACCTATTGTTGTGGTAAATAAGGTGGACAAATTAAACTGCCGACCAGAGGAAGTTTATGAAATGGTCTTTGACCTTATGTTCGACCTTGGCGGTACCGAAGAACAACTTGACTTTCCTGTTATCTACGGTTCTGCAAAGAACGGATGGATGGGCCCCGACTATAGTAACCCCACGGGGGATATAAAGTATTTACTCGACCAAATTCTGGAACATATACCCGCTCCTAATCAGTTGGAGGGTACGCCTCAAATGCTTATTACGTCACTTGACTATTCTATCTATACAGGACGTATTGCCGTGGGACGTGTCCATCGTGGCACCATCCGCGAGGGTATGAATATCACCATTGCTCATCGCGATGGTTCGATGGAAAAGACCAAGATAAAGGAACTGCACACCTTTACGGGTATGGGGCAGGCCAAAATCTCTGAAGTAACCAGTGGCGACATCTGTGCTATCATCGGCCTTGAACATTTCGAGATTGGTGATACTATCTGTGACTTTGAGAATCCCGAACCTCTGCCACCGATTAGCATTGATGAACCCACAATGTCCATGCTTTTCACCATCAACGACTCTCCTTTCTTCGGAAAGGAAGGCAAATACTGCACCAGCCGTCACATCCATGAGCGTCTGCAAAAGGAACTGGAGAAGAATCTGGCTTTGCGTGTAGAGCAGCCCGAAGGATTCAATGACCGTTGGATCGTTTCTGGTCGTGGTGTACTTCATCTCTCTGTACTTATCGAAACCATGCGCCGTGAGGGCTACGAACTTCAGGTTGGTCAGCCACAAGTCATCTATAAGGATATTGACGGTGTGAAGTGTGAGCCCATAGAGGAATTGACCATCAATGTGCCTGAGGAGTTCTCCAGTAAGATGATAGATATGGTAACTCGTCGTAAGGGTGAGATGACTAGCATGGAGACGCAAGGATCGCGCGTGAACATCGAGTTTAACATACCTTCGCGTGGTATCATCGGTCTGCGTACTAATGTTCTTACGGCCAGTCAGGGTGAGGCTATTATGGCTCACCGCTACAAGGAATATCAGCCTTATAAGGGTGACATACAGCGTCGTATCAATGGTTCAATGATTGCTCTCGAAGGTGGTACGGCCTATGCTTATGCCATCAACAACCTGCAAGACCGCGGTTCTTTCTTCATCGACCCACAGACTGAGGTATATGCTGGTCAGGTAGTAGGTGAGCATGTTCATGAAAACGACCTTGTAGTTAATGTCTGCAAGGCCAAGCAACTTACGAACATGCGTGCTTCGGGTAGCGATGAGAAGGTTCGTATTATTCCTCCCATTGTTTTCTCCTTGGAGGAAGCTCTCGAATACATAAAGGAGGATGAATACGTAGAGGTAACCCCAAAATCCATGCGTCTGCGTAAGATTATCCTCGATCATTTGGAGAGAAAACGTGCAAATCGTTAAAGTAATCCCCATCATTGTTGTATGAAGAAATTCCTGTCTACCATTTTCCTAATGACAGTTCTCTCTGGGCATGCTCAGCAGAGTGATTTCGTCATAGAGAAAGGAGCATTTACAAACGAGTGGTCATCCCTCTCTGCATGGGAGTGCCCAGAATGGTTCAAGGATGCCAAGTTTGGAATATGGGCACACTGGGGACCTCAATGTCATGCAGAAGCGGGCGACTGGTATGCCCGTTTCATGTATTATCAGGGCAGTGGTGCATTTAAATGGCATGTAAAGCACTTTGGCGACCCCAATAACTTTGGATTGAAAGAACTGTGTAATGACTGGAAAGCTCAGAATTGGAATCCGGAGGAGTTGATTAACTTATATAAGAGCGTGGGGGCTCGTTATTTTATGACTTTGGGTAACCATCACGACAACTTTGACTTATGGGGCTCACCTTATCAGGAGTGGAACTCGGTAAATGTGGGACCTAAGAAAGATATCGTGAAGGGATGGAGCGAAGCCTGTAAAAAGGTGGGATTACCTTTGGGCGTTAGCATTCATGCGTCTCATGCCTGGACATGGCTGGAGCCTTCGCAGAACTATGATGGAAACTTGACGAAGGCTGATGGAGTAGGGCTCTGGTGGGAAGGCTTTGATCCTCAGGAACTCTATGCACAGAATCATGCACACTCTATGGGATGGGAGAATTCTGGGAGTATTCACGGGCAGTGGGACTGGGCTAACGGTGCCAGTTTGCCCTCTGCTACATACAAACAGAAGTTTCAGAACCGCGTATTGGAGTTAATCAGTGATTATAATCCTGATATGCTGTACTTCGACGACACCGCCATGCCATTCTATGGCTGTGACGAGCAGATAGGTAAAAATATATTGCAGCATTACTATAATCATAGTGCCAATCAGCATAAGGGAAAGCCACAGGTCGTTGTTACGGGTAAGCAGCTGACCCCAGACCAGAAGCAATACATGATGTGGGATGTAGAACGCGGTATTCCCGACCGCCCACAGCCTCTTTATTGGCAGACATGTACATGCATAGGTGAGTGGCACTATAATCAGGATGTATATAATAGAAACAGATATAAAAGTGCTGCTACGGTTATTCGCATGCTTGTAGATGTGGTTTCAAAGAATGGTAACCTCTTACTGAGTATTCCCATTAAGAGTGACGGTACTATCGACGATAAGGAACGCCTTATATTAAGTGAAATCAAAGCATGGATGGACATCAATAGCGAGAGTATATATGGTACGCGTCCTTACCTGCCCTTTGGCGAAGGACCTTTGGCAGAAGCCAATAATCCCATGAAAGCACAGGGTTTCAACGAGGGACAGGCATATTCGTCGCAGGATGTTCGGTATGTGGAGAAAAAGGGGAAAGTCTATGCCACTATCATGTCATGGCCGTCGGAGGGTGATTTCATGTTCAAGTCATTCCCAATAGTTAAGTCTATGGATGGCCGTAAGGTGAAAGAGGTTAATCTCTTGGGTTATGGAAAGGTTGCCTTCAAACAAGACTCTAATGGCCTCACGGTGTCTATTCCTTCTACACAGCCTAATTCCATCGCCCCAGTTTTCCGGATCGCTTTTAAGAGAAAATAATCTCTTTGCGTAGCATTACTAATGTTGAAGTTTCAACGTTACTAATGTTGTGCTTCTTTGCATTTAGGGTCTATTGCTTCACTTTACATAGATACGGAATCTATTGATTTTTATAAGGATATTCAATGCCTGGAAATAATTTTTAACTTTTAATTTTTAAATTTTAATTAATTTTCGTACCTTTGCATCCGCATTTGCGAAACAGTACCAATGAGAGGCGGCTGTTCGACAAACAAGTTTAACACAAATTATTAAGTACTATGTATTTAGATTCAACTAAGAAGACAGAGATTTTCACCGAGTTTGGCGGTGGTGCAACCAACACAGGTAGTGCCGAGAGCCAGATTGCATTGTTTACCTATCGCATTAAGCACCTGACGGAGCACATGAAGGAGAACCGTAAGGATCACAGCACCGAGCGTGCCCTGACTGGTTTGGTAGGTAAGCGTCGTTCCCTTCTGAACTATCTGAAGGCTCGCGACATCAATCGCTACCGTGCTATCGTGAAGGCTCTGGGTCTGCGTAAGTAATCACAATCCCCCTCCCTATCCCTCCCACCTCTCGGGGAGGGGGACAAGCCACAGTGTTTTGCTGTGGCTTTTTCTTTTTCAAATAGTAAATAGTAAACAGTAAATGGTAAATAGTAAATTGTTAAAAAGTAAATTAGTTGATGTCTTGATGGTGGCCATGTTTGCCCTTATCAGCTTGGCTTATTTCTGGAACCCCATCATGGAAGGAATGGTTCTGACGGGTACCGACCACAATGCTGCTGTGGGCAGTAATGTGGAATTGAGCGAATATCGTAAGACGCACAACGGTGAACGTACCCGCTGGACAAACTCCCTGTTTTCGGGTATGCCCACCTATCAGATGTCACCCTCTTACAACAGCACCGACACGTTAGCAACATTGGAGAAGATTTATCAGCTGGGTCTTCCAGAAGTGGCCGGCTATGTGTTTATGATGCTTCTGGGTTTCTACATTCTACTTCGTGCCTTTGATTTTCGCGCATGGATGGCTGCCCTTGGTGCCATCTTGTGGGCGTTTTCCAGTTACTATTTCATAATCATTGCCGCCGGACATATCTGGAAACTACTGACGCTTTGTTTCATTCCGCCCACAATTGCGGGCATGGTGCTCTGTTATCGTGGCAAGTATTTGTGGGGTATTGCTGTCACTGGTATCTTTACGGGTTTGCAAGTGTTCTCGAACCACATCCAGATGTCATATTACTTCCTGCCCGTCATGGGGCTGATGGCGATAGCGTTCTTAGCCCCCTCCCGACCTCCCCGAAGGGAGGAGGAAGCATCCCCCTCGGGGGATAAGAGGTGGGCTGTTCGTTGGCTCAAAGGCTCACTTGCTGCCTTTATCGGCGGATTGCTTGGAGTGGGCATTAATATCTCCAATCTCTACCACACTTACGAGTACAGTAAGGAGACGATGCGTGGCAAGAGCGAACTGACGCAGAAGACGAAGGACGCTGCCGACCAGACGGGCAGTGGTCTGGAACGCTCGTACATTACAGCTTGGAGTTATGGTATAGGTGAGACGTGGACGTTGCTTGTACCCAACACAAAGGGTGGAGCCTCCGTTCCTCTTAGTCAGAACGAAACGGCCATGGCGAAAGCCAAGAATGAGTACCGTCCTCTCTACCAACAACTTGGCCAGTATTGGGGAGAACAGCCAGGAACGAGTGGCCCCGTGTATGTGGGTGCTTTTGTGTTTTTCCTTTTCATTTTGGGACTATTTATTGTAAAAGGTTCGATGAAATGGGCTCTTTTGATTGCCACCATTTTGAGCATCCTGCTCTCGTGGGGTAAGAACTTCATGCCTTTTACCGACTTTTTCCTCGACTATGTGCCCATGTACGATAAGTTCCGTACCGTGGCCTCCATTCTTGTCATAGCCGAGTTTACCATCCCTTTGTTGGCGATGCTCGCCTTGAAGACGTTGGTTAAGGATGAAGGGTTAAGGATGAAGGATTATTCGAAGCCCATGTTTATCAGCCTCGGGCTGACCGCAGGCGTGTGCTTCCTTTTCTGGCTGATGCCAGACTTTTTCTTTGGCAGTTATATCTCCACGAGCGAGATGCAAGCCTTGAAGGGATTGGAGGAATATGGTTGGCCTGTAGGAGATGTCATGCAGAATCTTAGTGATATGCGTCGCGCCATGTTCACGGCCGATGCCATGCGCTCGTTCATCATTATTCTCATAGGTTTTGGCATCCTCATGCTCTATAGGGCCAAGAAACTGAAAGAGGTAACTATGGTAGCATGTCTCTCGCTGCTTTGTCTCATCGATATGTGGTCGGTGAACAAACGTTATCTGAGCGATAGCGACTTCGTTCGTCCGCGTCCTAACACCGAGACATTCCCACTGACTGAGGTTGACCAACGCATCCTGCAAGATCCAGACACATATTATCGTGTGCTAAACCTTACTGTCAGCACCTTTAACGACAATACCACTTCATATTATCACAAGTCGATTGGTGGCTACCATGCTGCCAAGTTGCGCCGCTATCAGGAACTCATAGAGGAACATATCCAAAGTGAGATGCAGACCGCATGGTCTTTGGCTCCCGAGATGGAGAATGCCGATTCTCTGCTGCCTGTGCTGAACATGCTGAACATGAAGTATATGATTCTGCCTTTGAAGGATAATGGTAAAATTGAAGTGGAAAATCCGTCGGCCAACGGTAATGCGTGGTTCGTCAACGAGGTTCGTTATGTGGAGGATGCTGATGATGAATTGGCCGGATTGCATGGGCTCGACACGAAGCATGTGGCGGTAGCCGATAAAAAGATGGAATCCATCTTAGGAGCCACAGCCCCCCTCTCTACCTCCGTCGCTGCGCTCCCCAACGCTAACGCCCGTCCTTGCGTTGCCCCCGAGGGGGAAGATTCTATCAAGAGCACCTCCCCTCGGGGAGGTCGGGAGGGGGCTGCCGTGTTGACTAGTTATGAAGCCAACGAACTGCAATACGACGTGGAGAGTCGCGACGGCGGTGTACTCGTATTCAGCGAGATTTATTATCCGGGTTGGACTTGCACCGTCGATGGTCAGTCCGTAGAGATTGGCCGTGTCAATTATGTGCTTCGTGCCATTCACATTGATGGCGGAAGGCACAAGGTTGTTCTCACCTTCAAGCCCCGTTCTGAGCGCATAACAGAAACAATAGCATATTCTGCTCTTGGCCTTCTTGCGTTGCTCTTCTTAGGATTGCTGATAAGGCTATTTGTGAAGCGAAAGAACTAAGAATTCTTGATAAATAACAATAAGGCGGTGGACACTTGTGTTTACCGCTTTATTATTGCCCGAACCACGAACCATAGATGTTCGGTGATGGCGGTTCCCCAGCCATAGTGATGTGCCATCAGTCGGAGGCGTTCGAGAAGGGAACGCCGGTGGTTCTTGGTGGTCATGCCTTCACTGAGATAGTCGGTAAGGATGAGGTGGGTGTTGAGAAAGCGCAGGCGACGTTTTTCGGCACGTTGCATCAGGCGGATGCACCAGTCATAGTCGGCAGAATAGCGATAACGGAGGTCGTAGGGTGTGGCTTTTGCCAAGTCGGTACGGACATAGAAACTCTGGTGACAGACAAGCATGCCACTACGGAACGATTTGCTGGTCAGTTTCTCTGGAGCCTTCAGACGACGGTGGCGAAGAAAAATCCCATTGTTATCTACAAGGTCTGTTTCCCCATATAAGACAGCATAATTAGCATGGTCGCGCTCCCAGCCGGACAAGGAGGCCAGTTTTTCAATGGTGGTGGTTTCGTGGAGTTTGTCACCGGCATTCAAGAACACCAGATAATCCCCTGTAGCATACTGTATGCCCTTGTTCATGGCATCGTATAGTCCATTGTCTGGTTCGCGGATAACACGGATAAGGTGATTTGGGGTGACAATGGTATCACTGTCTGAAAGGGAAGGGCTGACATTGCGTTCCACGTAGCGCTGGATGTGGGAGAGGGTGTGGTCAGTGGAACATCCGTCGATGATGACATGTTCGATGCGCGGATAGGTCTGTTGCTCCACACTCTGGAGAGTACGCCCTATGGTATGTTCTGCGTTGTAAGTTACAGTTATAATGCTTATCAGGGGAGACATTGGGGGTTAAGAGTTAAGGATTAAGGGTTAAGGGTTAAGAGTTAAGGGTTAAGTGGTATAGGTAGATAGGTAAAGGTTGGCGATGCGGTGCTCATCGTAGGTTTCGTGAGCATACTGAGCAGCCGCTTCGCCCGATTCAGGATGAGCAAGAACATAGCGAATGCCTTCGGCCAAGTCGTCTGCATCACGATAACGAGCCACATAGCCGTCCTTTTTGTGGTGAATCATTTCGGGAATACCGCCCACGTGGAAACCCACACAGGGGGTTCCGCACGACATGGCTTCCACGATGGTGTTGGGGAGGTTGTCTTGTAGGGAAGGGGTCACAAAGACATCGGTAGCGGCATATAACAGGGCCATCTGCTGCTCTTCGTGTATCTCGTAGTCCCCCCCCTTGCCAACTCGAATGAGTCGAATTCCAGATAACTGTTTTAGTGCATCCTCTAAGTACCAGCCGCCCTTGCGCTCGTCTGTCACCTTTTGGCTAATGAACAATACTATCTTCTCATTCTCAGGTAATCCGAATGCTTTGCGTGCCTCTGTCTTAGGTATGGGGCGGAACACCTTATGGTCAATGGCGTTGGGGATGCTCACAATACGGTGGCCTTGGGTCAAGGCACTCTGTTGTGCAAGGCTGGCAATCCAATGACTGCATCCCACGAAGGTGATGTTGGCCTCTTTCCATATCCTATTCTTTTCCTCAAAAACCTTATATGAGAGGTCCCTTTTGCTGGGATGTAAGAGTTGTGGACAATCGTGACAGTGTTTCTGATAACGGTTACACTCATCCGTGTAATGACAGATTCCAGCATATGGCCACTGGTCGTGAAGTGTCCAGACTATGCGTTTCCCGCTCTTAAATATTTTCTCCAGTCCCTTCAGCGACAGGAAACCTTGATTTATCCAGTGTAGATGTATTACATCGGCCTCCTGAAACTCACGTGTTAGTGTAATGTCCTCACCGCAGTTGGCGATATCCACCAGCCATAGGTTACGGCGACTAAAGCGATTGGCCATGAATATTCGCAACCGCTCCCAGTAAAAAGACCAAGGTTTAAGTGAAAAATGAAAAGTGAAAAGTGAAAAATTAATACCTTTATCCTGTGTCAACATCGAAACTTCCACCCCCTCGGCTTCGAGGGCATGTGCCAGTCGGTTGGCAGCAATAGCTGCTCCGCCAGTCCGTTCTGTGGTGTTGACGATTAAGACCTTCATGCCCGTAGCTTTTTATAGATATAACGAACAATTCGGCCTAATGTTGTGTAACGGATGCCCCAGTCTGTGATGGCATGTGCAAATTGGGCCTCAATGCCGGCGTTGGCCTCGGGGTGTTCCAGCTTTTTAAGTGGGAGAGGCTGTTGCTGAGGCTCTCGGTCAAATTCGTACCACTGTAGCAGACGGAACGAACGGAAGTGTGTACCGTTGTTAAGACCGATATTGCGCACCATTGTGCGGCCTGGCGTAAGACATAGTCCATGAGCCCTGTAGATAGCCAGTTCCCAGCAGATATCCCAGGGGATGGGTTGTTTGTCAAGGCTGTTTAGGCAACGGAAAACACCGCCATATTGTATGCGGTCGAGGTCTTCTTCCATGAATCCCTGAAGGGCTTCATCACGGGACGTATAGTGGAGAAAATGCCCATTCCATCGGTCGCGCCATGTTCCCCATCCCCATCCGCTCATGTGCGGTGTGAAGTAGAAGGGAGTGTCTTCCAGGGCCAGATTGGTGAAGCCGGACACGTGCATTACACGCGGTACATCTTTGTAAAGTTCAAAGGCTTCGTTCATGTACTGGAGGTAGTAGGGCGAGGTGACAATGTCATCCTCCAGCACAATGATGCGGTCGTGTTCCGTGAACACCTGTGCAATGCCCTCCGTGATGTTACGTTCAAGGTAGATGTTTTCGGGTCGTTCTACGAGTGTAAGGCTTTTAAAGGAGTCCATAAACTCTCTGACCGTCTGCCTTACTTCCTTTACTTCTGCCCACGATTTCTCGTTCTTTCCACCGTCACTGAACACATACACCTCCGTCTCCTTGGCCAGTGTATTTTTGGCCAACGCCTCCAGTGTTCGTTGGGTGTTATTTGCCCTATTATAGACGAAAAGTGCTACGGGTGTGAGTTTCATATCTACAAAGATACGAATAAATTAAGAATTAAGAATTAAGAATTAAGAATTAATTCATATCTTTGCCCTCATGAAACAGCGGAACCATGCTTTTGACCTTTTGTGTGGGTTGTGCATTGTGCGTATGGTCATGTTGCACGTTGTGGGCATGTGCCATCTGCGGGGGGAGTATCACTTCGGTAAACTGATGGCATGGACTTTCTTTTTTCTCTCTTTCTTTTTCTTCAAAGCAGGATATTTCAACAAGACGGTGGCGGGCGATTCGTGGTTTTTTGTCAGGGATAAAGCCAAACGATTGCTTATTCCCTATCTCGCATGGGGCTTGATAGGTAATCTGGTTTATTTTGGTTTTCTGTATGGCTGGCCACGTCTGTTTGCCTCCACGTGGCGTACTGTGCGTTGGAGTCATCTCTGGGAACAGAGTCAGTTCTATGGCAATCCTCCCGTGTGGTTTCTGTTTTCCTTTTTCATGATGTATGTGAGTGTCCACCTCTGGCGGCGTTACGTGCCCCGTGTACAGTGGGCGTGGGTGGTGCTGCCAGCCGTGAGCTATTGGCTGTGGACGCAGGATAATCCGCTGTGGATGAGTCTGAGCAACCTGCCTATGGGTGTCTTCTTCTTTGAGTTGGGTCATTGGTGGCATCGGGCACAGATTCGACTGCCACGTTGGTGGTTTGTTGCACTTTCGCTATTGATGGTTGCTGTCTTTGTCTATGACAACCGTCACTGGCATGGCGAATACGACATGGCCCTGAACAAATGGGTGCAACGGCCATGGGGTTCGGTGTTGAACACCGTGTGTGTGCTTTGCGGGTTGTCGGGCATATTGCTTTCGCTTCCCCTGCGTCGGATTCCTCTGTTGGGTTTTGTCGGAGAACATTCCATGGTCTTTTTCGTTATGCACTATCCTCTGCTTTTCCTTTATCGTTTCGGATCTTCCGTTTTCCATATTAGCATACTTCGTCAGTGGCTCCACGTTGCCATTCTGCTCATTCTCGTTTTCGTGATATGTTCCCTTTGGGTACGAAGTATCGAGAAGATACCGTGGCTAAGTGGAAGATGGAAAAAAGTTGAAACTTGAAGGTCCTTTCTAAAGAAAGCGAACAAGTTCGAGCGAAAAGTTGAAAGTTTTTTGTACCTTTGCCCCCATGAACATTGCAAAACCACGAAACCATGCCTTTGATTTTCTATGCGGCATCTGCATTATCCGCATGGTCAGTCTCCATGTGATGGCCTTTTGTGGTCATGCCGACGACGATTGGTGGCGCGAGGTGATGCAGTGGACGTACTATTTCATGTCCTTCTTCTTTTTCAAGGCCGGCTATTTCAATAAGTCGGTTTTGGGTGACAGCAAACAGTATTGTAAGGACAAAGCCAAGCGTCTGCTCATTCCCTATTTCACTACGGGCCTGATAGGAGGTGCCATCTATTTTTCCTTCCTGCCTTTCCTGCTCCATAAGTTCCACAATCCCATCGAGCCTCTGGAACTGACTCACATTTGGACCACCAGCAGTTTCTATGGCAACAATCCCACGTGGTTCCTTTTCAGTTTCTTTGCCGCCTACATCACCATTCATTTTTTGGAGAAGGCACGCCATTGGGCTTTCGGACGTTTCTCGTCCCGTGTCTTGCAGTATTCCTCCATGCTCTATTTTGTATTTCCCTTCATCAGCTATTGGCTTTACATGCAGGGCAATCCCCTGTGGATGAGTCTTAGTAATGTACCTATGGGACTGTTCTTCTTCGAGCTGGGACGTGCATGGAATCGTTTGATGAGCCGTTGGAGCGACGAACAGACCATTCGTATCTCCATAACGCTGATACTTCTATTTATTGCCAGCAACATCGTCTTTCACGATTGTTCCTACACCATGTCGAGCAACAAGTTTGGTGGCAACCCTATCATTACGGTGCTCAACATCACTGTCATTCTCTGCGGTCTGTCGGGTCTGCTCATTGCCGCCCATCTTCCCCGTGTGCCTGTTGTTAATTTCATTGGTCAGCATTCCATGGTGTTCTTCGTCAGCCACTATCCCATGCTGTACTATTACAAGTTCATGCACCTCTGTTTTGCCCGTAGCATCTATGGTCGTTATGATGAGGTATTGGTTCTTCTTCCTGTTATTTTCATCATTTGTGCTTGGCTTGTGCCCTACATTGAGCGTACACCATGGCTGAGTGGGCGATGGCCAAAGGGGGAGAAAGTTGAGAGTTAAGAAGGACGGAGAGGTGAGTCACGAAGAATTAAAGTCAAAATACAACCCTGATGGGTCGTTACTTCGGCAGATGCAGGAGCGTATGCTCCATGTCTATCAGGCTATCGATGACATTTGCCGTCGTCACTCCCTTCCTTACTGGCTTTCGGGTGGTTCCATGCTTGGAGCCGTGCGCCATCGGGGTTTCATCCCTTGGGACGATGATCTTGACATAGAGATGTTACGTCCCGATTTCGAGCGACTGATGCAGATTCTTCCCCGCGAATTGCCAGAGGATATGGCCCTGCAGTGGCACACCACCGACCCTAACTACTTTTTCCAGTATGCCAAGGTACGTGACCGTCGTAGTTGCCTGTCCGAGCGCAATGGCTACGACCGTGTTTGGCAAGAGCGGGGGGTCTTCGTCGATATTTTCCCCTTAGAGCAGATTCCCCGATGGATTCACCGTTTTTCGCTTCTCACCTTCGGGCATACCTATAAGATAATGCGTACCTCGCAGGATGTCCGTCGTGTCATGTGGCGTGTACGTCTCTGGGCTGGACTGAATTGTCACCTCGTTTTCCCCTTTTTGCGTCTGCTGTCGCGTTTGTTCCGTACCCCCTATTACGATTTTGCCCTCGGCATTCCCTATTTCCAGCATAGTCTGCACGACGATTTCCTGCCTGTCCGTCGTATCCCTTTCGAGGACACTACGGCTCCCATCATGCGGGAGGCCGAGAAGTGCCTTACATACCGCTATGGCGACTACCTGAGCCTACCCGATAATCCGGGGGCTCAGTACCATGCCGACGATGTAAATTTGGATTTTCGGGTGCAAATATAATACTTTTTTCTCGATTTCCAAATCCGAAATCGAGCCATCGCTGATTATCAGCCTCTTACGCGATTCAGCATTTCTATTACCTCATCGCTCACTCCACTTTGGAACTTGCGGGCAAACATGCGTCCACTGCCCATGAGCTCAGGGAAGTCCTTGGCCGTCATGACGCGGATGACGGGTTTATACACGATGTAGTGTAGGGGAGTGAGTGCATCCAGTCCGGGGTAGTCCCCTTGACTCAGCATACAGCGCGAAGCCCATTTCGTGGAGTTGAAGGCAATGGTCTGTATCAGGCACTCGTCGGGTCCGAAACTGTGCAGGAAGTATCGTCGTATTTCGGGATGTGCCTTGTACGTGTCCACCACGTAACGTGCCAGTTCCTCGCTGATGCACCACCACGAACTGCCCTTATAGAGGTTCCACTCCTTTCCGTCCACCGTCAAGTGGAGTTTTCTTCGTATGCCCAACCCCGTTAGCAGTTTGCGCAGGGCGATGCTCAATTTCCCATCCCATCGGTTACCCAGCAGGTTCAGCAAGGGGCGGTATTGTGTATATAGCTGTCTTTGCTGTTCGTTCAGTCGAGGGGTGTTCATGTTGTATCCTTGTAGCACCTCGCGTTTGCCTTGTTCTTCCAGCCATTGGGAAATCTTCTTGTTGTTCCACAAGGGATAGTCCAGTCCGCTCAGGGTAAATATATGGTCGAAGTGTTTGGGATGCTTGACGGCTGCCTCCAGCAGGGCCATTTGGTATTCCACTTGGCGGTATGTTCCCCAGCGTATGTCTGTTCTTTTCTCGATGAAATGCACTCTTTCTTCTCTTATGATTCCCTTAAACCCTTCTATGTCCACTTTCTTGTCGATGTGAATAAAGAATTCCGCATCGGGGTGCAATGCCTCTATCAACCGTTTCAATTGTGGGGCATCGGTGTGGGCAGAAATTAGGTAGGCGAGAGACATGGAAGTTCAAGGTTCAAAGTTTATAGTTCAAAGTTGAAAGTTCAAAGTTCTTGCTCCGTTTTACTACGCAAGCGAACAAGTTCGAGCGGAAAATAGAAAATGTAATTTATTGTATATTTTTATTATTCATTATCCATTATGCATTATGCATTGTACATTATTTTCGTCCGAACAGGTATTGGCGGAATAGTGGACTTATGCGTAGTATCTGGCTTATGAGCAGACAAAAGGCAATGACGATGAGGGCTACGGAGAATGAGGCGACGATTTCCATGATAAAGTTCGGACGGTTGGCATTAATCCACTCGCCAACCTGTGGCATTTTAGGCAGCAGGATGTAGTGCAGCAGGTAGATGTCGAGGGTGCGTACACCGATGTATTGCAGTCCGCGTCCGATAGGTCTGTCGTGTGTGAACCACTCCTGATAATGACGGAACACCATCACCACCAAGGTTAGCAGACTGTACATCGCTATGGTACGCGGTAGGTTCACCCATTCCATGCGACAAGTGTGCCAACGGAAAAAGTCGGCACAGGAGAGGAAAGCCACGGTTATCAATGTTGGGAAAAACCACGGTGAATCCGCTATTTTCTGTGCCTTGTCCCAATATCTGTGTACCAGATTGCCAAACAGGAAGAAAGGCAGGAAGTTCATGGTTTTTATGAGACTTGAGTAGCGGAAGAACAAGTCTTTATGGTAGGTGATGCCAGGCAGGTATAGCGATTCGTACACGATGAGGCTCACCACAAACAGCACCCAGATGGCAACGTGGTTATATCGAGCCTTGAGTATTGATTGTATAAAGCGTTGGAGTAAGCAGGCAAGGTAGTAGATGATAAACATGTGTAGCAATACCCACGTAAACCAATAGCCAGACTTTGTTGGGCTCTTTGCGGCATACTGTATGGCGTGCATAAAGTCGTTTTGTCGCAGTATAATGTATATGAGCAGGAAAACCACGGTGGGCAACACCTGTATTTTCAGCTTCTTCCAAGTTAGGCGCAGGGTGTTGGGCCATGTCCATTCAAAGTTCGCCTTGTAGGCCAGGAAACCGCTGACAAAGAAGAATAGGGGCATACGGAACAGCACCAGGAAAGGGAGTGACGTACTGGTTTTCTCGTTCACTCCAAACGACATCTGTGCCACGTGATAGGCCACCACCAATACCATCGTCAGACCGCGCATGGCATCGAGCCATTCCATACGCTTGCTTGCTGAGGGTTGAGGGGAGAGGGTCATTTTAATTCTTGAATTTTGAATGAATGAATCCCATGCTTTCGCGCATGATTTTAGCACCGCTCAGCCACATCGCTCCTACATAGAGGATAGCAGCAATGCCGATTTTACCAACGAACAACAACCATAGGTTTTCTATACCTCTTGTCAGCCACCATGTAGTAGCCATAACCAGAATGGTGAAAAGGAGGAAAGGTACTACATCCTTCAGCACGTCCCACAACCGCAGTCCTACCAGTTTGTGGGCAAACCACTGCCACACCCCGAGCCACAGGATGTTCAGGGTGACAAAGAAGACCACCATCGTCCGCAGTCCGAAGGGATGGAGGGCGATAAGTCCTATCCAGATGATGATGCACAGCACCACCGTATTCCATAGGTTTATGCCCGACTGGCCCTGGCTGATGGTGAGGTTGCTATATAGCGAGGTAATGGGGAAGAATGCCCCGTATATGCAGATCATACTCAGCAGTATGGCACTCTCTTCCCATTGCTCGCCGGCGGCAATGAGCAGAAATTCGCGGGCCACCAGTCCGATGCCCAGCATGGCCGGAAAGGAGATAAAGCATATAAATCGCAACATCTTCCGGAATACGCGGCAGTAGCGTTCGCTGTCATCGCGCACACGGGTCAATACGGGTTGTGCCACTTCCATTACCATGCCGTTCACGGTGTTTGTCCCCATGTCGTTCCATTTGCGTGCATTGGAATATACCCCGGTGGCATGGTCGCCATAGAAGCGTCCCAGCAGCACGCTGAAGGCATGTGCGTTCAGGTTGTTAAAGAGAT
This sequence comes from uncultured Prevotellaceae bacterium, assembly GCA_947169115.1. GTDB lineage: Bacteria > Bacteroidota > Bacteroidia > Bacteroidales > Bacteroidaceae > Physcousia. The sequence goes on from CAMVOK010000010.1 coordinate 73,690, forward strand.
TCTGCAACAGGAGTTTACTGCTGAACCCGAACATCCTCCAGGCTGGTTTCAGGTCAATCTCCATCGATGGTCTCCAAGGCGAATATCCCCATACCATCACGGCCACCACCAAAATGTACAACACCTGTTGGGTCGCCAGCCCCCAGTAGGCCATACCCTGTCCGGCCATCACCACGCCCACCGTGCCCGAGACAATGAGGGAAACGATGCCGATAATGGCATTTTGGCGGTTCATCAGGTTAATAAACAGGTAAGCCCTCTGCACGATGCCGAAACTTGAAATCAGGAAGCCCAGAAACAAGTATCGCGATAGCCACAGCAGGTCTGGATCGTCGTAGAACCATACGATAAGTGGGGCAGAAAAAAAAAGGATGGCGTAGAGCAGTGCCGATATGCCGATGTTGAACCAGAACACTGCATTATAGTCTTTGTGCGATGGTTTCTCTAAGTTACACAGGGCCGCACGGAATCCACATTCCTGCACCGTACTGGCCACGTTGGCGAACACCATCAGCATGGCAATCTTGCCATAGTCCTCGGGAGCCAGTCGTTGCAGCAGCAATATACCGAACACCGCACCCAACAGCTGTGTCGTCCCGTTGTTGGCCAGGCTCCATAGCAGCCCCCGTGCTGTTCGCTCCTTTAGACCTTCGTTTTTCATTTCCCTATAATTACTATAGTCCCATAGTTACTATAGTTCCCATAGCCCTATTTATAGCCATTTTTTATCCGCCAGCCAAATTGCCACAGTCGGTATATCGGGTTCCATATCACCTCTCTGGGATAGTGTGTGACGAATCGCCAGTTACGGTTGGTGATTTGCCAGAAGTTTCCCCATTTCGAGGCTTTGTGTATGTTTCTTTCGTCCAACAGTCCGAAGTTTCCGGCCAGCATGATTTCCCTGAGCAGGAAGCGTCCCTCCTGTTCGTCGGGTTCCATCACCATGAGTTCCCTTTCCAGCAAAAACACCTCACCCAGTACCCACATCAAGGCACGACAGAAGCGTGTCATGTGCAGCCGTTTAGTCTCTTTCCGTATCTGTGGAAGAAGTGCCTTAGCACCTTCGTTCTGCAACAGATAGTAGTAGTCCATCAGTTGCCGTAGTCCTATGCCTTCGTTAAAGAGATGTCGGTAGATGTGTGTCAGTTGGAACACCAGGTTCACCTCCAGGGTCGGGATGCTTATTTCCCCTTTGTCCAGAGCCACTTTGTTTTCTATCATCTCCTGCTGCCGTTCTTTGAAGTAGCGTTGCAGTCGTCGGTTGTCGGTGGGGCATGACATAAATCCCGGGGTGGTATGCACCTCGATGACGGTATCCTTCTTTATGGGAAATTCCATCTCAATCCATTGCACGCGCTGCTTTGGGAAAAAGCGCCTGACATATTCGATAATGTCCTTTCGCTTTCCTTCAAGCCAGATGTCAATGTCGCCAGCCTGTCTCAGGCCTGGGGTGGGGTATAACAAGGCATTGCCCTGACCTTTCAGGATGACGTTTCGGAAACCTACTTTCTTGAACCGTTCTGCCACCCACACACAATTGTGGTCCATTTTCTTGTTATGGTCCACGATGGCCTCTTTCAGCGAAAACCAGCTTAGGAATATGTGACGTGGGGGGCGTTGGTCTTTGGGCAAAATTTCCACGGCAGGGTAGAGCACGCCAGCCAGAGTTTGTCGCTGGGCCTCGTCAAACAATGCCTGCCATTCGTCGGCGGTGGGAGTCGTATCCAGCTGGCTCCTTTTCCCGATGGCTATCTGTATCAGTTTGACGAAAGTCTCTTGCATGTTCTTAGTCGCGTCGGAAAATATCGCGTGTATAAACCTTATCCTTCACATCATCCAGACACACATCGTAGCGGTTGGCGATGATGGCCTGTGCCTGTGTCTTGAACTCCTTCAGGTCGTTCACCACGCGGCTGCCGAAGAAGGTGCTGCCGTTGGGCAGGGTTGGTTCGTAAATGATAACCTCGGCACCCTTGGCTTTCACGCGCTTCATCACGCCCTGGATGCTCGACTGGCGGAAGTTGTCTGAGTTCGATTTCATGGTCAGTCGGAACACACCGATGGTGCATTTCCTCTCCTGCTCTGGTGAGTAGTCCCCACGGTTGTAGTAGTCGTAGTAACCGGCCATTCTGAGCACGCGGTCGGCAATGAAGTCCTTGCGTGTGCGGTTCGACTCCACGATGGCCGACATCATGTTCTGTGGAACATCGGCATAGTTGGCCAGCAACTGCTTGGTATCCTTTGGCAGGCAGTAGCCACCATAGCCGAACGAGGGATTGTTGTAATGTTCGCCGATGCGCGGATCCAGACTCACGCCACGTATGATATCCTGTGTGCTCAGTCCCTTGGCCTCGGCGTAGGTATCCAATTCATTGAAATACGAGACACGCAGGGCCAGATACGTGTTGGCAAACAGTTTCACGGCCTCCGCCTCTGTCAGTCCCATAAACAGGGTAGGTATGTTCTCCTTGATGGCTCCCTCCTGCAACAGGGCGGCAAACTCCTTTGCTGCCTTCTCCATGCGCTCGTCACCCTCGGGTCGTCCCACGATGATGCGACTGGGATAGAGGTTATCATACAGAGCCTTCGACTCACGCAGAAATTCGGGCGAGAACAGGATGTTCCCTGTACCATATTTTTTGCGTATGTTCTCGGTGTAGCCTACGGGAATGGTGCTCTTGATAATCATTGTAGCCTCGGGGTTCACCTCCATCACCAGTTCTATCACCTCTTCCACGTGACTCGTGTCGAAATAGTTCTTCACGGGGTCGTAGTTCGTGGGAGCGGCTATCACCACAAATTCAGCTTGGCGGTAAGCCTCTCTGCCGTCAAGCGTAGCCGTCAAGTCCAGTTCCTTTTCTCTCAGATATTTCTCGATGAAATCGTCCTGAATGGGCGATTTCCGTTGGTTTATAAGATCCACTTTCTCCGCAACTACATCCACGGCCACCACCTTGTTCTTCTGTGCCAGCAATGTGGCTATGGAGAGACCCACGTAGCCCGTACCTGCTACTGCAATCCGTTTGTTCATGGTTGTTGTTTTTTATGGTTTTCTGTAGTTCCTATAGTATCTATAGTTCCTATTCTCTTCATTTAATTACTTCTATCTGATTCGGCGAGATGGATATGGCCAAGGCCAGCACTCCCTCGATTTGGATGATAAATTGTCGGTTGCGTTTTCCCTCAATGCGTTGCAGGCTGCCTTTCATGCCTTCGAAAGGTCCATTCACGATAACAACCCTTGTACCTAAAGCCAGATTTGTGGTTTCGGGGTCGATGTAGGTTACTTCCTCCTCTGCCTGTTTGGATACACGCATAAAGTCCGCCATTTGTTGGTCGGGAACAATGATGGGTTTGCGCGAACCATCGCGGTTAAACTGGCACAGGTATTGCAGGTAGGGTCGTTTTAGTTTAAAGGCCTGCATGAAAGGTTGTGAACAGTGGGCGAAAATGAGTCCGCTCACGGCAGGTGTTTCCACGCGTTTCATGCGCAGTCCCACTTTTTTCTTCACAAGTTTCATGGGTATAAAGACCTCAACGCCCGCGTCCGTCAATTCGTCATGGGCTTTCATTTCGCGACGATATGTAGCCCTCATCGCGAACCAGTGCAGCGTGTCTGTACGGTCCATAAGTGTTACTTTGTCGGATAGAGGAGACTCGAACTCCCGACCCCCACGTCCCGAACGTGGTACGCTACCAACTGCGCTACTATCCGAGAGCCCTATAGGGCTTGAAACGACTGCAAAGGTACAATAATAAATTAGAAATTAAAAATTAAAAATAAAAAATATCACTTTTCCGTGAAAAAGTTTGGCCATGTCAGATTTTGTACGTACCTTTGCACTCGCAAACAAGCGATGGTGTCATAGCTCAGTTGGTAGAGCAAAGGACTGAAAATCCTTGTGTCCCCGGTTCGATTCCTGGTGACACCACTCGAAAAGAAAAATCCTAATTGAAACTCAATCAATTAGGATTTTTTATTTTGATAAAAGTAGGCGTTGTAACTACACTTTCTACCACCATTGTTTCGTCAACCTTATGACTGAGGCTCGTCAACCTTATGACCAAGCTTGGTCAACCTTATGTTGGAGCTCCGTCATAAGGTTGACGAAGGCCCGACGTCCTTATGGCAAAATCGAGATGTCCTTGCTCGTGCGCGCGTGCGCGTTCCTTTATATATTATATAGCGTTAACGCGACGACGTTGTTGTAATTTCGTGTATTTCGTGTGTTTCGATGTTTAAAGTAACGTGAATTTAGAATAAGCCATGAGGCATGTCGATTGCGGTGAATTCCGATGAAATGGTCATTTTTGTCTGTTCCGTGTCTTTTTTGTCCTGTCCAGGAAATCAATTTGGATGAAAATGGATGACTTTTTCCTTGCAGATTAATTGCATAATCCGTAAATTTGATGCGAAAAACGCATTCCTGTAAGGGAAAAACATGAAAAACATAAATAAGTAAGTGAAAAAATTAATGGATTTTATTATATTTGAAACGAATTATGTTAATTGACCTTAATTGACCTTAATTCTCTTAATTATATTCTTGAAAACGAGATAATTGTGTGGATAAAATTAAAATAAATTAGTATAATTCGTTTCTGAAAAATGTAGAATAAAATTGAATAAATATTATTAACCTTAAAACGTAAACGCTTATGAAACACATTCAACGTTTCTCGATGTTGCTTTGCCTATTGGCCAGTAGCATCTATGCAGCCGCTTACGACATCTACAGTAATGGCATTTACTACAATGTCGTATCGGAGAGTGAGAAGACCGTGGAAGTGACCCATGGCCCAAACTACAACGAGTATGTGGGAGACATCACACTCACGGGCTATGTCGATGGCTTCAAGGTTGTGGCCATTGGACAAAATGCCTTTTGGGCTTGTTGGGATGTCACTTCGGTTCAAATTCCATCAACTGTGACCAAAATTTGTGACAGTGCATTCCGTGCAACTGGACTGACATCTATTACTATTCCTCATACGGTTACGGAGATAGAGACAAATGCCTTTGGCGAGAATGCCAGTTTGACAAATATTTATGTGGAAGACTGGGGCGGACGTTACGGCAATGGAACGAATGGTGCGAACTGTATTGTGGATAAGGAAACGCAGACGTTGATAGCTGCATGTAAGACTACAGTTATTCCTACGGATGTCACCACCATCGGCCCATGGTCATTTAATGGTTGTTATGGATTGACCAGTATCACAATCCCTGACAACGTAACGCGCATTGAATATGATGCTTTTAATCATTGTGATGACCTGACCAACGTAGATTTGCCCTATAGTTTGGAATACATTGGTACTGATGCTTTTGCTTATTGTCGTAACCTTACCAATTTATGGTTGCCCAGTAGTGTTACCAGTATCGGTAGCGGAAGTCCTTGGACTGGCTGTTACAATTTGCAGACTATTGGAGTAGATGGCGGAAATCCCGTCTATGACAGTCGTGAGGATTGCAACGCCATAGTAGAAACGGCTACAGGTAGGTTGATTGTTGGTTGCCAAAACACTGTGTTGCCCCAGGGCATCACTATTATTGGCGAAAATTCGATGAATGGGCTGCAGACCATAACGGGCATTGATATTCCCGAAGGTGTGACCACTATTGAATATGGTGCTTATCAGAACTGTAATAACTTGCAATGGGTGAATTTCCCAAGCACGTTGGAAACCATAGAGGCTTATGCCTTTAGTTGGTCTGGTCTGACATCAGTATCCATCCCAGCCAATGTGTCTTACATAGAAAATGATGCATTCTACGGTTGTGGTCAGCTACAGGATGTCTATCTTGGCAGCGGTCTTTTGAGTATCGGTAATGGTGCCTTCGACCGTTGCCCCAACCTGAGTAATGTATATTGCTATGCCGAGAATCCTCCGACCATATATGAGAATACGTTTGGCTCGAATGATAACAACACCTATCCCAGCAACATGTCGCTCAACGTACCTAAGGGCTGCATCTCGCTCTATCAGACGGCTAACTATTGGTCGGAGTTTGGTAGTTATAGCGATCCTCTGCCTTCGAACGATGTGCATAAGTGGGGTGACCTCTACTATGCCATCCTTTCCGAGGAGGACATGACCGTGGAGGTATCTCCCTGTCCCGAGGGCGAGAAGTATAGTGGTTACATCACCATCCCCAGTACCGTGGGTGGATATACCGTAACGAGCATTGGAAACTCTGCTTTTGCTAACTGCACGGAGGTGACGGGCGTGAGCATACCCGAAACGATAACTCGAATTGGTGAAAGTGGTTTCTATTGCTGTACGGCTTTGACAGATGTTACCATTCCCGCCAATGTTACCGAACTTGGGAATTTGGCTTTCTGGGGCTGTAGCAACTTGTCATACGTCTCTATGGCACGCAATGGTTTGGTAACTATTGGTAATGCTGTTTTTGCCAAGACCGCAATCTCATACCTAACCATCCCCAACACGGTAACTTCTATTGGTGTGGCATTAGCATGGGGATGCCCCAATTTGGAGAGTATTGTTGTCCGTGGCAGCAACACCACGTATGATAGTCGCGAAAGTTGTAACGCCATAATAGAAACGGCTACCAATAAGATGATAGCCTCTTGTAAGGGGACAACTATTCCCGATGGTGTTGAAGTAATTGGTGAGAAAGCATTCTCTTTCTGCTATGGCTTGACGGAAATCGAAATTCCGAGTAGCGTAAAAGTTATTGATTACGATGCTTTCCTAAGTTGTTCTGATTTGGAAAGGGTAACATTCAATGAGGGATTGAAGACAATTTATCTTCCTGGTTTCTTCTCTTGTGGAAAATTGAAGAGCCTTGTTATCCCAGCTTCCGTTGACTCAATAGCAGGGGGGAGCGCGATAGCTTATGTAGTGGATTCTTATGCCAAGATAGAAGAACTTAGAGTTGTTGAAGGCAATACAAGGTATGATAGCCGTGAGAATTGCAATGCCATCATTGAGACGGCAACAAATACACTAATTGTGGGTTGTATGAATACTACCATTCCAAGCGGAACAAAGGTAATCGGTGGTAGTGCTTTTCGTGAAGCTGGTTTGACTTCTATTACTATCCCTGCGACAGTTGATTCTATTGCTAGATTCGCATTCAGAGAAAATGAATTGAGTACTATTAAGGTTTATTCAATGGTTCCTCCTTTATCTGGATTAGCAGCCTTCGATGCATCTGTGTATGAGGATGCAGTCCTTTATGTACCCGCTGGAACCAAGGACCTCTATGCTGCTGCCAATGGATGGAGCCGTTTCCAGGACATCCGCGACGAGCTGATGGGTAACGGACGCTTCTACCTCCAGAACATGGCTAATGGCAAGTACTGGGGTGCTGGTAACGACTGGGGTACACAGGCTACGCTGGTGGATCATCCCGAGTTTGTGGATTTGGCAGCCTTGGCTGACGGACGTTATACGATTGAGGGTCAGGTGAACAACGGTGGCCAACAGTATTACTTCAACGGCGACTACATGGACTGGGCTATTGCAAGTGCAGCACCCGTCACCATGACTGAGGTCAGCGAGGGCATCTACACCATCGCCAACGATTCTGCCTTCTACGGCTGGGACGGTGCAAGTACCGTACTCTCGAAGACCCTGACCGATGCCACTTCGCCTAACGCTCAGTGGCGCGTGATTGCCGAGAAGGAGATGAAGACTAGCCTCGGCGGTGCCACCTACAGCAACCCTGTAGATGCCACCTTCCTCATCCAGGATGCCGGACTGGGACGCAACAACCGCTACTACTCAGCTTGGCAGTGGGAACACTCGGGTAACGTGAACCACAACAATGCCGGTGCCAACGAGAACTTCTGTGCCGAATCATACCACGTGCCCTTCCGCTTCTCGCAGACACTTACCGACGTGCCCAACGGAGTCTATGAACTTACGGCTCAGGGCTTCTACCGTCAGGATGGCTCCGATGCTAATAATCTGCCCTATCTGTTCATGAACGGCGACACACAGACCCTGTCACCCAGCATGGAAAGCGAGAACTCTATGGCTGAGGCTTCCGGAAAATTCTCGGCTGGCAAGTATGGCATTGCTCCCATCATCGTGAAGGTGACCGACCACACCATCACCCTGGGTGTGGAACTCGTGGAGAACACAGGACTATGGTGTATCTGGGACAACTTCGAACTGACCTATTATGGCGATACAGAGATTGATGCCGTCAAGAACATGGCCCTGCTGAACCAGCTGCGCGACCTGCGCCGTACGGCACAGAGTCTGCAAGGCAACGCCGGCATTAGTGAGGCTGCCGACAACGGACTAGCCAGCGCACTGGCCGAGACAGCCGAGCCCGACTACTCCCAGGCCGGACTGACCCAGGCTATCGAGGTACTGAGCACTGCCGTTAACCGCGCACAGGCTGCCATAGCCGCTCAGCCTAAGATTGAGGCTGCCAACGAGGAAATGGCTGCCACCAACGTCTATACTGCTGAGGCTCTGGCTGCCTACAAGGCTGTCTATGACGAGGCTCAACAGAAGTACGACGAGGGTACCCTGACCCTGGAAGAGGCCAACGCCTTGGAGAATCCTCATCTGTTTACTTTCGATCAGCAAGGAGGTAACAACATCCTGAAGAACCTGCTGCTCTCGGCATGGAGCGTGAATGCTGATGCTGCCAGTGAGAGCACGACCAACCTGCGTCACCAGTATGTGAGTGGCGTGAACTACCTGCGCTACTCCACTACCAACGAGGATGCTGTGGTGACGGCTACCATCCCCAATGTGGCCGATGGCACGTATGCTGTGACGGTGGATGTGGAAACGTCCGCTTCTGAGGGTGTCCTTACCCTGCAAGTGGGTGAGGGTACAGCAACGAACGTTGTCGCCAATCAGGTGGAGGCAAATGGCGTGGTTTCCGGTGGTGTGCTCACCATCACCTTCAATGTACCTGCCGACCTGTCGTGGTTCCGCTTCCGCAACATGGTATATACCCGCACGGGTGATGCCGACGGAGGCTATGCCAAGGCCTTGGAGACCATCGAGTCGGGTAAGGAGTATCTGGTAAGTACCGTCTATAACGACAATACCTATTATCTGAAGGAGAACGGCTACCTGACCGACGAACTGGCATACGCCGGTGTATTCCGCTTCGACCGTGCGGAGCAAGAGGGCACCTACATGCCCGTGGGCTGGATGCTGAACAACGCCAGTGGCTGGAACTTCACCAACGGTGGCAACCAGAATAATGTGCTTGTAGATAACTACTACATCCACACCAGCACTCAGGCTCGTAAGGCTTGGGAGGGACAGGTGTTCTACCTGGGCGGCAACGACAAGTATGCCGTACGTAGCACCAATGCTGCCAGTGCCAACTGGGGTGCATCGGCCTTCTGGACAGTGATAGACGACACCGATGCCGACAATCTGCCACAAGCCGCTTATACGCTTGAGGGAATGCCTTATATCTGGAACCTCGTTGAGCCTGCTGACAATCAGAGCGAGTTGAGGGAAATGGCCGACCTGAGAAATGACATCCGCGCTGCCATGGCTCGCATCCGTGCGTATGCCGCTACGGTAGAGGAGGAGAGTGAATCTGCAGCTAAGTATGTAGGGCAGTTGAATGCCAACTTCAACGACTTCGACGGACAACTCGACGGTCTGAATACACTGGCCGACTTGCAGGATGCCATGCAGTGGGTGAAAGAACAGGCTGCCTACCTCGTGAAGAACCTGGCTTCGGTAGAAGGTGGTCGCAACGTGACCGATGCCTTCATTGCCAACGCCAAGCCCACGGCCAATGCCAACTACTGGACAGTGACCAACGGCGAGGGTAATCCCGCGAGTCCGAATGCTTTCGACCCGACGAACGACGTAGCTGAGTTCTGGAACCAGGCGGCCTATAGCCTGAGTCAGCAACTCTACTTGCCCGCTGGTGACTATGTGCTGAGCGTTGTGGCACTGACCCGCGCTGCCGGTACGGCCAGCAACTATACTTTCGACGATATGCAGGCCATCCTGCGTGCCGGAGAGGCTGAGACCCAAATTGCTCTGGCCGACCCGAGTGTAATCAATAGCCGTACTCAGGCCAACGAGTGGTTCAACGAAGGTAATGGCCTTACCGAACTGCCCTTCACTGTAGCCGCAGACGGAAACGTGACCATCAGCCTGACCGCCGATGCCACCCAACAAGACTACTGGTTGGTATGGCGTAACTTCAGCCTCCGCTACATCGCTCCTGCCGCACCCGAGCGCAAGTATGGTGACGTGAACGGCGACGAGAAGGTGAATGTGGGTGACGTGACTGCCATCTACAATGTGATGCTGGGCAAGACCGTCAACGAATATGCCGACGTGAATGGTGACACGAAGACCAACGTGGGCGACGTGACGGCTGTCTATAACGTGATGCTGGGCAAGGTTGCTACTGTGAAGGGTGAACAGATGTTTGACAACGAAAACATTGATGCTGAATCCTTCGCCGATGAGAGCCTGATGGCCAGTCTGACCAGCGAGGGCATGACCGTAGGTATCGACAACAGCCGCATATATACCGCCTTCCAGATGGTTGTAACCCTGCCCGAGGGCATGAACCTGAAGGATGTCAACCTGAACGCCAGCCGCAAGGCCGACCACCAGATGATGTGGGATAAGCGTGCCGACGGACGTTACCTCGTCATGGTTGTTTCGCCCACCAGCAGCGACCTGAACAATACGACGGACGACCTGCTGACCTTCAACTTCGAGGGTAAGGCACAGGGCATGATTGCGGTTGACGAAGTGGTATTTGTAACCGCCGACGAGCAGATCTTCGATGTAGAGGGCATCACGATTGATGCTGCCACGGGCATCATGGCTATTGACAATGGACAACAGACCATAGACAATTGCTATGACCTGAGTGGTCGCCGCGTATTGAAACCCACAAAGGGTGGTGTATATATCGTAAACGGTAAGAAAACATACCTTAAATAATTAATTAACTAACTAATTTATTAACAAATGAAGAATCTAAAGTCTTTATTCATCTGCATGTTGCTCGCTATTGCGGGCAACATGTGGGGTGAAAATAAACTGACTGTGCAGCCAGTGGAAATCGCCCCGGGAGAGACAGCGGAGTTGATTGTCAGCATGGAAAATTCTGACGAGATTGCCGCTTATGACATCTTCTTGGACGTGCCTGAAGGCATTGTTCCAGTCTATGACGACGAAGAGGAGGATTACGTGTACGAGCTTTCGAGCCGGCACAACAAGAAGCATGTTTGCACGGCGGGCTTCAATGAAACTGAGTCGCTGTACATGTTTTCAGTGTCTCATTCGAAAAACACAGCCTTGACGGGAAACGAAGGTGAGGTTATCCGCATCACCCTGCAGGCCGATGCCAATGTGGCTCCCGGCACGAAGACCCTCTACATGCGTAAACTGGTGATGGTGACACCCGACGGTGACACCTTTGAACAGGAAGACACACCCGTGACCATAACGGTTACTGGAGAGGTTGTTCCACCCGTGAACACGATGACGACTCAGCCCGTGGAACTGACTCAGGGCGGCACTGCCGAACTGGTGGTAAGTCTGGCCAACGAGACCGTGGTTTCGTCCTACAACCTGTATCTGAGCTTGCCCGATGGCGTGGCTCCTTTGTATGACAACGAGGAAGAGGACTATGTATATACCCTCTCTGACCGTCACGACAAATCCCATGCCGTAACGGCCGACAAGGCTACTGACGGCACCTACATGTTTGCCGTGGCCAGCAGCAAGAGCAAGACCCTGACAGGCACAAGCGGTGAGGTAATCCGCATCACCCTGAAGGCTGATGCCGCCTTGGCCGCTGGTAACTACACCGCCCAAATCGTGAATATTGCCGTGAGCGATGCCGATGCCGTAACCTACGACGTGGATGACGTGGAGTTCAACATCATCGTGAACGAGGACCCCAACAAACCCAAGGACGTTTCGGACCTGATTGTGAACAACAAGTTCTTCGACGGCAGCAACGGTTGGACGATGGAGAACCTGCGCGTTCGCGACTACACCGAGGGTACCAACGTGCTCACCTTCAGCGGCAACTCGCCGTTTGAACTGAACCAGACCATTGCCAATGTGCCTGCTGGTCTCTACCGCCTGACGGTACACAACTACTACCGTGCTGGCAGTCAGGAAAACGAGGAAGGCTTCATCGCCCGTGGCGAGGCTATTCCCCACAATACCACACTCTATGTGGAAAGCACTACAGACGACAACCGCTACTCCAAGAAGGTGATGACCCTGACCGAGGGCGCACAGGCCGTCAGCTACCACAGCACCGACAAGACCACCAATGGCGGTCTCTACGTGCCAGATGGTGCTGCCGGTGCCCAGTCTTGGTACGTGGCCGGTCAGTACCTCAACGAGATTCTCTTCAACGTGTTCGAGGAGAACGGTACCATCAAGATAGGTTTGTCTAAGACCGAGAATATTGGCAGTGACTACGGCCCCATCGGTGCCTGGAAACTTTACCGACTGGGCGATGCCGATGCCGAGCAGGCTATTCCCGACGAGAAGCCCGAACCCAAACCCGAATTGAAGCCCGGCGACGATGCCACATCCTACATTGTGAATCCCAGCTTCGAGACAGGCGACATGACCGGATGGAGCGTTGAGGCCAGTTCCGACACGGGTGTGAGGGCCAACAGCAATGCCACCTATGCCACCGAGGGTTGCGACGGAGACTATCTGTTCAACACCTGGTGGAAGGGTAACCCTGTGACCCAGACCATCACTGGACTGCCCAACGGACTCTTCGAACTGAAAGCCCACGTGGCCAACGATGCCGGCGAAGGCAATTCCGACAAGCCCTGTATCTACCTGATAGCCAATGGCACCCACGATGCACCCGTGCAGGGAACCTCGAAGGCTAAGTTCACCGAGGGCACACTGCGTTTCTATGTGACCGACGGTACGGCCACCATCGGCGTGGTGGGCGGTAACACCGACGGTACGTACCGCGAGGATGGCTACTACTGGTACAAGTGTGATAACTTCCGTCTGACCTATGTGGAGGCTCTTCCCGCCATTGAGGACGTGGAGATTCCCGAGGGTAAGATGAGCACTGCTGCCCAGCAGGCTATCACCGCAGCCAAAGAGGCTGGCGACGTGGTAGCTCTCCTCAAGGCTGTTGAGGAAGCCAAGGCATCCATCGCAGCCTATGCCAAGGCCAACGAGGCCATCGAGAAGGCCCGCGCCATACTGGCCGGAACCAACGTGACCACCGCAGCGGCTACCGAGACCTTCAACGGTGCTATTGAGACGGCCTGGACAGCTTATGACGAAGGTACACTCACCACTGAGGCTGCCAACGCAGTGGGTGCCCAGTTGGGTACCGTGGTGACTGGCTGGCGTGCCGGTGCCGAAGGGGCTGCCGTGAAGTTCATGGAGAGTGCCTACGGCCTGAACGGATTCGACGCTCCCCTGTATGTGAACACCTGGAGCGTGGAGGGTGACAACGACGGAAGCAACTTCTCAGTGCCCTTCTATGAGTACTTCGTTGACGGCAACGCCACACTGGCTGCCAACACCTTCACCACCACCGTGGAAGGTCTGCAGGCTGGCGAATACGAGGTATCTGCTTGGGTACGTGTGCAGATGAAGGACGGTGAGACCGTACCCACGGGCGTCACCCTGAACGCCAACGACGGAGAGGCCGTAGAGGCTCTGGGTACAGAGGCTACTTCGGCGAACCTGTACCTGAAGGAAACCAAGGCTACGGCCATGGTGGGTGAGGACGGTGTGCTCCGCATCAATGTGAACGTGCTTGAGAACAACAACATACACTGGTTGGCGTTCAAGAACGTGAAATATACCTTCATCCCCGACACACCCGAAACTGCTTACGAACGCGCTCTGGCAACCATCGAGGACGGCGGTGGCTACCGTATCTTCTTCCAGAACACCGAGGGTAAAAAGTTCTACTTGAACACCACTGGTTATCTGGTGGCTGATGCCAAACAGGCTGCAACCTTCACCTTCAACAAGGTGGTGGCTGACGGAACACTGTATGAGACGGGTATCAACTTGGGTTGCAAGTTCACGAACCCCAGCCTGACAGGCGGATCGTCGGGTGATGTCATCCAGAACGGCCACATCAACGTAGGCAGCAACAACCGCAACGACTGGGAGCGTCAGGTATTCTTCCTGAAGGGTGGCAAGTATGCCGTGCGTGCTACCAATGCCAACAGTGAGAACTGGGGTGCCAACACCTACTGGACAGTGACAAATCAGGAGGCTGAACTGCCCAATGCCGACTACTCGCTTGACATGTCGTATGTATGGCAGATTGAGGCTAACGTGGACAACCGTCCTGCTGCATTTGCCAAGGTTCAGACATGGATTAGCAAGTTGCAAGGCGTGAAGGGCCTGATTCAGGATGCTACGAAGTTCACCAGTAACGCTAAGGAAAGCAACGAGGGTTCATATGCAGCCCTGCTCGACGGCGAGTACACGACGTTCTTCCATTCTTCGTGGAGTGTTGCAGTTGCTGACGACCACTACTTGCAGGCTGAGATAGAAGAGCCCGTTACGGACTTCTACTTCTACTTCAAGAAGCGCAGTCAGAACAACAACAACCGTCCGACGGACATTGTGATTACGGCCAGCAACGACGGCGAGACATTCTCCGACGTGACCGAAATCAACGAGGGCCTGCCCACAGCTGCTACGCCTCTCGACTACACGTCTGCTAAGATTTCGATGGTTGATGCTAACAAGTTCATCCGCTTCACCATCCTGGATACGAACAACCACGCTGCAGAAGGCAACGGACACAAGTTCTTCACCTTCTCAGAGTTCTACATCCTGCCCAGCGATGAATTGACGGATGCTGCTCTTGCATATACCGCTTGTACGTCCTATACTGACCTGGACGACGAGGATGTTCCTGCCATTGATGCGTTGGATGAGCAGATTACCGCTCTGGCCTTGCAGAAGGAACAGGCCGAGGATCTTATTGCCCTGAAAGCATCTATAGAGAAACTGCAGGCAAAGATTGATGCTACCGACACTTATTCCGACAAGGGTAATGCTGCCGCTACAGCAACGGCTGCCCTGAACGAAGTGAAGGCAACTATCTACACCAGCATCGAGGCTATCAACGAGGCTAAGACTCGTATCAATGAGATTGCACGTAACTTCTTCGCCGGTATCAAGGCTGTGAAGGACATCGACATCACGGATTACTACATCGTGAACCCGACCCCGATGAAGATTGACGGTTGGGAAGGTGATGCCTTTGGAACTGCCAGCAATGGCGTATGTGAATACTGGGACAAGGCAGCTGTTGGATTCCACCAGAGCGTGGCTTTGCCTGTTGGTGACTACAAACTGACAGTGGTTGCCCTGCAGCGTTCGAACATGACGGGTTATGTCTATGCTGGCGAGAACACTGCTACCATCGTTCAGGTTGCTAACAGCGTTGCCAATAGTCGTGCAGAGGCTGCCAACTGGTTCGCTCAAGGAAATGGTCTTAACGAGATTTACTTCCAGAACCTTACTGGTGAAGATGTAGAAATTGGTCTGAGAACGGATGCCAATACCGGTGACCACTGGACAGTATGGCAGAGCTTCAAGATGGAGATGGTGGCCGACGCCCTGCGTCCGGCTGCTCTGCTCGCCTTGCAGAATGCCCTGAAGGAGGCCGATGCCCTGTTAAGTAACACCGACGTTGTGGGTTCGGAACTCTTCCAGATTTCTCAGGATGCTTACGACACGTTTGCATCTATCGTTAACACACAGCAGGGTGTACTCGATGATGAGAATGCTACGAGTGCTCAGTTGAATGCTGCTGCAGTTGCTGTGAACGAGGCTATCGAGGTTTATAAGGCTGTGCCTGTGAACGCCCCCGATGCCGAGAAACAGTATGTACTCCAGCTGAAGGACAGCGAACTCTATCTGTCACTCTATAGTGAAGATGACGGTGAAGGCACTGTAAAAACGGGTGTACGCCTGTCTGCCGAAGCTTATCCTCTGACATGGGTGGCTGGCGACAACGGTGGCTATTACCTCACCAATAATGAGGAAGGTCTGTTCGTCGGTATTGAAGGCTCGAACGTATGGACTATGTCGGCTCTCGAGACTAACAAGGTCGAGCTGAAGCCCACTGCCGTGACTCTGGAGGAAACTCTGTTCTATACCTTGAATGAGGTGAACGGTCTGATTGCTCCTGACGATGTAGAGGACGGCGCTCCCTGTTATGCTGACAAGACCGTGGCCGGTGCCGGTGCACGTGCCTACTGGACTATCGCAGAGTATCAGGAGCCCGATGCCATCAAGGCTGTGGAGACTACAACTAAGGAAGGTGTCATCTACGACCTCAGTGGTTGTCGCGTGACTAAGGTTGACCAAAAGGGTGTATTCATCATAAATGGTCGGAAGATTGTGAAGTAACATTCTTCAGTTTTGGTTAGTAGGATCGCCTGCTCCTTTCGTGGGGCAGGCGATTTTATGTAATTATTCATTCTGTAATGAATATATTCATAGAAAATATTGCATATATTCAATATTTTATTTACCTTTGCGCTGAAAAATGAATAAAAACTGAATATGGCAAAGAAAGAGAGCCGATTGGAGGTCATAAAGATGCTTATCACGAGTCGTGAACTTTCGAAGCAGGATGAACTTATGGCCGAACTGGAAAAAGCGGGTTATCCCACAGCGCAGGCGACTCTCAGCCGCGACCTGAAATTGCTGAAGGTGGTGAAGGCTCAAAACGGTAGGGGCAGGTATGTCTATATGATGCCAGACAACCGAGCCTATCGCAGTGTGAGTGATAACCACGTTACCGTGATGGCGATGAACCGTCTGGGAGCCTTGGGCGTGAGGTTTTCGGGAAACTTGGCTGTTGTGAAGACACTGCCCGGCCATGCTGCCCATGTGGCTTACGATATCGATAAGGCGAATCTGGATGTCGTGGTGGGCACGATAGCTGGTGACGATACTGTGCTGATTGTCATGGAGGAGGGGACAGAACGTGCAGCTCTGCTGGACGGACTTTCACAGGTTTTACCATTAGCAAGATAAGAAAATTTATAATATGGAACAGATCTATAACGATGGGATAGTGGTGATGGTGGCTGATGCCAGTCACGAGAAGTATGTGGACACCATCTTGCAGACTATAGCCGATGCGGCCAAGGTGCGCGGAACGGGTATTGCCAAGCGCACCCATGAATACCTGACTATCAAGATGAGGGAGGCTAAGGCCGTGATAGCCTTGGCCGGAGACCGCTTTGCCGGTTTCAGCTACATCGAGACGTGGGGAAACAAGGAGTATGTGACTACATCGGGTTTGATTGTACATCCCGACTTCAGGGGGCACCATGTGGCCAAGCGAATCAAGGATCTCACCTTCTCGTTGGCACGTACCCGTTGGCCACACGCCAAGATTTTCTCCCTGACGAGTGGTGCTGCGGTGATGAAGATGAATACCGAACTGGGCTACCAACCCGTGACGTTTGCCGACCTGACGGACGACGAGGCTTTCTGGCGAGGTTGCGAGGGCTGTGTGAACGTGGATGTGCTGCATCGAACAGGCCGCAAGTACTGCATCTGTACGGCTATGCTTTACGATCCCGAAGAACACCTGCCCGTGAGAATCCCAGAGGACGTACTCGAACGCATTCGGGAGATAGATAAGCCCACCCCCATCCCCTCCCTGGGGAGGGGGGTATCCTCTGATGTCGTGTCTAATGGGATGAAGGCTTACCAGGCTGCTGACTGTTCTGTATATGACATGTTGAAGGAGTTTGCCAAAAAGAATAGGGAGAACCCAACCGAGGCGGAACGTATTTTATGGAAATTATTGAAGGGCAAACAATTAGGTGTGACATTTAGGCGGCAACATATCATTGGGCAATATATTGCAGATTTCTCAGCACCAGCGATAAAACTTCTGATAGAAGTGGATGGCAGATACCATCAACTACCTGAACAACAAGTCAGTGACGAACAGCGGACACAATATTTGGAGTCTAAAGGTTATACGATTATCCGCTTTAGTAATGACCAAGTTGTAGCAGATATAAACAATACCATAGCAATTATAAAGGAAAAAATATGGAAACAAGTAAACAATCAGTAACAAACACCCCTCCCCAGGGAGGGGAAGGGGGTGGGCCTGTCGTCGTCGCCTTCAGTGGTGGTCTCGACACCTCCTACACTGTTATGTACCTTGCCAAGCAAGGTTATGAGGTACATGCTGCCTGTGCCAATACAGGTGGTTTTTCGGAAGAACAGTTGAAGACAAACGAGGAGAATGCCTATAAACTGGGAGCCACGAAGTACGTGACGCTCGACGTGACACAGGAGTATTATGAGAAGTCGTTGAAGTACATGGTATTCGGTAATGTACTCAGAAATAACTGTTACCCCATTTCCGTAAGTTCGGAACGCATCTTCCAGGCACTGGCCATCGCCCGCTATGCTAAGGAGATTGGGGCATCGGCCATCGCTCATGGCTCAACAGGTGCCGGTAACGACCAGATTCGTTTCGACATGACCTTCCTCGTCATGGCTCCTGGTGTGGAAATCATCACCCTGACCCGTGACAAGAACCTCAGCCGACAAGAGGAGGTGGACTACCTGAACCAGAACGGCTTCAACGCCGACTTTGCCAAACTGAAGTACTCCTACAACGTAGGCATCTGGGGCACCAGCATCTGCGGTGGCGAAATTCTCGACTCACGTCAGGGCCTGCCCGAATCAGCCTATCTGAAACACCCCACAAAGGAGGGTAGCGAACTCCTGAAACTCGGTTTCGAGAAGGGTGAGTTGGTGAGCGTAAACGGTAAGAAATACGACGACAAGATAAAGGCCATACAGGCTGTGGAGGAGATTGGCGCACAGTATGCCATCGGGCGCGACTGCCATGTGGGCGACACCATCATCGGCATCAAGGGACGTGTAGGCTTCGAGGCCGCTGCCCCTATGCTCATCATCGGCGCACACCGCTTCCTGGAGAAATATACCCTGTCGAAGTGGCAGCAGTACTGGAAGGAACAGGTAGCCAACTGGTACGGCATGTTCCTCCATGAGAGTCAGTATCTGGAGCCCGTGATGC
>CAMVOK010000011.1 GCA_947169115.1 uncultured Prevotellaceae bacterium
TCTTGGGCTCGGGCATAGCGAGGTTGTTGAACACGCTGATGATCTGAGCGGGAGTGGTGTCATGAGAACCAAGACCGTAGCGGCCACCAACGATAACAGGACGATCCTGAACATCGAAGAAGGCATCCTTCACGTCGAGGTACAGAGGCTCACCGTTAGCACCGGGCTCCTTGGTACGGTCGAGAACGGCAATCTTCTTCACGCTCTTGGGAACAGCGGCCAGCAGGTGCTTCACGCTGAACGGACGATAGAGGTGAACAGAGATCATACCCACCTTCTGACCCTGAGCATTCAGGTAGTCGATGGCCTCGCGGGCAGCGTCGGTGGCAGAACCCATGAGGATAATCATGCGGTCGGCATCCTCGGCACCATAGTAAGAGAAGAGGTGATACTCGCGACCCGTAATCTTCGAAATCTCGCCGAGATACTTCTCTACGGCCTCGGGTACTGCATCGTAGTAGGGATTGCAGGCTTCGCGGTGAGTGAAGAATGTCTCGGGATTCTCAGCCGTACCACGGGTGATAGGACGCTCTGGCGACATGGCACGGTCGCGGAAGCGCTGGATGTACTCCTCCTTCACGAGAGGACGGATGTCCTCCTGGTCCATGAGCTCAATCTTGTGATACTCGTGGCTGGTGCGGAAACCATCGAAGAAGTTAACGAAGGGTACGCAGGTCTCCAGACTGGCCAAGTGAGCTACAGCGGTGAGGTCCATAACCTCCTGTACTGAGCCTTCGCACAGCATGGCAAAACCTGTCTGACGGCAAGCCATCACATCCTGATGGTCTCCGAAGATACAGAGAGAATGGCTGGCCAGCGTGCGAGCCGATACGTCGAAGACGCAGGGAATCAGTTCACCGGCAATCTTGTACATGTTAGGAATCATCAGGAGCAAACCCTGAGAAGCCGTGAAGGTGGTGGTCAGCGCACCAGCCTGCAGCGAGCCGTGAACGGCACCGGCAGCACCAGCCTCGGACTGCATTTCCTGAACATAGACGGTCTGGCCCCACAGGTTCTTGCGGCCGCGGGCAGCCCACTCGTCAACGTGCTCCGCCATGGGCGAAGACGGGGTGATGGGGTAGATAGCAGCTACCTCGGAGAACATATAGCTCACATGAGCCGCAGCCTCGTTACCATCACAGGTAATAAATTTTTTTTCTTTTGCCATAATACTAATTTTTGGGTGTTATGATAATGCTTTTAATGTCTTTAAGGACTTTGGTTAATAAAGAAATCCGAAGAGCCAGAGGGGAATCTGTCGTTCATCGCCACGGCGTATGTTATCCATGGCATAGTAGATGCCTGACAACTGACGTTTGGGAGCATCCGCCATGATGCGGAAACGGTTTTTCCCGTCAACCACGAACGTGCATGAGCGATCGCCCACATTTACCATGTGGCGCCCCCATAAGGCATTTTGGAAGAAAGTCTCGATGGCCTCCTGCTGATCTACCTGGTGGGGCATCATGGCATGCATAAGATTGGGATTGTGCATCATCACACGAGCCGGCTTCTTGGGGGAACTTTCGCCAAGACGATATAGAATATTCACCAGTCGGGCATCGGCTAGATACTTGATGTAGTTGGCTACGGTGGCGCGGCTTGTCTGAATGTCGGTGGCCAGCTGGCTGACATTGGGAGCCTGATTGCTATCGACTGCCAACATATACAAGAGTTTCTTAATCCTTGACAGATACTTCAACTCTATTTGTTTGATGAGCAAGATGTCCACCTCTATCATCATGTTCATCGTCTTTACGAGATTTTCCGAGAAGTTGCGATGTTCCAAGAAGAATGGATAATAGCCGTGGTGGATGTAGGACTGGAAATGCTCCAGGGGATTCACCTGCCTACAGATATCTGCTGCCAGTTGTCCGTGGCTTGTCAGAATTTCCTCCAGGGAATGCGGCTTGAGTTGCAAGTTCGCCTTTAGATTCAGATATTCGCGGAACGAAAAACCTCGCAGGTTATACGATTTTACGATGCCGTTCAGTTCAGGATTCTCCTCCTTGAGGCGCATTACGCTCGAACCTGTGAATACGATTCGTAGGCCTGGTATCGTGTCGTAGCACTTACGAAGTTCCTGGCTCCAGTTGGGGTCTTTGAATATCTGATCGATAAGCAGAACCCGTCCGCCACAATGATAGAACTCTTCGGCAAATGCTGAGATGGAACGTCCCTGAAAGTAAAAGCTGTTCATGTTTATGTACAGACATTTACGATCTTCGATGTTGAAGTTCTCTTTAGCGTAGGTAAGTAGGAACGATGTTTTTCCGACACCACGACTACCCTTGATGCCTATCAACCGGTCTTTCCAGTTGATTTCGTCCATCAGCGTACGTCTTACTGGAGCATAAACGTGCTCCACAAGATAGGCATGTGTGCGGAAGAATGATTCCATATTCGAGATATTCGCCACAAAGATATGCAAAAATCTCGAAATTGCAAAGTCGAGTTGGCAAAAAGTGACCCCCTTTGATGTAAAAAATTATGGATGTATAGGTCTTCCCAGAGGGTTAAGTGGAATACGGGTGGGAGTAGTCCTCTGAGGAGAGTCCGAAATGTCGAGTTGTGCCGCTTCGCTTTCGTTTCCCGAACGGTCAACAGCCGTTACGGCAAGATGCACCCCGTAGAGCATGCTCGTAACCCTGTTGTAAACGTATCGGGGTACAGGCAGCAAGGACGCGACAAGGTTTTTGGGGTTGTCTGTATCTACGGGAAATTCCTGGGAGGCATAGATGTTGTAACGTACTCCTCCTTGTAGGTTGTCGGTCGAGGGCTTCCAACATAGTTCACTCATTTGGTTGTCCATGAATGCAAGGGTAAACCCATCTGGTTTTTCAGGGGCAACAGCATCCTGCCAAGGGTATTTTGGAGGTAGGGCAGGATAGGGATAAAAATATTCCTTTAAATAATTGTAGAGCCCCTTGGTGTTGTCGGTGAGAAACTTGGAACGGAAATATGCCTGTCCCGACAATCCATTGCGACGCAGATAGAGCAATTCGCGTGTGATGACACTGAGATCCCAGTTCTTCTCTTGTGGATGTAAGAAATAGATGCCCAAACCAGGTGCCACATATCTTCCGTAGGTGCCTTCCTGCCAATCAATGGCAAAAGGATAAAAGTGGTCACCTGTAAAATACATCATGGGGAAGAGAGCATCCTGAATGCCTTCGCGTAGCCACCCCTGTGCGTCTTGGTGAACAGCATCATAACAGTTCCAACCTCGGCTGGAATAGCGTCGTGTGTCGCTATACTTGCCTACGGGGCTTGAAGACATCACTACCCAGGGCTTAATGGCTTTCACCTCGCGGTATAGTCTTCTGACGATGGCTGTTATGTTATCTCGTCGCCATTGCGATTTGGGTTTCCCCTGTCCGTATTTTTGGTATGTAGGCCCATCGGGGAAGGTACCGGCATTCTCGGGATATCGGATATAGTCAAAATGAATGCCGTCAATGTCATATTTCTCGATGAATTCGGATAAAATCGCAGAGAGATAGTTCGCCGTTCCCGGTTGACCCGGGTCAAGGTAATATTGGCCGTCGTGCTTCTTTAGGAGCTCGGGATGGGTGGCAAGGAGTGACTTCTTTCCCATCCGTTTGGCAACCTCCACCTTGAATGCAGGTATCGTAACCACCCAAGCGTGGAGCTCCATGCCACGACGGTGGGTTTCCTCGATGGCAAATTGCAAGGGGTCATACCCCGGATTCTTGTCATATTGTCCTGTCAGACAAACATCCCATGGTTCTATGGCTGAAGGATAGATGACACTGCCACGGATTCGAGTTTGCAACAACACCGTATTGATGTTGCACGCTTTCAACTGGTCAAGCAGTAAGCATAGTTCCTGTTTCTGGCGTTCGATGCCGATAGTGGATGTTGCCTTTGTGCGTGGCCAGTCCAGTCCGCCCAGTGTTGTCACCCAAACTGCTCTCAACTCATGTTTCGGAGGTGTAGTCTGCCATGGCATTTGGGCAGCAACTCGGATTGTAGAGAAGAAAAAAATGGAACTGAGAAGTATAGTTAATCGTTTCATGCGTATGTGTGGTAATATAATTTGAGGAACGGACTATCGTCTGGAAAACAATCGCTGTATCAAGCCACCGCGTCGTGTAACTGCACGACCATTGGGCGCAAAGATGGAAACCGTTTCGTTGGGTTCGCCCCACTGGTCTGGGAATAACAGCATGACGCTGGTACGACTGAAATGTCGGTGGATGATAAGTGGGAGATTGTCGAAACTCGACTGGTAGGAAATGAACCCAGGACGCGCCGTGACAAAGACGAATAAATGGTCTTCGGTGGCTCGGGATGCAAGTTGCAGAATCTGTGACCATCGTTCCATCTCGTGGTATTCGGAACGCAGATAGCTATGCTTCTGTTCCATATACCCACGTATGTAGGGCAGGGTGTCGGCATGGGCTTGAAACTCAAGATGACAATCAAGTTGTTCGCCGATACGGCAGATATGCTCGAGCCATTTGTAGAAGCCCACCTCGTATTCCGCTTTCTGTGGCACGGCTACGATGGTTCTCCGTAAGGTTCCTGGTGGCACAATACTGCGCAGTGCCATCACCTCTCGGTGGCTACCATCCAGAATGTTGCCAATGACGGTACCCAAGGACAATTTGGGCATGTCAGTGGAATTATCGGTGAGACTGACGATAACCTCACCGCAATCATGTTCCGTCATGGTATGTAAGATACCACTGGCAATGTTTGTGCTCACACGATTCATGGTGACCATGTTGACATCGGCAGCCGCAGCCACATTTTGCGCTTTTTCCAGCATTAGACTTGCCTTCTGATGCTGGAGTTTCCCTTTTTCGTCGTCGAAAGATACCGTAAGCCCAATAAGGCTTTCGGGTAGATACGGATTTCGGATGAGTATGGCAAGTTGGGTCATTGAATCCACATTGTCCTCCTTTGAATAAGTGACAAGACACTTACCATGGTACGAACCACGGTTCTCATTGAGCTGACTGTCGCGAAGTACCATACGACGTGCTCCATAATTGGTGGCCAATGATGAAATGATACAGGAAAAAAGTATGAGCATGACAGTACCATTCAGCACCACGTTATCCATCAGATTTACCCGAGGGTCAGTGCCAATCATAACGATAGCCAAAGCTCCGGCTGCATGTGCATTGGTCAAGCCAAACATCAGCATGCTGTTGTCCTGACGTTCGCCGGACATCAAGGTCATGGCCTCGGCAGCCAACCATTTCGAAAGTGTGGCCGTTGCTACCATGACAAATACAATCCACATCGTGTGTGCGTCCGTCAACAGTACACCGACATCGATAATCATTCCGACTCCAATCAGAAAATACGGAATGAACAAGGCATTTCCGACAAATTCTATGCGGTTCATCAATGGCGACGTGCGAGGAATGAGACGATTGACCACCAAACCGGCCCAAAACGCACCCAGCAGCCCTTCAAGTCCCACCAATTCGGCCAGAGCGGCACTGAAGAATACGAGGGAGAGAATGAATATGTACTGCATCACGCTATCGTCATAGCGGCGTAAGAACCATCGGCCAATCCGCGGAAAAACCATGATGACAAACAAACCATACAACAGGCATTTGACAAAGAAAAGCAGCCAGAATGTGGAGTCCGTGTCGGGATTGAGCTGGCTAACCGTAATCGTGACGATGAGCAGAGCCAAAAATATGGCAATGGCAGTGGCTACTACGGATATGACCACACTTCGATGTCGCCCCAGTCCATAACGTCCCACGATGGGGTAGGCCACCAACGTGTGGGAAGCAAAGAGACAGCCCAACAGGATGGAGGTGTTTATCGGAAAACTAAGCAGGTAATGTGAGGTAACTATGCCCAGAACAAGTGGAATCAAGAAGGTGAGCATGCCAAATTGCAGTCCCTTGTGCCCATATTTTTCCACACTTCCCATATCCAGTTCCAAGGCGGCAAGAAACATGATGTAATAAATGCCCACCTGACCGAAGATTTCGAAAGAACGGTCCCGGTCGATAACGTGGAATCCATAGGGACCAATGATCATACCGGCCAACATCAGGCCAATAATGTGCGGGATACGTAGCCGACGAAGAAAGATCGGTGCGAATAAAATGATGACCAATACCAAGAAGAAAATCCAACTGGGATCGCTTATCAGTGCACCTTGGTGGTTTAGAAAAGTACTGGTCAATAGCATAAAAGGAGGATAATAATTGTAATTCGTGTGCAAAGTTACAATTTATTCGTTATTGACGACGCGCAATTCACAAATATTTCGTATTTTTGTCAGAAATAATTTAAAAACAATGACAAAACGAGTTTTATTCTTATCTGTGTTTGCCCTGATGGTGGGAATAACTGCATGGGCTCAGAATTCCCTGACCATCAGTGAGATGAAATCAATGACCACCATATCAAATGGTTCTACGGTTAGCATACATGACCCTTCTGTTGTATATCGCAATGGAACGTATTATATTTGGGGCTCCCATTTGGGAGTGGCTTCGAGCAAGGACTTGATCACGTTTACGGGACTGGCAGCTAACAACCAAACGTTTGCACACCCCGACGGCACACGATGCGACTTCAATACGGCTTTCAACCAACAGGCTGTAACCAAGGTGAAGAACTTTAATGGCGAGATTGTGGATTTCCCGCAAGTCGATGCCGAAGCATGGTGTTCATGGTACGCCGAGAATAAGGAGACATGGGTTAGTGGAAACATGTGGGCACCAGACCTCATCTGGAACGAGTCGATGAGGAAATGGTGTATGTATCTGAGTTTAAATGGCGACCGCTGGGCTAGTATTGTTGTACTCCTTACGGCCTCCACACCCACTGGCCCATTCACGTATCAGGGACCGGTCGTTATGGGCGGTTTCAATGGCGAGTCTGCGGCTCCGAATTACAAAAACACCGACATGGAGATAGCTTTGGGTGCACAATCGAGTTTGCCTGCCCGATACAACCAGAAGGGGAATTGGGGCACATATTGGCCCAACTGTATCGACCCCTGTGCATTTTACGATGAGGAAGGTGAACTATGGCTTATCTATGGTTCCTGGAGCGGGGGTATCTTCATGCTGAAACTGGATAAGGAAACAGGTTTGCGCGATTATACCTACACCTACACGTCAGACTATGCAACGAGTGGGGCCAATGGCGTGAGTGACCCGTACTTCGGCAAGAAAATAGCTGGAGGATATTACGTGAGTGGTGAGGGACCCTACATTCAGCACATCGGAGAATACTATTACCTGTTCATGAGTTATGGAGGCTTTGCACCAGGCGGTTACGACAACGACGGAAAACCGCAGGGAGGCTACGAAATGCGTATATTCCGCTCGAAAAATCCCGATGGTCCATACGTGGATGCCAGCGGCGCGTCGGCAACCTACACGGGTTACCAATTGAACTATGGGGCAGGAGCCAGCACGAACCGTGGCTTGAAACTGATGGATGCCTATAACGGATGGGGCTTGCAGGAGATGGGAGAGCGCTCGCAAGGTCACAATTCGGCTTGTCAGGACGAAAAAGGACGCTCGTTCGTCGTTTATCATACGAAGTTCAACAATGGTACTGCCGGGCATCAGGTGCGTGTGCATCAACTTTTCCTCAACGAGAAGGACTGGCTTGTAAGTGCTCCCTTCTGTTATGCTGGGGAAACAACAACTGATGAGGACATAGCCAATACGCCTATTTCTGTTGATGAGGTAGTGGGAACTTACCATTTCCTGCTACATCCCTATCGGCAGGATTATGCCATCTTCGAGGAACAAGAACCTACGGAATTAACGCTTACTGCTGATGGGAAAGTCAAGGGAGCATACACCGGCACATGGTCAACGAAAGAGGGTACCTCCTATCTGACCTTGAAACTTGGCACATCCACTTATTACGGCGTGTTCGTTGAACAATCCTTAAATGGTGCAACCAAGCAGAATTTTAAGACCTCCCAGATGAAAGCCTTGGCCTTCACGGCTGTAGGAACCTCGGGCGTACCTGTCTGGGGCTACAAGTTGAAGCCGGAATATGCAGTTTCGTGGAACTATGTCAACAATACCATTCCCGTGAAAACTGGTTCTACGTATGCCAATAACCTTAGCCTGATTTTCCCCACAACCGACAATACGGTTTTGACCTGGACAAGCAGTGAACCTGATGTCATCAGCGAAACCGGAAAGTACTCACCGCGTGAGACCGTGGTCCCTGTCACCTTGACGGCTCGTCTTGAGTGCCAAGATGCTTACTGGGAGCAAAGTTATAATGTGAAAGCCCAAAAAGAGGTTATCCCCGGCGGCGATTATCTGGGTGGGCTTGTCGCTTACTACGACATGGATGCATATCCTTGTTACAACGCTTACAATACGGCTGAAAGAACCACCTTTGGCACCACAGGAACCAAACCAGTCCTGACCTCTGATTACGACCGTATGGGACAGGTTCTCCATCAGTCGTTTGGGGCACAGAAGAGCAACTCTTCTACTCGTATGCCCAATCCCCTGCTCAACAAGACAAACGTGACAGGAACGACCATAAGTATGTGGGTACGACGTACAGACGATAATATGTGGGATGCCATCTGGGGCTTCTTTAACAGTACTTCGGCATCGGCAAGTGGACCTCGATTTTTTTTGACAGGAAATGCCTATCTGGGCTACAACAACAATGACGGTATTTACTTCGATGTCAATTATCCAGGCGAGACGGCATATACCGATATTCCTGTAGGCAAATGGACCCTGGTAACCGTTACGGTCGGAGAAACCAATGGGGTACGTTTGTACATAAATGGCATAAACAAGACCGCCCATACCGTAGTTTCCAGCTCTGGTGCGACAAAAGTCACAGACTTGCCGTATAGTAGTTTAATTGGAAACCTGACAGGTATGAAATACTTCTATCTGGGGCTTGGCTCTTTCTGGGGGTCTGCTGATTGCTACATCGATGATGTGATGATATACAACCGCGAACTTTCGGCAACAGACGTGCGTGCCTTGAATACGATGGAGAACCGCGTCAGCGACTTCACCATAGGTGAGGGTGGCACGGGCATCCTGCCCGTTGCGACTCAGTCGCAACATACGGAACGAGGCATCTTCGACCTACAGGGCCGCCGTGTAGCAAAGCCCACCCGTGGCTTGTATATAGTGAACGGAAAGAAAGTGCTCATCAAATAATCCCTAATCCTCTCACTTCTCACTTCTCACCCTTAATCCTTCACCCTTCACCCTTCACCCTTAATCCCCTAAGCATGTTACGAAAAATCAGAATTGTTTTGGCCATTGTCTTTTGGGTTGGCGTGACTTTGCTCTTCCTCGACTTCACGGGGACGGCACAGCACTACCTCTCATGGATGGCGAAAATACAGTTTCTACCAGCTGTGTTGGCCATAAATGTGGCAGTTGTTGTGGGGCTCGTCCTTTTGACCCTGCTGTTGGGACGAATCTATTGTTCCGTTATTTGTCCGTTAGGCGTGATGCAGGACATCATTGCCTGGGTAAGTAAACGCAGGGTGTTCCGAAAGAACAAGAAAGCCAAGTATGCCAATAAGTACAGTTATTCGCCGACGAAGCGTGTATTGCGTGCTCTCGTGTTATTGTTGTTCTTGGTTCTGATGATTGCGGGTTTGAATAGTTTGGCTATCGTTATTGCTCCGTATAGTGCTTACGGACGCATCGCCACCAACCTGATGCAGCCCGTCTTCCTATGGGCGAATAACGGATTGGCAGCTATTGCCGAGCACTACGATTCGTATCTGTTCTACACGGTGGATGTGTGGATGCGGTCGATTGTCTCGCTTTGCGTGGCAGTGGGAACACTCGTTGTCGTGGGTGTTCTCGCATGGCGTGGCGGACGAACTTATTGCAACACGATTTGTCCCGTGGGCACCTTTCTGGGCTACATCAGTCATTTCTCATTATACGGCCCTGTGTTCGACAGGTCCAGGTGCAATGGCTGTCGTCTGTGTGAGCGCAATTGCAAGGCTAGTTGCATCAATGTCAAAGACCACCATATCGACATGACGCGATGTGTCTCTTGTGGCAATTGCATGTCGCTCTGCCCACAAGGTGCCATGAAGTTTGGGAATCGATTTCGTGGACGGAATGGGGCTGATGGGCAGCCCATGTCGCCCAATAAACCCATTGAACCCACCGTCCCCATCAACTCCGACCGCCGTGCCTTTGCCAAGGGGCTGGCCTTGGCCACTACGGCGGCTACCATTGATGCCGTTGCCAAGACGGTAGATGGTGGTTTGGCGACCATCGAGGATAAGGTGAACCCCGAACGTAAAACCCCGGTAACGCCTCCAGGCTCTCTCTCAGCCAAGCACTTTGCCCAGCATTGTACGGCTTGTCAACTCTGTATTGCGGCTTGTCCCAATCAGGTGTTGCGTCCCAGCGAGGATTTGGAACACCTCATGCAACCCACGATGGAGTTCGACCGAGGTTATTGTCGTCCGGAATGTAATCGTTGCTCGCAGGTTTGTCCTACGGGAGCCATCCGTCCCATTTCCATAGAGGAACGCACCGCCGAGCAGGTGGGACATGCTGTATGGATTCAGAAGAATTGCCTTTGTGTTACCGAAGGCGTTGATTGTGGCAATTGTGCCCGCCATTGCCCGACGGGTGCTATCGAAATGGTGCCATTGGAGGACAACGATGAGATTTGGGTTCCTGCCGTAAACGAAGAAATGTGTATCGGTTGCGGGGCTTGCGAGAACCTTTGCCCGTCACGTCCCTTCAGTGCCATCTACGTCGAAGGTCACGAGACTCATCGGGAGATTTAACTTTCAACTTACAATTTACAAATCGTGGAACGAAGAGATTTTATCAAGATATTAGGTACAGGAGCTGCAACGGCAGCCTTAGCCAGTTGCGGATTGAAGAAGGGCAACGACTTAGACCCTTTGGGCCACCATACAGGTGACATTCCCAAGGATAAAATGACATATCGTGACAATCCCACCTCGGGCGACCGCGTATCGTTGCTGGGATATGGCATGATGCGCTTGCCCAACAAACCTCAGAAAGCATCGTCAGACGGTACACCCGCACCCGAGGAAATCGACCAGGAGGAGGTCAACCGATTGGTAAAGTTCGCCCTCGACCATGGGGTGAACTATTTCGACACGAGTCCAGCCTATTGTCGAGGGGAGAGCGAGGCAAGCACGGGTACGGCCTTGGTGGCCAGCGGTTATCCGCGCGACAAGTATTACATTGCCACGAAACTCTCCAATTTCTCGCCCGAGCAATGGTCGTATGCCGAGGGCGTGAAAATGTTCGAGAACTCGTTGAAGTACCTCCAAACCGACTATATCGACTATTTGCTCCTTCATGCTATCGGCATGGGGGGCATGGAAGCACTGAATGGTCGATACCTCGACAACGGTCTGCTCGACTATCTTCTGGAGAAGCGTGAAGAAGGGGTTATTCGCAATCTTGGTTTCTCGTATCATGGCGACATCGAGGTCTTCGACTATTTACTGGCCAACCACGACAAATACAAGTGGGACTTCGTGCAGATTCAGATGAACTACGTGGACTGGCACCTGGCCAACGAAACCAACAGCCGAAACACCGATGCCGAGTATCTCTATAACGAACTCGACAAGCGTGGCATTCCCGTGGTCATTATGGAGCCCCTGTTGGGTGGACGACTGGTGAAAATGCCTAACCACATTGTGGCAACGCTCAAGAGCAAGCGTCCCGAGGATAGTGTGGCATCATGGGCTTTCCGCTATGCAGGTTCCAAACCTCGCATCCTGACAGTACTCTCGGGTATGACCTACATGGAACATTTGGAGGACAACCTGCGTACCTATTCCCCACTGGAGCCATTGACCGAGGAGGAACAGGATTGGCTCGAAAACGAGGTGGCCAATCTCTATGTAGGCTATCCCACCATACCCTGTAACGATTGCAAGTATTGTATGCCGTGTCCTTATGGTCTTGATATTCCTGCCATCCTGCTTCACTACAACAAGTGTGTGAACGAGGGCAATGTACCTGAGAACCAACAGGCCTCTAATTATCATAAGGCACGTCGGGCTTTCCTTATTGGCTATGACCGTACTGTGCCGCGTCTGCGTCAGGCGAGCCATTGCATCGGATGCGGAAAGTGTGTGGAACATTGTCCTCAACGTATCAACATACCGCGCGAACTTCAGCGCATCGATAGTTTTGTAGAACAATTAAAACAAAATAAGCTATGATGAATTTTTTGTTTCTGGGTGGCATAGGCTTCCAGGAGATTCTTGTTGTCCTGCTCATTATCTTGCTCTTTTACGGGGGCAAGAAGGTTCCTGAAATGATGCGTGGCCTCGGTCAGGGTGTTAAAGCCTTCAAGGACGGCATGAACGATGTCGCTCCCAAGGAGGAGCCGAAGGCAAACGACGAAGAGGCTAAATCGTAAATCGTAAATTGTCAAATCGTAAATAAGTTTGACTTTCTGGGACCATCTTGACGAACTTCGGGGGGTGATTATCCGATGTCTGGTAGTTACGCTCTTATTAATGGTGGTAGGCTTCGTCTTTAAGGACGAGGTCTTTGCCGTTATTCTCCACCCTAAGCGTGACGACCTTCAACTCATCAACACGGCAGTCACGGGACAGTTCGTCATCCACATGATGGTGTCTTTCTACGTGGGACTCATCGGGGCTATGCCCTACATCCTCTATCAACTCTTCCATTTCATAGCCCCTGGTCTTTATCAGCAAGAACGTCGGTTGGCCATCCGCCTTCTGGTGAGCAGTTATCTGATGTTTGCTCTCGGGGTGTTATTCAGTTATTTTGTCATCTTCCCCTTCACTCTCCAGTTTCTTGGCGGCTATCAGGTCAGTGGCGAGGTGCGCAACCTCATCAGTTTGGAGAGTTATATCGACACGTTCACCATGCTGAGCCTTATGCTGGGCGTGGTATTCGAACTACCTGTTATTACGTGGTTATTAGGGCGTTTCGGCTTGATAAACGCTAATCTCATGCGACAGTATCGCCGACCGGCCTTACTGGGCATCGTCATAGCCTCGGCTCTTATCACCCCCACGAGCGATGCCTTCACGCTCCTGCTTGTCTCTGTTCCTATATATTTACTCTATGAGGTTAGTATTTTAGTTGTTCGAAAATGAGTAAAATGAAACTTTATCCCGTTATGTTGGCCGGTACGGGCAGTGATGTCGGCAAGAGCATCATTGCTACGGCTTTATGTCGAATCTTCCGTCAGGATGGTTACAAGCCTGCTCCTTTCAAGGCACAGAATATGGCTCTGAACTCCTTTGTCACCCCCGACGGGCTGGAGATAGGACGTGCCCAGGCGGTACAGGCCGAAGCGGCAGGCATCCCCTGCGAGGCGGAAATGAACCCCCTGCTTCTGAAACCCCAGAGTGACCACACCAGTCAGGTGGTGCTACTGGGTAAGCCTATCGGGAACAAGGATGCGTACGACTATTGGAGGAAATCTGCCCCCTCCGGAGGGGGTAGGGGGAGGTTCCGAGAAGAGGTTCACGCTGCTTTCGACCGTTTAAGCGAGCGTTTCAATCCTATTGTCATGGAGGGCGCGGGCAGTATAGCCGAACTGAATCTGCGTGATACCGACCTCGTGAACATGCCGATGGCCAGGTATGCCGATGCGCGTGTCATCCTTGTAGCCGACATCGACCGTGGCGGAGTCTTTGCCTCGGCCTACGGCAGCATCATGCTTCAGGACGAGGAAGACCGCAAGCGCATCAAGGGCATTATCGTCAATAAGTTCCGCGGCGACATGCGTCTCTTCGACGAGGGACGACGCATGTTAGAGGATATATGCCAAGTTCCCGTACTGGGTGTCATCCCTTACATGAAGGACATTCACATTGAGGAGGAGGATAGTGTGGACCTCCCCCTTACCCCCTCCCAAGGAGGGGGCATGAACCGCCAGACGATAACTGAAGGGGCTGAATTAGATATAATTGACGAAACTAAAAAATACAATGTGGCTCATGCTTCTTCCTTGGATGGGAGGAGGTGCCAAGAGGCAGATGTAATTGACGAAACAAAAAAGAATAATGTGGCTCATGCCCCCTCCTTGGGAGGGGGTAGGGGGAGGTTACATATTGCCGTTGTTCGCCTTCCTTACATCAGCAACTTCACGGACTTCGATGCCTTGGAACACGACCCGCGCATCTCGGTTTTCTATACTGATAAGGCAGACGAACTTTCTCAAGCAGATATCATCATTTTGCCAGGAACGAAGAGTACACTCAATGATCTCCGATGGCTGCACAATTCGGGCATGGTGGAATCCATCCTCCGTGCCCATCGCGAGGGAAAGACGATCCTCGGCATCTGTGGTGGCTACCAGATGATGGGACAGACGATTGACGACCCCGAAGGCATTGAAGGCCCCATCAAGCACTTACCTGGCCTCGGACTTTTGTCCATCCATACCACGATGGCTCGTGAGAAAACCACCCAGCAAGTGACCTTCCTCTTCGAGGGACAAGAATGTCACGGCTATGAGATTCATCAGGGGCAGAGCACCACCGACCAGATGGTCCTACAAGAGGGTCACTGCATCGGTACTTACGTCCATGGCATTCTCGACAACACACCTTTCGTCGATTTCCTCCTCCGTCCTTTCATCGACAGGGTGGGGGCACGCAAGGCGACCTTCGACTATCAGACCTATAAGGAACAGCAATATGACCTCCTTGCCGACCATGTTCGCCAGTATCTCGACATGGATCGACTCTATGAAATAATGCAAAGCAATGATTGACGGACACGGAGACGATACGTATAAATATAAGGATATACGGCTGAACTTTAGTTCCAATATCCCGACCTTTGTTGACTTGTCGGCATTGGAGGAACATCTGCGGTCGAGAATGTCTGTTATCCGTTCCTATCCCGAGCCGTCAGCAAGGGTGTTGGAAGAAAAAATAGCCCAATCCATCGGTAGAAAACCTCAAGAAGTGATGGTGACCAGCGGGGCAACGGAAGCCATATATCTGATTGCGCAGGGTCTCTCTCTGTCCCTCCCCAAAGGAAAGGAGACATTCACCGTCGTACACCCTACGTTCAGCGAATACGAGTCGGCATGTCGGATGTTCGGCATGACGGAAGCGGAGGATGGCGAAGTGTGCTGGATATGCAACCCCAACAATCCTACGGGAGAGGTGTTTGATGAGGCTTACATACGGACATTGGCTGCCCGCCACAGGTGGCTCGTAATCGACCAGTCCTACGAGAACTATACGCTGGCTTCCTCCTCTCCTCGGGGAGGCTGGGAGAGGACCTTCCCCAACGTCATTTGTCTGCACTCCATGACCAAGCAATATTGCATCCCAGGCCTTCGGTTAGGCTACGTGACGGCTCAGGCGGATGTCATTGCCCGACTAAGGTCGCAATGCCGGCCGTGGGCCGTGAACGCACTGGCCATAGAAGCTGGGCTTTGGCTCGTGGAACGCACCCCCCGACTAATTGACATGTCCGCATATCTGGCCGAGGCCCAACGGCTTCGCTCTGCGCTCAACAACATCCCTGGCATACATGTCCGTGAGACAAAAACCAACTTCATACTATGCACCATCGAGGGTCATACGGCTGCCGAACTGAAGGACTATCTGGCCACGAAACACGGCATCCTCATCCGCGATGCTTCCAACTTCCGTGGTCTCACTCCCCATCATTTCCGAGTGGCGGCACAACGTCCCGAAGACAACGAGGAACTTGTAAGGGCTTTGAACATTTAACATTTGCCATTATGAATTATGCATTATGAATTATGCATTATATTAGTGTTGGCTTGGTTTCTCGACCTTGCTTTTGGCGACCCCTCGTGGCTGCCCCATCCCGTTGTGGGCTTTGGCAAGATGATAGCTTGGGGTGAACGTCACTTAAACAAAGGACGACACCGTATGCTGAAGGGAGCCATAATGACAATTCTTCTTGATTCCATCGTATTTCTTGCCACTTTTTACATACTGACTTTGCTCCCTCCCCTCGGGAGGGCAGGGGTTGGCCTTATTACAATCTTTTATTGTTTGGCCGGCACCACGCTCATACGCGAAGTACGAGCCGTATTCCTTGCCCTCGACCGTTCGCTTGACGACGGTCGCCGACAGGTGGCACGCATCGTAGGTCGCGACACCACACAACTGTCGGCGCAGGAGGTGCGAACGGCTGCCCTCGAGACCTTGGCCGAGAACCTCAGCGACGGAGTTATTGCCCCTCTCTTCTGGTTGGCTGTTGGCGGAGTGCCCGCTATGCTGACTTACAAGATGATAAACACGCAGGACTCCATGATTGGCTACCGTACAGAGCGTTATAAGGATTTCGGCTGTTGGGCTGCCCACATCGATGATATAGCCAACTACATCCCAGCTCGTCTCACGGCTTTGTTGATGATTATATTTGCCCCCTCCTTGGGAGGGGGTAGGGGGAGGTTCCACTTCATCCGTCGTTACGGCCGTGCCCATGCTTCCCCCAATAGTGGTTATCCCGAGGCGGCATTGGCCAGCATACTCAATTGCCGTTTTGGTGGTCCTCATTCCTACTTCGGTGTAGTTGTGGAGAAACCCTACATTGGCAATAACGACCGACCACTTACCACAGCGGATATGCGCGTGGCGGTGCGTGTCAACCGCACGGCGGAATGTATAGCCGTTTTCCTTTGTGCGATAGCACTCCTGTTTTGACATAAAAAAAAGTCGCCCCTGCCTCATTGCGAGGCAGGGGCGACTTTTTTTTATGTCAAATTTCAAATTACAGGTTGTCCTTCTCGATGTCCTTGAAGTACTTGTAGGTGCCGTGCTTCAGTTCGTCGGTGGCAGCCTCGTCGCAGACGATGATGGCATGTGGGTGCATCTGCAGGGCACTGATGGTCCATTCCTGGCTTACGGCAGCCTCGATGGCATGTTGCAGGGCACGAGCCTTACCATGACCGTTGCAGACAATCAGCACTTCCTTGGCATCCATGACGGTACCTACACCAACGGTCAGAGCCGTCTTGGGCACCTTGTTCACGTCGTTGTCGAAGAAACGGCTGTTGGCGATGATGGTGTCGGTGGTCAGACTCTTCACACGGGTACGGCTCTGGAGTGAGCTGAAGGGCTCGTTGAAGGCGATGTGACCATCGGGACCAATACCTCCCATGAAGAGGTCGATGCCGCCGGCATCCTGGATGGCCTTCTCGTAGGCAGCACATTCGGCAGCCAGGTCAGCAGCGTTCCCGTTCAGGATGTGTACGTTCTCCTTCTTGATGTCGATGTGAGAGAAGAAGTTCGTCCACATGAAGCTGTGGTAACTTTCGGGATGCTCTTCGGGCAGACCTACGTATTCGTCCATGTTGAAGGTAACAACGTTCTGGAACGATACCTTGCCGGCCTTGTATAGTTCAATGAGGTGCTTGTACAGACCCAGAGGTGAAGACCCCGTGGGGCAGCCCAGTTTAAAAGGTTTCTCTGCTGTAGGTTTTGCAGCGTTGATACGTGCGGCTACATATTCGGCAGCCCAGCGTGACAATTCCTGATAGTCAGGTTCAATGATAACTCTCATAGGCTTATTAGTTTAGATGTTAAATAGTTTATGAGTTTTTTATTTCCTAATGTTTTCTTATTAAACGTATGGCCTGTGCGGTTTATTGTTTCCGGTTTATCGTTTTTTGAAGGTGGCCATGTCTCCGTCGGTCTCGTAGATGCACTGGCGGAGAGCCTTTTCGCTCACCCCGACTGCATCTCGTGTTAGTTCAGGCACATTGTAGCTTTTCAGCAGCAATATATTATGCTCGGGGTCGCGTTGGGGCAGGCAAAAGGCTTTCCGGGCATGTCCCTCATGGTCGAAGTAGGTGATGAAGGGACGTGTGTAGTTTCCGTCCATGCGTCGGCTGCTGAAGACTATCCACCGTCCGTTCGAACTCCATGTGTGGTACGAGTCCACGTCGTCCGAGTTGGCTTCGGTCAGGGCATATATGCTGTCGTTCTGGAGGTCTTTCACATAGAGGTCGCTCGACTTGTGCCATATGTGGAACTGTCCGTAGTTGCCCTCGGCAAAGAGCAGATACCTCCCGTCGGGACTGATGCGTGGGAAGGAAGCACTACGTTTGCGACTGGCGCAGTCCACCACCAATTCCGTGGGGCCGAATCGACCAGTCTTCTCGTCGAAGGTCATGCGTCGGATATCGTAGTAAAAGCGGTCGTATGAGATTACTCGCTGCATTTCCCTCATGCTGTCAGGCAGTTCCACAGGGCTTTCGGGCTCGGCTGCCGTACAGTAGTAGAGCCATTTCCCGTCGGGTGTCCAGCAGGGGAATGTCTCATACTGGGTTGAATCGTTCAGCACCAGTTGAACCTCGTTCTTCTCCGCATTGTAGAGCAGCAGGTCGCTGGCTTCGTCCAGCACCTCCAGTTTCTCGGAATGGTGTATGTGGAAAGCCTGTCCTGTCTTGTTGGTAGAGAAAGCCACGAGGGGTAGGGTGGGGTGCCACGAGGGATAAACCCCGGCCGTCAGTATGCTGTCACCCTTTATCTGCACCTTCCTTACCTTCCCGTTTTCCACAATAATGGTACCGCCATGTTGGGCACGGACGTGGAAGAGCATTCGTTGGGTCGAATAGTTCTGGTAGTTGTGGCAGTTGATGCAGTGGTTGTTTTTATCCTCGAATACGCGATTGTTTTCGTAGATGGGACGTTCTGTGAAGTTTGTCAGATTCCTTTGGTAAAGTCCCAACTGTCGATACAGTTCGTACCCAGGTTCTATCAGTCGGTAGGAGAGGTAGGGGTCAATGTCCTCCTCTGCCACGCTCAGCGTGTGCGTCTCCCACTTCACCCATCCTGTGGGATATTCTCCATATACGTTTACGCGGATGTCCTTTCCTCGGTTCTCCTCCAGTATCGAACGCCATTCAGTACTGTCGATATCAACCTTGCAGTCCTTACCTCCGCCAGTCACTATCTGTCCTCCCTTCTCGCCTTCAAATTCCACGACCACGCCTTTGGCATCGTCAGCCAGCAGTTGGAAGTTCAGCGGTGCAATGTTGGCCGGGATAGTAATGTTGGTGTAGTCGGGATAAAGTGGAGCCACCGAGTCTGCCTCGGTGTACGAGGAAGGTACGGAATAGTTGGGCTTGCAGGCACAAATCAGGAGGAACGAAGCAAAAACTATAAGCACGTAGCCTTTATGGTTTCTCATTTTTAAATTATGTTTTTAACTTTTAACTTTGAACTTTGAACTCTCAACTTCTCACTTTTAGCTTCGCTGACTTTTGTCGCGACTCGGCATAGCTCAAACAAATTTGGCTCTGCTCTCGCTGCTCCAAAAGTTCACTTCTCACCTTCATCAATTCACTCCCTGATTACTGCTACCCTCCTTGGTGGCATCCTTGCGCTTCGTGGCTTTCAGGTTGCCGAAGAAGTAGTAGTAGGGGTAATAGCCTTTCCATTTCGGGAATAGTTCGCGTGCATGTTCTGCACGTATTTCGTGGCTACCCATGAAGGGGCGCACCTCTGTCATGAAGGTTTGCAGTCGTGGACGGTTGTATTCAAGCGAGGGGAACATCTGTCCCAGTTGGGGATTCTTGGCAGCCATGAGCAACAGGGCTTCGGCCACGCTCTGCGGGGGCATGGAACCTTGCAGGGGGACGCAACGTTCTATGAACTGGGGCATTGTTTTCGTATAGATATGCACCATCAGACTGTTCCATAGTGCATTAATACTCCGTCCCTCCGTCAGCGAGGCATTATAGCCTAAGAATACGGGTTGAACGTAGAAGTTCTCGAAACTATCCTGTAGGGGTTCGGTCAGTCTTATCATCTTGAACTCGGGGTCGGCATCCACCAACTCACGATGGTGAAGCATGGGGCTGTATTTTTCCACGAACTTTCCCTCGAAGGGAACGCGGTCCAGTATGCGCAGATATTTCTCTGCCACTTCCCATTCCCCTGTCATCAGGGCACATTTGGCCAAGAGTTTCAGCATACGCAGACTGGGACCGTTCATGGTCATGTTCTCCATGGCATGATGTATGGCCGGTTGTATCAGTCCTGCGTGGAAGTCGCCGTCGGGAATGTAATAGTTGTTGCCGTTCGTTTCCCCTCCCTCGAAGCCATGGATGTAGGGGTCGTCGTAGTCCATACGAATATCAAACAGATGGCTGCATATTTCGTTGGTATGCACCAGCGATATGGCATAATAGGCAGCGATGGTGCGATACGAGAGCTCGGCATTTTTTCGTGCGGTCTCGCCCATGCCTTTCCAGTCTTGCTCCATCATCTGACATTGCATCCGTGTTACCACACGCACGTAGGGTCTCATCCATTGGGTTACCCCCATAGTTACACAGATGATGGCAACAACCAATGCTACCTGGGCATGGTTTTGCTGTGGGGTTTCGTCCTTGGGGGCATGTACGATGTTGGGAAACTTATGGTGATGGCTGAACGAGTGTATAATCAGTGCCAACACGAGCAATACCCCGAATCCCAGCAGGGGAATACCCAGAATGCGGCCTGTTTCTGCCTCAAAGTAGAGGTCGAAGCCCACGTAGGCCACCGCCACCAGATAGGCTGCCGAGGGCACATATTGGAGCAGTCGCCACCAACCGCGCAGACGCAGACAGTAGCCCACCAGCCACGCCGAACCACTTACCAGTAGGGCTGTAACGGCACCACCCAGAATAGGCCACCGATACAGTTGTAACATGGCCATGCCTACCCACCATAGGGAAGCCCATGGCCTACCTTCCATATACCTCATTAGAGTGGTGTCTGGTGCCCAGAACGAAAATTCGCGGGCTATACGAAACACGTCACCATACCACAGCCATGCCCACAGCCATGTGAGTACGAAGAAAACCAGCGTTACCGACACGAACCAAGGTTTACGTTGTTTCTCTGGCTGACTGCTATTCTTTTTTATTTTTTCCTTTTTTCCCATAACGACAACAAATTTACGAAAAAACGAGAGAAATGCCAAATTCATTTGAGCATTTCTCGCACGGCGAGCGTAGCTCCTTCGGAGCGTCCGATTATCGAGTGCCAAGGAAGTTCGGCGGAGCCAAAATCACGGAAAACGAGGTTTAAGAGTTTAAAGGTTTAGGTGTTTAAGGCTTTTCTCCCTCCCCAGGGAGGGCCGGGGTGGGCCTTTAGGGGTTTAAGGTTTCTCCCTCCCTTTGGGAGGGTCGGGGTGGGCTTTCACCCTTCACCCTTAATCCTTCACCCTTAATCCTTCACCCTTTTCCTTTCCTTGACCCGTCGCGACGGTTCAATTGACCCATCGCGACAGTTCAATTGAACCATCGCGACGGGTCAAGCGTTTCTTGGGCAAGACCGGGGTAAGGCAATATTTGGAGTTATGAAAAATAATTTTTATCTTTGCATGGACATTGATATTATACGTGGACATCTATTTAATACTATGAATCGACATTTCCTATTGCCCCTTGTCCTTTGGATGGCTTGTGTTGTGGTCAGGGCACAGCAGCACTACGAGATTTATCCCGTTCCGCAGCAGCAGGAACCCGTGAATGGCGTAGCTCGTGTAACGCCTCGTGTTGCCATTGTCCCCGAGTCGGGTATCGACAAGCTTACCATAGCCCGTGCCGTTGAGGTGCTGGAGGAGCATGGGTGTGCGGTGACGGTATCAAAGAAGCCCGTCAAGGGAAAGACCAATGTATTGCTGGGTCTGCAGGGCTCGAAGGGAGTGGCCGACCGTGAGGCTCGCAAGCGTGAACTGAGTAGCGCAGTGTTTAGTTTACCGAAGTACGACCGCCATGCCGTCAGTCTGAAGGCCGACAAGAAGGGGAATGGCCAGTTGCTTGTCTTGGGTGAGAACACTGATGCCGTATTCTGTGGATTGGCAACGATAGAACAGATGCTCGACCGTGGTTTGGAATCGCTGCCCTGTGCCAACTTCTACGATTATGCCGACACCCGAACACGTGGCGTAATTGAGGGCTACTATGGTGTGCCCTATAATGCTAAGGTCACAAAGGACCTCTTCCGCTTCATGGCACGTTACAAGATGAACACTTATATGTATGGGGCCAAGAGTGATCCCTATCACACCCGTTATTGGGGCGAGCCGTACCCCACCGCCATCACCAAGGAGCAGGAACGTATCGGATATCTCACCCAGAATATGCTCCGTGACATTGTGGAGGTGGCTCACCAGTCTAAGGTGAATTT
Organism: uncultured Prevotellaceae bacterium; assembly: GCA_947169115.1. Taxonomy (GTDB): domain Bacteria; phylum Bacteroidota; class Bacteroidia; order Bacteroidales; family Bacteroidaceae; genus Physcousia. The sequence continues at coordinate 22,154 of CAMVOK010000011.1, forward strand.
CATCTGGGCCATACACCCGGGCACGGCTTTCACCAATCCCGAATCCACGGATGTCATAGACCGTGTGATGGATAAGTTCGAGAGCATGTATGGTCTGGGCGTACGTCAGTTCGGTGTCTTTGTCGATGATGTGGGCGTACCTACCGACGACCCCACATTGCGCCTCAATGCCCAGCGTCTCACTGACCTTCAGCAGGCAGTCGATAAGCGTTGGAACCAGTCGGGAAAGGCACCGGCCGATACCGTCAAACCCCTCCAGTTTGTGCCCCAGCTCTATGCTTTCTCGTGGGTGAAACCTGAGGTGGCTCAGAAGTTCTTCTCGTCGCTCTCCTCCACGCCGGCAAAGACCGATATCTATATCACGGGGCGCAACGTATGGTCGGTGCCCAATAGCGAAGACCTTGCCATGGCCAACAGTTGGTTGGGGCGCGAGACGGCTTGGTGGTGGAACTATCCTTGCAACGACAACGATGTTACGAAGCTCTTCCCCATGGACACCTATACCAACTTTGCCGATGAGAAGCATATCGACGGACGTTCACGCATGGAGGCTACCCTGACGGGTACCGGTACCCTCATTGCCAATCCCATGCAGCAGGGCGAGGCATCAAAGATTGCCCTTTTCAGCATTGCCGACTACGCCTGGAACCACAAGTCGTTCGACAATCAGCAGAGTTGGCTGGCATCGTTGCCTGCTGTCGTCGGCAAGGAGAATGCTGAGGCTCTACAACGTGTAGCTCCCTATCTGCGTTACTACGACAAGGATGCCCTGTCTGCCTTGGTCGATGCTTACAAGCAGTCGGTGGAGCAGGGGAGTCCTCGTCCCGAACCTCTCCTGAAGGAGATTCGTGAGGTGAAGGCAGCCTGTCGCCAACTGGACAAACTTGCCCGTTCGTCCAACGAGAGTTACAGTCTTTTCTATGAGGATATTCGTCCTTGGGTGGCCAAACTGGAGATGATGCTGACCATGACAGAGATGTTGCTCGTGGATACCAAGGTGGATGTGGAGCACGACTTGGAGGGTGACCCGAAGTTCCAGTTCGAGATTCTGAGCGGACTGGGCGAAGACATCAAACTGTCCGTGCAGACTGCCGAACCTTCAGCCCAAGTGCTGCGTCCCTTTATCGACTGGCTGAAATCCCAACGATGATGATTAACGGATATTCCGGATAATCCGGATTTTCCGGAATTTCCAAGTCCATTAAACGAGAAGGGGATGTGCAACCGCACATCCCCTTCTCGTTTCTAATGGGTTCGTTTGGGCTTATTATGCCTCGCTGAACTCGTCCTTACCTACGCCACAGAGTGGGCAAACCCAATCTTCGGGCAGGTCTTCAAAGGCCGTGCCGGGGGCGATGCCGTTATCGGGGTCGCCTACTTCGGGGTCATACTCGTAGCCACAAACGTCACAAACATACTTTTTCATAGTGCTAAAAATTATAATTAATAAATGTCAAATGTTAAATGTCAAATGTAACCTTTCACTTCTCACTTCTCACTTCTCACTTCTCACCTTAACGTACAACCTGCTTCTTTCCGTTCACAATATACAGGCCAGCCTTGGCAGGACGCTCGATGCGGCGACCCGAAAGGTCATATACGGCCTTCTCATTCGTTGCGATACCATCGCGACCCACAGCCTGTATGCCTGTGCCCTCTTTCAGGTCGAAGGTGAAGGGCGAAGCCGTCTCGGCATTCACTACGCTCTGGCCGTCGGTAGCAAGAACATTCACGTTGGAGAGTTCCTGATAGCTGCCTTGCTTAATGATGGCATTGGCGAGGGTGAGGTTGACGTTACCGTTCACGACTACGGGTTCTCCAGCGGCAACGCTCTCAGCATCTGTGAGTGCTACGATGCCATTGTTGTAGGAAGCCGTCTGCAAACCAGCCAAATCGCTGCTCGTTACGTCGAAGGGCAGGTCGAGGGCAGCATAGCCAGTGTTGGTCTTCGTGAACTTCACGCTCTCTGCCGTGGTCTCTACGGGGATGTAGGCAGGCAGGTTGCCGTTCAGTACGATGCTCTTGGCCGTATTGTCTTGGTTGATGACGTTGTTTGCGTTGACGATGTTCTCTGTTGCGTTGGCCGAACCAATCACTGCCATGGCATTCTCGGGCAGATAGTCGTTCAACTTGGTTGTTATGCCAGTCCACCACAGCTTATGATCCTCTTCGTTACCGAAGTAGATTTGTGTACGGAAGACAGGGTTGGTCTTGCTCTTGTAGAAGGGACAGGGCACGTCTTCCATATTCTCCTCGGCTGCCACGATGGTCAGGTTCTCGATACCCAATGTGCGAATCTTTGCGGGAATTGTCGTGCTCTTTCTGTTGGTAGCCCATACCAGATTTCCCTCGCTGTCGTAGAACTTATGACCGATGTAGCCAGTGCCCTTGAATGTGATGGTAGTGCCACTTACCGTGCAATAGTCATTGTTGGTGTCGTAGCCCGTATGTCCGTCGAACACTTCATAGTCACCGGCATCGCCAACGGCATCCGCACTACTCTGGCCGAGGTTGTTCGTCTTCTTGCTGCCAGCTGCAGCCTGGGGCTCAAAGGGGTTATCGGGTGTCACGGGCTTCATGGGTAGTATATGGTCGTCGATGAACATGATGTTACCCAACTTCTTGGGATACTTCTGCATGTATTTCTTGGCATCGTTGATATCCTTCTGTGTGGTAGTTACGGTATAATTAGAGTAGTCGCCCACCTCATACTTATCAACGGGTACGAACATACCATAACTCTCGAAGAATTCTGAGAGGTCGGCCTGAGCCACATCACAAATCTTCTTTGCTAAATGCAAATAATCGTCTTTACCATAGGAGGAAGGAGTTCCAGGACCACTCCACTTATTGATTGGGTTCTTACGCATAGTGCGGAAGAGGTTGGGGTAGAACTGATCGTCGTGGTGCATTACATGGAAATAGAGATAAAGCTGGAAGAACATCGAAGTCGTGTTCCAGATGTCGCGTCCAAGCCAGGGAGTGCCATTTGCCAATTCTTTGAAGCTATCGTCTGGCAGCATGCGACGCGAGGTGGTTATGCCCTGTTCGAAGGTGTTGATGTTCGAGAACAGGTTGTTCGAACTCTCCGTAGTACCGATTACGTTGATGCTAGTCTGGTGGTTGTGGCCCATCTCGTGGCTGGGTCCCCAAAGGCTACCGCTCTTGCGCATGTTATCGTAGTTCATAATGGCTCCTAACGTACTCTCGTTGTAGTAGGTGCCGTAGGTGGAGGCAAACATGTAGTTGTAGTTGATGGAGAATACGTTCCAGATATTGCGATAGCGTCCCTCGAAGTCCTCTACGCCCATGTAGCGTTCCTCGTTGATGGGGATGGCTTCCCAGATGCGCATCAGCCCCTCCATCTCCTTCGGCTCACACTGCTTCACCAGGGCGTTGTCCATGACGAAGACGAGGTGATCGGTCTTCAGGTTCACGTTCTTGCACACGTCGTTCTTCAGCAGGTCTTGTTGCAGCAAAGCCCAGTCTGCATTGGTCATGCCGCGTGTAGCATCCCAATATCCGTGGAGGTCGCCGCCCTCGATGTGTATCTTGATGTCGGGGTAGTTGGCCAGGTATAGTTTGGGGTCGTTGAGCTGGTAGAAGATATAGAGCATCATCTGTTGGGTTGTGGTGTAAATGTTCAGACCCTGGTGCAGGTTGGTCACGGAACCTGTTTGGTTGTTGCCTGGCACACCCTCGGTGCTTACAGCTTCCAATTGCAGGGTGCAGTCCGCGCTGGGAACTTGGTCCACGTAGATGCAGATGATGTCGTTGCCCTGTGCCACGATGCCTGTGGGGCCGGAGAGTTTACCGAAGCTGTTGCTCATCGTGAAGTTGTCACCGTTACACATTTTCTGGTAGTGACTGTAAACCTTGTAGTCAGCTATGCGGAAGAACTTCTCGTAGCCTGCCGTGTAGCCGGTGTTCTTGTTGGTGAACTGTTGCCATGTATTGTTCTTCACCTTCAGCACCATCTCTTGCAGGAGTTTGTGCAGTCCGGCAAAGTCGGCATTCTGGGCCAGTTGCTCGTCGGTGAGTGCCTGAATGTTGGCCTTCAATGTGGTGCAAGCCTTGTCCTCGAAGAGATTGTCAAGGTGACTCTGATAGGCATCAATGTTGCTCACCATATTGTTGTACTCCTGTTGTGAACCACGTGCGGCCTCAATCTGTTCGTCGGTGAGTTCCACTTCCTGGAAAGCCCATGCACTGCCATCGTTACTGGTGCTCCACAGCACCACGTTACGGGAGCCGTCGGTGTGCATACCTTGGTTGCCCCCATTGCTGTTGGGGATAATCCATTTGTATTCCCACTTGTCGCTTGTGCGGCGTGGGTACAGGGTAACCTTTGTGGTACCTGTTTTATAGAGGTTGCTGGTTGCGCTCTGGGCCTGAATGTACTTTTCTGTCAGCACGTTCTGGAATGCCCATCCTGAACCGCTCTTTATCAGTTTCCAGAACTGTCCGAAGTTCTCATTATTCATGGCGATGGAATGCAGACTTCCGTCACTGCCCTCGGTGGCATACACACCATAAGCGGTGCTCAGAATGCGGTAGTATTTGCCGTCTGTCAGTTCGCTGGCATAGCCTTTCTGGGTGTTCATGTTGACGATGACTTCCTCTTCCGTCACGTCGCTCACCAGTTCTATGGCCCAGTCGCTGCCGGCATCATCCTTATACGACCATTTGGTGATGTTACTACCGTTGACGCCCAGGTTCAGACAGGTCTGACCGCTGAAGTCGCTGGCCGAGGAGACGTTGATGTAGGCCATGTCGCCTGTGTTGTTGGGGCTGAACTGGATGTAAAGCACTTTCATTCCGGATGCCGGGCTTCCGAAGCTGTCCTGCAAATACTGGCCCGTGTTGGCACTGCGCAGACTATAGCCTTCGCCGCTCTTTTCCAGAATCCATATCTGGCTCAGACCCGATGCCGCACGGGGAGCACCCACTGCCTTTCCTGCTTCGGTAGTGGTGAGGAAAGACGTGCTGGTGCGCTTGTTGGAGAGGCGGATAAGTCCCAGTTTGCCCATCTGGTAGTTGTAGAGGTCACGACCCGTCAGGTCATCGGGCGTGGCGGTCTTCACGTTGTAGAACACCCAGTCGCCGTTGCTGCCGGCAGTCTTCGAACTGCCACCCTTGATGTCGCTGCCATCGCTGGGGGCAATCATGTTGTAGGTGCTTCCTTGCAGGATGAAATGGCCAGTGGTGCCCTCAATGAGGTCGATGGACATGGCCCAGCTGTTGGTTTTGCTGGCACCTGTGCCACGTGCACTGCTGCCCGGACCCTTGTAGTAGTTGCCGAGGCCAGTCTTGATGAAGTACTTGCCGTCGGTACCTTCTTCCAGCGTCACCAGATAGCCTTTGGCATCGGCTGCGTCTTTGCCGTTGGGGGTACCCACCTGCTTCAGGGCGTTGTTCTCTTCTTTAATGAATTTGCCCGTTCCTTGGTTGTAAAGGAAATACCATTTCCCAGTCTCAAGGGTAGTCTCTGCTGTGCCTAAGCCGAGCACGCCTGTCGGAAACTCTTGGGCTTGGATTTTGTTGCCAGTCAGTGCGAGCAACAAAGTGAGGAGGAAGTAGAATTTCTTCATAATATGATTTGTTTTAAGGTTTATATACACACTGCGTGACAAAGATACGAAGAAAAGTGAAAAGAGTAAAATGAAACGCAAAAAAATATAATGGGGATAATAAAAAAAGAGCCGTGGCGTGCGCCACGGCTCTTGATTGAGAGGATTTCTCTGAGAACTCTGAGAGCTCTGAGAGCTCCGATTTCTTACTTAACCACAACCTTGTACTTCGTTCTAAGTTGTTCCCGTTCGGGAAAGGTTAAGCATGCTTACCTTTCCACTCACTTAACCACAACCTTTGTTCCGTTCAGGATGTAGATACCCTTGCCGAAGCCAGAGAGGTTGTTCAGGTTAGCCTTCTTGCTAACGAGACGGCCGTCGATGGTGTACACCTTACCGCTCTTAGCCACGTTGGCCAGGGCCGTCTGGATGCCGTCTTCATCCTCGCTATAGATAATCTCCAGGTCAGCAGCCGGGTTGAAGCCAGGCTCGTTGGAGATGTAGGCCTGATTGGCATACACATACACGTATTTAACCATGATGTCGTCCTTGCCAACCGAATTCACTGCCAACTTGTTGTCCTTGGCATAAATCTCGCCACGATCCAGTTTCATTGTGCTGAACGTACCCTTCAGGGGCTCGTGGCACTGGGCTTCAGTAGCCTTCACCTCGGTACCGAGTTTGAAGGGAACCATTTCGGCATCCAAAGTCTCGTCGAACTGTTCCAGGTCGTCAGCGAAGATGTAGATGAAGGGACGGCCACCGTCAGCCTTCTCAATCTTGCCAAGCGTGATCTTGTTGTTCTCAGGATCAACACTGCTTACAGTCCACATCTGTCCTTCGTCAGAAACAGGAGTGATGTCAACGGGGTAGCAATAGGTGTTCACGGTGTTGAAAACTATGGGGAAGTTGGCATTGGGAGCCACATAGTTGGAAGCAACGTCACCAGCCTCCTTTATGTAGAGAGCGCTGCGGCTACCCAGTGTAGTGGCATTCCAGGTAACGAGGTTGTTTCCGTCAACCTGTGCGTGCAGGTAGTTCTGGTTCTCACCCTTGAGGCTCTTGGCCGAAATCAGATTCAGACCCAGACCGATAGCTTGTGTGTTGAACAAAGAGGGATGTGCGCTCAGGATGGTTGCACCTGTGGTGCCAGCCTTGATATATAGACCTGTACCCTTGTTCTGGATGATGTAGGCTGTGTCGCCAACGGCGATGAAGCGGAACTTGTCAAGGTCGTTACTTCCGTCAATGTCTTCTTCGGCATCGAAGAACAACTTGCTATCCAAACCTACCTCAGCAGTGGTAACCCCCGATGCTACGATATTCTGTTCGTCGTTGTCTTCGAGCCAGCTAACGGTCACGTACTTGCCAAAGAGAGACTCATTAACTTCAATCTCGGTCTCATTTTCCAGTTTCTTTGTGGTGCCATTGCCGGCAACCTTATCCCAGCCGTAAGTGTCGAAGTCCTCTTCGGGAGCAAAGCGGATGCGGTACCACTTGTCGGTGCGAACCTTATTGGCGGCAGCAAAGATTTCGTCAGCCTTCGAGTTCAGTTGTTCTATGTAACTTTCACTCTGGGCTGGTGTGTAGTCACCCGATGCATCGTATGCCACGGCTGCCTCATAGAGGGTCTTGTAAGCGGCAGCATCGGTCTCGGCTGACCAGAAACCTGGATCGGTACCCACCTTAACTGCGTCGGCCACGTCCTTTTTGGCTGCCAGCACCTCACGCAGGGCAGTAGGATCGACGAACTTGCTCATAAAGGCTTCATAAGCAGATTTCAGCTTATTGTAGTCGTCTTTCGTAACGTCTTCCAGTTCGAGTTCTGCCAGTTCTTCAAGCACCTTCTCCAGGTTATTGCCTAGGTCGCCCATGAAGCGGATCTGTGCATGTTCGTTGGGTTCAATGAGTATCATGTGGAACTCAGCAAAGTGAGCGTAGCAGAGGTCTTCACCCTCAACTGTAACGCCACGGGTATTCACGTTGGCTGCCGTAAACTCAAACTTCACGAACTTGTAGGGCGCACCCAAGTCTATCTCGGTCTCAAACTTGGCATTGTTGCTGGCATTACCGATTTCCAGTTCTTCGATTACGGGAGTCAGGCTTTCTGCATTGTTGCCGGCATAGACGATGCCCTTTGTGACATGGTCGTTAGCCGAAGCACGGCGCTGGATGCTCCATGTGAAGTTCTGAACGGGTTCGGCCAGCTCGATGGTCAGTGAGGGACGGCCGTAACTATCTTTGCTGTGCCAATCGCTGTGCCAGAATGTAGAAGCATCGTTATCCAAGATGGCAGCCTCAGAGCCTTCTGAGGGATCGGTCTTTACAAAGGTAATCTGGCTCACGTTCTTGATGAGTTCGATACGCTGCATGTCCTTGGCCATCTCCAGATTCTTCTTGGCTTCTTCCAAAACCTTCTGGTAGTCATAAAGCATCATCTCGCGCTCCTTAATGGGTTCGTATGCTTTCATGATGGCGGCTGCGGTAGCATCGTCAACGGGTACAAACACCCATTCGGAGCCACGGGGCTCTGGATCTTCTTCTCCATTGTCTCCACGATAGGTGTTCTTCCACTTGGTGATGTTGCCGGATGTTCCCTTACCACTACTGTGACCGGAAGTATGGAAGTAGTTGTAGCCACTCTTGTAGTTGCCGGCAGCAGCACTGGCGAAGCGGATGTTTACGTATGTGATGTCGTCCTCGTCAGTAGTCTCGGGGTCAATGGCCATCAGACTGTCGCTATCCAGAGTCAGGGTGATGGAACCCGTGTTGGCGAAGCGTGCATCGGTGGCTGTGCTCACGATGTCGTAGAGACCATTTTTGTTGGTTACCTTCCACAATGAGGGAGCGTGGGTTTTCAGGTCGTCAGGTGTGTTCCAAACAGCACTGATGGTCTCTCCGTTGTTGGAAGTGCTGATATACTTGTCGTAGTAGTTGGTTTCTTCCAAACCTGTTCCAGAGTTTACTTCAGTCTGGTAGAATGCCATGGCGCTCTTGATGCGGTAATAGCCATCAGCCAGGGTCATGGGTACTCGGCTGGCCAGAACAGCCTCGTAGGCATCTTTTATATGCTGACCCAACATGCGCAACTGCTCTGCGGTGTAGTTATCAGAATCGGGACCAGTTGCGTTGTTGGCCAGTTCCAGAGCGTCGGTAAAGGTCTGGATAGCGTCTGCGCTGTACTGGCCAGGCTTAGTGCCTGCTACGAAGAGGCTTTCGTAGGCACCATATTCACTGGCGATGTTTTCCAGTTCTTGAAGGGCTAAGACTTCATCGGGCACGGTAGCCACAGTGACGATGTAGTTAGAGGTACGGGCAAAACCGTTGTCGCCTCCAACCCTATTTACGCTGTAGGTAAAGGTGTAGATGGAGTAATCGTCGTCCTCATTGGTCCAGGAAATGTGCTGGACGTCATTGGGATTCGTGCTGACAACTGCGTCCCCATTCTCTGGTGTTACGCTCAGTCCGCTTCCCTCGGGGAAATCGTAGAAACTCTTTGCAGAAGTCCAGGCTGTTACGTCAAAGTCAAAATCCACGGACTTGATGTAATAGCCCTCTTCTACCATGATCTGGTAGGTGCTGAGGTTGCTGAAGAACATCAGATTCAGCATGTCGTCACCGTATGCCGACATGTTGTTGGCACCTTTGAATTTGTTGCCACGGATGTCAGTTGTGTTGTTTCCGCCCGTCGTGCAGCAGACCGAAATCTTGGGGGTAGTGGTAGAATACCAGCTACGGGCGAAGGGGAAGGTGCCGTTACCGTTCCATTCTATCCACTTTCCATAATTCATGTTCACGCTGATGGTCACGTCATCCTGGGCAAACACTTGTGTTACTCCTACAAACGAGAGTAACAACGCGAAGAATAAGTAGAATTTCTTCATAATTTGTTTGTTTAAAAGGTTAGTAATAAGGTTGTTTAATAACACATTCGCAGTTATTCGCCGTAAAGGTACGCAAAAGATTTGAATTGCAAAAATTTAAAATTGACAATAGACGATAAAATGTTATTTAACATAAAAAAGAGCCGTGGCGTGTGCCACGGCTCTTGATTGAGAGAATATCTCTGAGAACTCTGAGTACTCTGAGATCTCCGATTGTTTTTACTTAACCACAACCTTGAACTTCGTTCTAAGTTGTTCCCGTTCGGGAAAGTTAAGCAAGCTTACCTTTCCGCTCACTTAACCACAACTTTGGTTCCGTTCAGGATGTAGATACCCTTGCCGAAGCCGGTGAGGTCGTTGAGGTTAGCCTTCTTGCTTACCAGACGGCCGTCGAGGGTGTAAACGGCACCGCTCTTGGCTACGTTGCTCAGGGCAGTCTGGATGCCATCCTCGGCATTCTCGTCCCAGATGATTTCGAGTTCGGTCTCGAGGTCGAACGTCTCCTCACCCTTAGAGATGTAACCACCATTGTGGGGTATGGAAGCAGTTGCTTTCTTGAGAACGGCAAGCGTGTTGCCTTCAGCAAGAACGACACCGCGACTTACGCTCTCACCATAGAACGAACCCTTGAGCAGGTGACTGTTGTCGGGAGCGGTAGCAGCGATGGTGTAGTCGTGCTTCAGGGTTGTCATTTCCTCGAATCCTTCTGCATCATAATCTTCGCGGTTGCCGAAGACAAGCAGGAAAGCACGGCCTGCTTCTACCTTGTCGAGCTTGCACATCGAGAGTTTGCTGCCCTCTGCGCTGTTGATGCCCCAGAGGGTGGCCTCGCTATTCTGGGGTACAGAAATACCCATGGGGAAGCAGAGAGCCTGTACAGAACCATATATGCCAGAAACATTGAAGACGCTTCCGTCGTAGTTGGGTTCTACGTCACCAGCCTCCTCGATGAAGAGGCCACTGCGGGAACCTGGGTAATTGACATCCCAAGTTACGATGATGTTCTGGCTAACCTGGCAATGGATGTAGCTCTGCTTGGCACCTGTGATGCTCTTAGCGGCGATGGCGCTCAGACCATAGCCGATGGCAGCCGTGGTGAACAGAGAGGGATGTACGCTCAGGGTGACAGCACCGCTGGTGCCGTTAGCCTTGATGAACATGCCTGTACCCTTGTTCTGCAGCATGTATGCACTGTCGCCTACTGCCACGAAGCGGAAGAGGTCGAGATTGCTCTCTGGGTCGATGTCGGGTATTGTGTCCAAGAAGAGGTTGTTGCGCAGACCGATTTCTTCGGAGGTGATATAGCTTTCAACGGCTCCGTTCTCATTCAGATAGCTGGCGGTGATGAACTTGCCGAAGAGTGATTCGGTGTTGCCGCTACCTTTACCAGCCACCTCGTCCCACTTGTGATCCTTAAAGTCATCTAGTGTCGGGAACTTGATGCGATACCACTTGTCGGTGCGAATCTTGTTGGCAGAAGCAAAGATTTCGTCAGCCTTCGAGTTCAATTGCTCGATGTAGTCAGCACTCTGGGCAGCTGTGTAGATACCCTCCTCGTCGTATTTCTTGGCATTGTCGTAGAGCGTCTTGTAGTCTGCAGCGTTTGTGCCGGGACTCCAGAAACCGGGATTGTCACCAATAACAACCATTTCGACTACGTCCTTCTTGGCGGCCAGAACCTCACGCAGTTCAGCCGGGTCAACGAATTTGGCCATAAAGGCATCGTAAGCTTCCTTCAGAGCGTTGTATTCATCGATGGTGATGTCCTCGCGCTCCAATTCTGCTTGTTCTTCAATAAGTTTTTGTAGGTTTTTGCCCACGTCGCCCATGTGCTTGAACTGGGCATTGGGGTTTTCTGCTTCATAACCCAGCTGGAACTCACTCAGGTGGAAGAATGCATTGCTTCCGCTGCTCTGTGCCAGACAGTACATGCGCAGATACTTGTAGCCCTTGGTCTCAAATTCGGGGCTGGTCAGCGTCTCGGTCTGCGAATTGAAGGGAGTGTCCCACTCCAGCAGCAGCTCACAACTTTCCATGGTTTCGGCCTCGGCATTGTTGGTGCCATAGATGCCCCATTGGGTGATTTGGTTGCCACTGTTGTTGCGGCGTGTGAATGTGGCCTGGATGGGCATGGTGATATTCTCGGGCATTTCTACCTGGAAGTAGTGTGCTTCACCCTCATAGGCTCCGTGCCAGTCGCTGTGCCAGAATGTGCTGGCGTCTTCATCGATGATGTACTCGATGTGCTGGCCCTCGTCAGCGTCCGAGCATGGCGAACTGAGTTGGTTGGCACTCTTGATGAGCTTCACGTGCTGGATGTCAATAGCCTTCGCCAGATTCTCCTTGGCTGCAGCCAGCAGGCTGTCATATTTTTCCAGCAAAAGTTCACGGTTCTCGTATGGCTCGTAGTTCTTGATGATTTTCTGAGCATCTGCCTCGCTGATGGCTTCAAATGTCCATTCTGTAGCACCAAATGTACCGTCGTTATTCACAGACGAAGACCAACCTACAAGGTTACCACTAACACCAGCACCGCTGGAGTGGCCACCCATGTGCAGATAGAGGTGGGCATTGGCTTCCTGTGTGCTTACGCGGATGTCAACGTAGGTGATGCCATCTGCGTCGGTTACGACGGGATCGAAGGCCATCATGTTTTCACTGTCCTTGGACAGGGTGACCGCTGTACTTTGTGATACATTGTTGAAGCGGGCCTGGGCATTCACGCTCAGAACATCGAACGTGCCATCTCCCATATTGGTGATGTACCAAAGGGCGGGAGCAGCTACGTTCAGGTCTTCGGGAGTGCCCCAAACACCATTGATGGTCTCGCCGTTCTTCTTAATCATCATGTACTTGGTGAAGGTCTTTGTCTCAGTGGTTTCCTCGCCAGTTCCTTCATCAATGACGGGCACTTCCTGCGTGAAGGTCATGGGGCTCTTAATACGGTAGTAACCTGTGGTGAGCGTGAAGGGAACCTTGCTGGCAAGGACTGCTTGGTATGCCTGGTTCAACTGCTCGATGTAAGTCTGGAGTTGTTCGATGCTGGTGGCATCATAGTCAGGTGCATCAGGAGTAACCATGTAGATTTCCTCGAGCAGGTCCTGAAGAGCCTGCAACAACGCGCTGTCGTAGCATCCCGGCTGGGTGCCACCTTTGAAATTGCTGATTGCAGTACTAATATCGTCAGCCAAGGTTGCCAACTCGTTGCCGGTCATTTCCTTTTCGTCAAACTCCTTCACTTCAACAGCGTGGATGCTCCATACGCTGTTTCCGCCAACGTTTGTCTTCTTACCTGAATCCCAGGTAACAACGTTGTTGCCAGTACCATTGTTGTCGAACAGTTCCTGATAGCTACCGCGATCGTCGCATACGTTCAATGCAAAGTAGGCCGTACCTTCCTCGATGGCATATACGTTGAACGTGCCGGCATCATAGATGGTGCTGCCTGTGGTGAACTTTCTGCTGTTACCCGTACCATTCGGGGTGGCTAGCCAGTTGCCTGTGCCGAACTGGATTTTGTAAACATCCTCGGTTCCTTCTTCTTTTACGAAGCGTACCAGATAGGGGGCGGCAGTCTCGGTAGAAACATTGCTCAGGAGGGGAGAAACATCCTTCTTGAGAACTTCCTTTCCATCACCGCAGTCGGTCATAAGACCACCCTGTCCGCTTTCGGGAATCTCACCTTCTGCCAGATAGGGGTAAGCACCTGCGTTCTGACCACTGTTACGTCCTTGGTACACAAAGTACCAGGTGTCGGCTTCGATAGCTGTTACGGCACCGCCGATACTCAGGGCATTTTCTCCAAATTCCTCGAGCTGGGCAAATGCGCTGGTGCTCATGAAGAGACCCAACAGCATCATGAGAAATGATGTAATTCTCTTGCTCATAAAATTTAGGTTTTAGTTAGTAAATAAGGTTAGTTAATTGGTTTATTGTTTTCTACTTTTCAAACACCAAAGATACTTAACCTTTGACACAAAACAAACGGGAGAGACCGAAATCTCCCCCGTATTAACTTTTTTTAACGAAAAAGTCAGGATAATAGGGCAATCCACTTGTCGCCAAGGGCCGATTTGGTGGCAATATGTTGCTGTACGGCCGTGACAAAGGGGTTGCTCTCGAACTGTCCGCGCACTTGTTCGAAATCGGCATCTGCCGTGCGACGGTTGCCGTCGAAGCCGAAGCCCGTCTTGGTGGACAGGGAGAACTCCTTCTTGGCATCCTGATAAAGCATCTGGTCGAGGCCCACAACGGCTTTCTTCCACTCCTGTATGATGTTGACAAGTACTTCGTTACGTTCCAGGTCGGCTTCCGTCAGGTGGAAGAAACGGAGCATCAACTGGTAGGCCCATGCCCATTCGTAGTCGTAGTAGTGTAGGTGGATGTCGCGGAGACGCTGGTTGACCTCCTCGTTGCTATTCACCAGTCCGGCCTCGATGTCGTTCATCAGTTGGGTGATGGCCGTGTGGGGGGCAATGAGTCCCGAGAGGTCGAGCCAGTCGCCTTCGCCCTCCTTACTTTCAGGCTGCAGTCTGTTTTTGCCTTCTTTCTCCAAACGGGAGATGAGTGAATTGCCGAGGAACTTGATGATGGCCATGCGATAGAGCTGTATGCCACGTTCCAGACTGGAGTGGGTGATTTTGGCACTCTGGTAGGAGTAGGTGTCGCTGGTGGCACCCGACAGGGTACGCAGCTGTTCCAGAACGTCGAGACCCTGTACCATTTTGTCGATGGTGTAGGGCGACAGCAGGTTGAAGTTGACCAAATCCAGTTGCCCTTCCTTGCTGCGCTTGTCGCGCTTGGGCCACTTCTGGGCATCGCGTATGGTGCCTACAGAGCGCAGGTTGACGGCCGGGGCCAGCCACGTCTCGCCCTTTTTCTCGATGAGGTAGGAGAAGGGTAGGGCGGAGGTGTCGGAGTTGCTGGAGTGGCGACCCATGACGAGCGAGAAGGCTCCGATGCGGGCAGGCCACAAGATGTAGGAGTCGGAGGCCGTCTTGGCACCGCGCTCCATGGCGCCCTGATGGATGGGGCCGAGCTTATACATGTGGTTCGACTGGTTGGAACCGCTGCCGGCGTTCATGAAGGAGAACATGCCGGCGATGAGGAGGGTGCTTTTGTGGTGGGTGACGGTGAAGGGGCCGGCAAAGATGGCACATGCCTCGCCGTTCTCCTCCTGACAGTTGCAGAAGAAGAGGGAGTCGGAGGCAGAGTAGCCGTGACCCAGCGTGCAGGCCTGGCCGACATAGACACGGGTGAGGGTGGTGCAGTCTTCTATCTGTGAACCGTTTTGTACGATGAAGTCTTCGGCGATGACCCCATAGCCAATGTGTACGGGAGAATCCTCGCGGGACATGAGCGAACCGTTCTTCAGCCGTCCTGCCCCCTCAATCTTGGAGAACGGACCGAGGTAGATGTTCTTTACATATCCGGTGTCAACAATGGTGCTGTGGTGACCGATGCGTCCACGATCGCTGGTGCGCGTGGCGACAATCTCCTGAGCCATCTGTTTCAGACGGCCGATGAGCAGGGGACGGTGGCGGTACATGGCTTGCATGTAGGCTTCCTGGGCGGAGAGCTGGTCATGGATACAGACTTCGCGCCCGCCAGTCTCGTTCAGCACGCTCACCTCCACTCCATTTCCGAAGGACGAAGGACCGTCCACGATGATGATATCTACATTCTCCAGGAACGAATCGTGCTCCACGTCGTAGTTGGCAATGTAGTTCTTGATGTTCTCGATGCAGCAGTCGTCGCCTACGGTGACGTTGTGCAGGGTGGCGTGGAAGATGCCCGAGTGTTTGTGCATACCGCCCGGGAGGGTGAAGGCTTTGTCGAACTTGCCTAAAGAGCAATGTCCTGAGAAACGTACGTTACGCAGATACTTCACGTTCAGTTCGGGATGTACCTCTATGGCCAGCCAGTCTTCGGCTGTGCAGCCTTGCTGTTCCAGCTGCTCTATTTCTGCTTGGGTGAAACTTCTGTATTCCATCTTTGTTATTTAAAGATTTTAGGATTTTTGATTTTCATACATACAATATAAATAACGTTATGCACGTTCATATATTATATTTATTTTAGGTTTTCTATGGTTTCTATAGTTCCTATAGTGACTATAGTACCTATATTATATAAGAGAGGAAAAATGTTTGTTCGCAATCCTTGGGTATGGCTTAGACGCTTCTGTCACCGCTGTGGCTACGGCATTCATTCGCCGTTTGCCTATGCGTTTGTGAGTCAGGTGCTTTACTGCCCTGGGCGCTACTATGCCGATGCGCGGTTGTATCCGCTGGGAGAGCGATTGAGGCATCCGCGCCGTACGACCATCCGACGGCTCATGTTCCGGCTGGCCAACTACTGGCAGCCCGAGGAGATATGTGCCCCAGCCTCCCTGCACGATTATCTGCACGCAGGCTGCCACCAAGCCCACCTGACGGAGAACGACGGCAATGTTGTACGTATGCTGGGCGAGAAGGGCCGGATGGATGTGTATCTGGGCATCGACCACGATAAGCCGACTTGGCGTCGTGTGAAGGAAAACCCCGACATGGTGGTTACCTTTGACCTCTACGACGTCGGGATTGCCTTCTCGAATGTTGACTTAAAGAGACAGAACTATATTATAAATTGGTAATTCCTATAAATCCTATAGTGGCTATAGTATCTATAGTTCCTATAAAAAATAAAGACGATGAAGAAAAGCAATGTTTACACACGGCGCGGCGACGATGGGACAACTGGTCTCGTAGGCGGTCAGCGCATCCCGAAGTCGCATACTCGTCTGGAAGCCTACGGCACCATGGACGAGTTGAACAGTTTTGTGGGGCTGTTACTGACCTACCTGACCGAAGCCGAGGATCAGCAACAGATGTTGAGGATACAAAATGATCTTTTCTCGGTGGGGTGCGAACTGGCCACCATCGATCGTCCGGCACGTCATGCCATCACGCCCGACGATGTGGTCTGGCTGGAGGAGGCTATCGACAAACTTGATGCCGAGTATGGGGGATGGAGGGGTTTCGTGCTGCCCGGTGGAAGTCGTGGGGCTGCGGTCTGTCATGTCTGTCGAACCGTGTGCCGACGACTCGAACGGCGCATTTATGCCATTGATGACGGAGTGCCTACGGATTCTGCTTTGTTGCAATATATCAATCGGTTAAGTGATTATTTCTTCCTGCTTTCCAAGAAAATAAATAAAATATCGGGAGTGGAAGAAAATATTTGGCAAAATCGTTGATTATATCATTCCAGTGTTATATCTTTGCACCCCGAAAACGCAAAATTCGTAATTCGCAACTCGTAATTTGTAATTCGTATTTCGTAATTCGTATTTCGTAATTAAAAAGAAAAGATATGTATTGGACACTGGAATTGGCTTCGAAGCTCGAGGATGCTCCGTGGCCTGCGACAAAGGAGGAGCTGATAGACTATGCCGTACGTAGCGGCGCTCCTCTGGAAGTAATCGAAAACCTTCAGGAGATTGAAGACGAAGGTGAAATCTACGAAACGATTGAGGACCTCTGGCCCGACTATCCTACTAAGGAAGACTTCCTCTTTAACGAGGATGAGTATTAGTTGAGGATAATCTGACTAAGTATCCAAAATCAAGGATGGGGATGTGTCGAAAAACAGACACATCCCCATCCTTGATTTTGGATTTTTGGTACTTAACGTGAGTTAAAGCCCGAAGGGCTGATAAGATTACAGGCAGGGGTAAAACCCCTGCTAAGATGTATGCAGTAGGCAAACCCCGAAGGGGTGACAGAACTGTCTGTCGCCCTTTCTTGCACAGCAAGCGTAGCCCCTTCGGGTCGTCCGATTACAGGGCTAACGTTACGGCTCTTTTTAGCAGGGGTTTTTACCCCTGCCTGTAATCTATTGCCCATTCTGGGCCTTGATGGTACGATTGCAAGAACTCACGTAATTTACTATTTACGCCTAATTATCAACCATGCAGGATTTCTCACCAGTTCTTCGCCAGTCATAATACGTGTGTGCATAAAAAAGTGGAATAATACATATTGTTTATGAAAAAAATTGTATCTTTGTTGGGTATTTATGAAAGGAAAAGACTGTCCGAGACGAAGTGAAAGGGGAGTTGAGAGTTGAGTATGAGAAGACTATTTGTTATGGCATCAGGTCTGCTGTTTACCATAAAAGCCACTGCCCAGTTGCCGTATTTTGCAGCAACGGTGGGCGATGGCAAACTTTATGGCTATTCTTCCGTGAAATGGCGACCAGGAACCAACAGACAGGAAACCTACACCACATTCCAATATGGAGTGGGCAAACACTTTGCTCCAGGTATCGACCTATACACAGGGCCGAGATGTGCCTATTGGGGCGCGCTCATCCGTTATGGTCATGAAATCAACAAGTGGATTAATGTAGGTGCCGAAGTTATTCCATCTTTCAACCTGAACGACAGTTTCCGTTTCTCTTATCTTTCGTCGGCCCTCTATATGAATGGGGCCATCACACGGGATGGCCGTCTGTTCTGGTGTTCCAACACTTGGTGGACGGTGAAGGATGGGGCAGAGAATACCATCAGCAACAACGAGTATATCGGTTATACCTTTACGCTGAAAAACGGCCACGCCATTACGCCAATGGCAGGTACCATCCATTCCTGGAAGTTCGACCAGGATGTGGATGTTACCGCAGGTTTTTATTATACGATAAAGAACTGGAATATCTACGTCTGGGGCAACGATTTCCTGAAAAGTCATCTCAGACTCATCGTAGGTATTGATTTCGCGCTGTAGATTAATGTGAAGCTATCTCACCGCTCTTACAGAAAAGCCATAGGCTCGACTGGCAGACCAGTCTGCGTCGTAGCCGCGGAAGTTGATGTTGTAGGCAGAAGATAGCATGTTGCGGTTGACGTTTCCCGTCCAATAGAATCCGTCTGTACCAGCAGATTCGCGTACGGTGCCTTTTTGGAAGCCAGCTGCTGGCAGGAATATGCTGTTCCCGTTTTTGGCCGTGATGCGGAAGCCGGATACGCCATTCCGCACTTCATGAGTCCACTGGCACTGGGTGGCCAATTCGTTGATTTCGCTTCGTGTGGGCAAGCGCCATTCGCCGCCCCATTGCTGGCGTGCTACGTCGTATTTCGTACCACAGATATTCACGCCGATAATCTGATACTGGTCGTTTTGGAAATAGAGATAGTTTGATTCCGAATAATCTTCCTTCTCGGTTGTCTCTCCCCAGGCGTAGAGTCCGCCATAGTCCTCGGAACGTATGGCTCCGATGTTGCAGACTGCCCAGCGTACTGAGAGTCCGAGATCCACACTCTCGTAGAGTTCACTGGTTGGTAACGTGATGAGGCCCATCGAATCTACATCTGCCTTGGTGAAGCGGTAAAGAGTGCCGCTCTTCATGCATACCTCCATCTGGTCGGGGAAGACTATGGAGTCAATACCTTCGATAGCGAACGTGGCTACTGCTCCACTTCGTTGATAAACGGCCAAAGCATTGGGCACCTCTTGTGCGGCCAAAGCCATACAAGAAATGCCCAATAGAAGTATGATGAGTTTCCTAAGCATCAGAGGTTCTTTTCGCCTTTGACATAAACTTGAGAGTCGTCGGCATACTCGTCACCCGAGATGGCAATGCCTGTGTCGGTGCCTTCTCCGCTGGTGGTGTAGCGCGTACGACCTTTGTAAACGTATTTGTAATTCTGCTGGTGAATCAGTTCAAACATCTGGTCGCCCTTCTGGCTGGAAGAGAAAAGGAAGTCCGTCATCATGATTCCAAACTTGCCATTATGACCAGTGAAGGCGGTAGAGCCTAAGACAGCCGTATTAACTTTACTGGCCAGACTCGACACGTTGGTTGTTCCGCTGGCGATATTCGTGTTGTTTACAAACGTGTATCCTTCGTTGGTCTCGTTGACTGCGATGTGATCGTTCAGCATGGTGAGGAGGTTCCCCAGTTTCGTAGTTTCGCTGGAGGTGTCATATTCGTCCTGATAGCGGAGTGTACCATTGGCTGTGTTACTGCCGTTGCCCGTCATAATGGACTTGTCGTTAAAGGAGCTGCCCCATCCCACCTTGCCGCAACCGAGGTCGGCTGTGCCATCACCGTCGGTGTAGTTGTCGCGGAAGATAATGACCATCTTGCCACGGCAGGGATTTAGGTTGCCTTTCCAACCGTATGTAGCGATGTAGTCGGTGTAGTTGTTTACGCAGTTCCAAACACGTGTGGCCCAACTGGTTTGGTGAGGGCCATCGCCCCAACTGATAAGGCGTGTGTCTTCTTCATGGATGAGGATGAATACCGTTTCTGTCGGGTTATTGGTCAGGAATGTTTTTACTGCATCTAAGGCATTGGCCAAAGTGACTCCCGTGCTGGTGACACCGTGAAATATAGTCAGGTCGCTTTGGTTGAATCCTGGGCGAAGGTCGAGTGCACGACATCCCATAGACAGTTGTTCGGCAATGCTATAGTCCTGACATTTGGCTGCCCCAGTGCTACCTGACGAACCCGAACTCGTAGCTGCATCGTGTGTGCCAGGGATGCTCAGATGGTTAAACTTCACGTTGCCGGGAATCATGGCCATCCAGTTTTGGGTGCGGGCAGTACTCTTGCTGCCGAAGTTATACTTCTTGTAGTAAGGCAGACATACGGTGCCATTGGTAACACCTGACACGGAGGATAGATATTCGCTATTGGCATCGGTATTGCCGACGGATGTTGTCGATGTCTTGGTGTAGTACTTACCATCGGTGGTACGTACGGTAATGGTGAAACCGTTAGTCTGTTTTACGGGCAATACGTAGAAACGTACGACGGGGTGGGTGGCATTGACCTTGCTCACTCTCACCATTTCGCTCTGTGTGCTATACGAATAGTCTGTGGCATCGTTGCTACTGATGGTGGCCACCTTTGTCTGGGTGTTGAACTTCATGCGTCCGGCAATGCTCACCTGCGAATTGGCATATAGAGACACGGACTCTACCTCGCCTCCGTCGAATGAGGAGAGATTTACGTCAATGACGGAGCAGATGTGCCCGAAGGTGAAACTGGCGTTGGCCCCACCGCCTGTGGTGGTGGCTTGTGCTGCCATGTAGGGACCCATCACACCACTGTTCTCGCGGTTCTCGGTGTAGTCCTGTTCGGTATAAATCATGGTGCTCACGGTCGAACCGTTCCAACTTTGTACGGCATCAGCGGGATAGAAGGCAAAGAAAGTGGCCTCGCTGCCCGTTCCGTCAGTGGTAAACGAGTTGCCTCCCGTCTTGGCTTCGAACACACACCGTGAGCCTGTGGTGTTCTCCTTGGGTTGGTAGGTGTAGTTCAGCACACCATCGCTTACACTGATTTTGTCACTTGTGGCCCAACTTGCGATTTCAAAATCGGCATTGATGGTGGAACGTGTTTGTTCGCCATCCAGATTCTCGGTGCCTTGGTCGTCGAGCTTGTCGCCTACAATAGTCGTGAACCCGATGCCTGTTCCTTCAGTAGGAGTGGCAGGTACGTTCTCTTCCACGTCGGTATCGTTGGTGCACGCTCCCAGCGTCAGGCCGGCGGCTAACAGAAAATACAGATATTTTGTTGTTTTCATAGTCAGTTCTTCTTTTTGTATATGTTTCTTACCATACGTTATAGTCGTTTTGCCAACTCTCTTCTTCGGTCTCCATATAGTGTCCCTTCACCATGTTCTCTTCACCCTCTCCGACACCACTGCCAGCCGCACTTCCACCGCTGACAGCGCAGATGCTGTAGCTCTGGGCGAATTCATAGATTTCGAGGCTTGGCTTGATATATGTTTTTTTCATATCTGTATTCATTTGATGTAAACTTTTTTGATGGTTCCGTTATTCGTTTTTACAATGTTGATACCCTTCTTGAGGCTTGTGGCACGTACACCGTCTATGGTATATACTTCGGTGATGGTGTCGTTGGCCATGCCGATGCCGTTGATGGCTGTTTCTTCGTCGAAATCAAAAGCCAATGCCTTGACATTGTAAGCCTGTTCCTTGATGTAGGCTCGGAATGGGTTGACTGTCGGCTTGGTGCTGCCTACCAGATAGAAAGCAACGCCCTCGCCCAGAGTGTGGTTTTGCAGGACATAGCTGCTTTCAACGGCAGTCATTGCCGTGTAGGTGCCGATAAGTTCGCCATTGGTGAAGGTTGTACCAGCAGAAACGACGGGGACTTCGGTGTTTGCTCCGCGATAGTTACCTGAAGCCTTAACAACTACTGGGCTGTTAGCGGGAATCGTGGAAACAGATGTTCCGCGTATCTTGCCCTCAATGAGGTTGATGCCCTTGTCGAGGGTGTATGCATTGCCGGGCAGTGACGATGCCGTAAATGGCAATATGAGAGTGGCACAGGAACCTCCTGCCAATTCGCCGCTTCCCATCGTATATTTGGCATCCGTAGCCACAAAAGCCGTTGGATTGACAAACGGATGACCGCAGACGAGTTCCAGATTTGCACAGACATTATTGATGATGACGTTCTTCGAGGCGGTCACCTGTCCTGTTTGTGCAAAGACAAGTCCGTTGGGATTTGTGAAGGTTACGGTTGCGCCTGATAGGGTGGCTGCCGTGGTGTTGGCAACGGGTACGTCGTCGGTCAGTACGATGGTAGGTGCGGTGGCAAATTCACCCATGTAGCGGTGTACGCCATCCTTCACAAAGTCCACACTCTGGCCAATGTAGAGCAGATGCATCTCGCCACAATCAGCCTCACGACCAACGTTTACATTTGAGAGGCTGATGCTGATGGTCTTGGCTTCGTTTGCTACAGACTGATAGAAGAATATGTCGTTGTAGCCCCATCCGTTGCCGATGTTGTTGCTACCCGTCATTCGACCACGTGTGGTCGTACTTTCGCTGCCAATACTGATGGTGGCGTAAGCCGCATCGCTCACGGGACGTACGATGGTGCGCAATAGGTAGGCTCCTGTGTTGGGGATGGTCACCGACTGCGAGCGGGCAGCACCGCTTTCGTGGTTCTGTGTAAAGTAAGTGCGGCTGCTACCGTCGTAGTAGGTGCCTGTGCCCATGGTGCGACCGCTGCCAGGCCAAGCGTCGTTGGCGGTGCACTCCCAATTGCCGATGATACCTACGGTCACGTCAACAGGGTGTGTCATACTGGCGTTTGCCCACTGGTAAACGGGATAGTTCTCTGTAAGGTAGTCAACTGCTGTTTGTAGCTCATTTACTGTATTGCTCTCGCTATAGGTAGCGTAAAGATTGTAGTGGGTGGTATAGTCAGAGGCATCAACCACGTCGTTGTAGGGAGCGCAGGAAGCCAACAGACTTTCCAGCTGTGCCAAAAGACCGGCCTTGTCTGTGACGGGACCTAAGTAATAGAGTTCCACATTATCGACATTTGCCCAGTTGTGTGTCTGGCTAGTAATGGTATTAAAGGCAATCTTGACTGTGCCTGTGGATTCCACGAAGTCCAGGGTGCGCCACATCCATCCTGCCACACCGTTTCCGTCGGTGGTTTCCTTTCCGTCTTGTAGGATATTACCTCCACTGGCTCCATTGCCGAGGAAAGCTTCGGATGCTGTGTCGTTGGCTTTGAGGGTTACGGTGCATTGGTTCGAAGACTGTATGGCGGCGCGCAGACGGAATTTACCTGTGGGCAGTCCTGTAATCGTCTGGCTCATTTCGAGGTTGAAGTCGTTCCATCCCCACTGGCTCGGTTCGAAGAATCCGGCTGCACCGTCGAATGTTCCTGTACCGCTGTTGCGTCCAGTACCACCTCCCATAGTCCAGCCGTTCGTGTTCCTGACCGCATTGGGGTTGGTGATTTTGTAGGTGAGATTGGCGGGTCTCGACTCAGAAGCATTGCCAATCCAGTTTACGTCTGCACGCTGTATGGCATAAATCTGGAAATGTCCAACGTTGTTGCCAGTCTTGTTGGCTGCCACTTCACGCCCATTGAGGAATGCGGCATCTACCCAAGGACCGATGTATCCAGCATCAGGATATTTCCCGTTTTGTATAGTCCAGGAACCATCGGCGTAGGCTATCGTCCAGTTGTACCAGCTCGCATCACCTCCACCGTTGTCATGTGTACGGCAATACCAACCTGCATTCCATTCGGTTTGTTGGTAATAAGTGGGTTCAGTGGCATTTTTGATGGACCATCCACCGCTGCTGTTTGTGGAGATTTCCCAAAGCAAGAGTGGGTTCATGGCTGCATCCTCGCTGGTGCGATATACCATGGTTTTGTAGGCATTGTCAGTGCTCTGTTCCGGCCCATCGCCAAAAGATAGCATGAGGTCTTGCGTATTGTCAACAAAGACAAAATAGTAGTTGTCAAGGTCACTGGGGAGTGACGTGATTTTTGTCCATCCGTTTGCAGTTGTCAGTAGCGATGTGTCGGCTACCGCCTCGGAGGGCAGGAAAACACCTGTTACGAGGAATAAGGTCATGATGGCCTTCGTGAGTAATTTCTTCATTTTTGTAGTTAAAAAGTATGTGTTTTTTAGTCTTTTCCCAAATTTGTGGGCACAAAGGTACGAAAAGAAATTAAAAATGGAAAGTGAAAAAATGAAAAATATTACTCTGTAAATCCGTCATAAGGACGTCGGGCTTTCGGTAACCTTATGACCAAGCCTCGTCAACCTTATGACCAAGCTTCGTCAACCTTATGACCAAGCTTCGTCAACCTTATGACGGAGCCTCGTCAACCTTATGACTAAACGGGGGTGTCCTTATGGCAGTTGAATCCTCCAAATCCAGTAGTTTTTTGAGAGCCAAAAGGTGAGTTTGAGCCTACTCTTTTGTTTTTGTGGATAAAAATGCTGAGTAATTAAAATAGTTTCACTATCTTTGGACGCAATATTGTCTATATATATAAAAAAGGTATAGGAAAATACAATAATAACCCGTTGGCGGAATTAAATAGTTAGTAAGATGTACTATGAAAAGTTGCACATATCACAGATTTTTAGTAACTTAGAGTGCTCAATCTTTAAGTTATACGACCTCGTTATGTGCAACTTGTACACAAAATTCGTCAATTTTCTGGAGATATGGAAGAAATTCTCCGAAGATTTAGTCACGGAGTCTGGAAATGTTCGCCGTCCTGGCCCTGTGCCACGTTTCTCTGATTTGGAAGTCATCGCTTTGAGCATGGCAGCCGAGGCTGAGGAGATAGACAGTGAGAACTGGCTGTTTGAAGCGAAGCTGAAGGAGTGCCGTTCGTCCATTCCCAACCTTATCTCCCGCCGTCAGTTCAATGACCGCCGCAAGTCTGTTAGCGGTCTTTGTGAGCAGATACGCAGTCGCATTGCCAACCGTATCGATGGTGGCGAGGATTACTTCTGTATAGACTCAAAACCAATAGAAGTATGCCGTGTGGCTCGCGGTAAGAGATGTAAGATGGGACGCACTGGCGATTTCCACAAAGCCCCAGACTTTGGTTACTGTGCATCCCAAGGCAGTTACTTCTTCGGATATAAACTTCACGCACTCTGTGGCTTAAGCGGTGTCATACATTCATACGACCTGTCCAAGGCGAGTGTTCACGACATCAAGTATCTGAATGACATCAAGCCGCTTTACCACGATTGTAGCATATTTGGAGACAAAGGATATATCGGAGCGGAAATCCAGCTTGACCTCTTCGAGACGGCAAACATTAGGCTTGAGTGTCCCTACAGGCTTAATCAAAAGAACTGGAAGCCGACCTTCATTCCTTTTGCAAAGGCAAGGAAAAGAGTTGAAACGCTCTTCTCACAATTAACTGACCAGTTCCTCGTCATCAGGAACTACGCCAAAGAAACCTGCGGTCTTTTTGCCCGAATAGTGGGTAAAGTCAGTGCGATGACCGCCCTACAATACATCAATTACATTAACAACAAACCCATAGGCAGGATTAAGTACGCACTGATTTAATTCCGCCAACGGGTAATAATATTACTATGAATAAGACATCGATTAGGTCATTCTATGTAATGACACTGATGCTGTTCTTTATAGGAATGGGCATCGCCAAAGCATCCACGGCAACCTCCCTTCTCATGCCAAAACCGCATGAGCTGACGGAGAATGGAGCCAGTTTTGATTTGAATCGTACTGTGAGCCTCGACGACCCAACGGGTTCTTCCTTGTTGGCTTCGCTTTTCACTACGGGCAGTGGGACGGCATCCGTCACGGTGAATATCGTGAGTGCAGCAACACTGGGTACCTTTGATTACACGTTGGCTGGCTTTGACAATGAGGGCTATAAACTCAATGTCACGACAAACGACATTACCATCACTGCCGCTTCAAAGACGGGTGTCATACGTGCAGCCCAGACCCTAATGCAGTTGAAGGCTGCCACCGACGGTGCCTATATTCCAGGTGTGGAGATAACCGACTACCCAGCTTTCAAATTGCGTGGCTATATGCACGATGTAGGACGTTCGTTCATCTCCTTTGCCGAACTGAAGAAGGAGATTGACTTGCTTTCCCGTTTCAAGGTGAATGTCTTCCACTGGCACCTGACCGACAACCAGGGCTTCCGCTTCGAAAGTCAGCAGTATCCGCAGTTGAATCAGGCTTCAAACATGACTCGCTTTGCTGGCAGTTACTACACGCAGGCCCAGTGTACGGAACTGGAGGCATACGCCGCCGAACGTGGTGTTATCGTGATTCCCGAAATTGATATGCCCGGTCACTCTACGGCTTTCACCAATGCCATGGGCTTTACCATGAGCAGTGACGATGGTAAGGCTGCCTTGAAGGTGCTGTTGGGTGAATTGGCTTCGGCCTTCCCCTTGGCCCCCTACATCCACATGGGTGCCGACGAGGCCGGAACTACGGCAGCCTTCGTCAACGAGATGTCGCAGTACATCAAGGAAACGTTGGGACGCAAGTGCATTGTATGGAACCCCATCAGTGGTGTGACCATCAACACGACCAACCTTCCTTACATCGACATGACCGAGATGTGGAGTACCAGCGGTACGAAAATCACGGGGCTGCCTAACATCGATTGCCGATACAACTACATCAACCACTTCGATGTCTTTGCCGACCTCGTGGGCATCTACAAGAGTAATGTCTATTATGCTTCGCAGGGGAGTGCGGAGGTGGCTGGAGCTATCACTGCTATCTGGAACGACCGCAAGACGGCTACGGAAACAGATATTATCAGCCAGAATGGTCTCTACGCCAATGCCCTGGCTACAGCCGAACGTGGTTGGATGGGCGGTGGTAACCAATACATAGAAGTAGGTGGAACCACCCTACCCAATAGTGGAACTGAGTTTGAGGAATTTGTTGATTGGGAACGACGTTTCCTGCACTATAAGGATACGTGGCTGGCTGGTGAACCTATTCCATACGTGAAGCAGACCAATGTGAAGTGGCGCATTACGCAGCCCTTCCCCAACGGGGGTACGGCATCTGCCGTCTTTCCTCCCGAACAATCCACCGATGAGGTGCTGCCTGATGAGTTTACCTACAACAATGCCACTTATACGACCAGCATGGCTACGGGAGCAGGCATCTATCTGCGTCATGTGTGGGGAACAACCGTACCCGCTTTCTTCTCTTCACCAACGCTGAATACTACGGCATACGCCTGGACTTACGT
The DNA here is from genome assembly GCA_947169115.1 of uncultured Prevotellaceae bacterium. GTDB lineage: Bacteria > Bacteroidota > Bacteroidia > Bacteroidales > Bacteroidaceae > Physcousia. The sequence continues at coordinate 49,167 of CAMVOK010000011.1, forward strand.
CTATTCGCCTACGGCGCAGACAGCCGGTGCGCTCATTGAATTCCAGAACTATAGTCGCTCGGAGAACGACAAAGCCCCTGATGCCGGTAATTGGGATCGCAAGGGGTCACGCATCTGGGTGAATGGTACGGAAGTGACTCCTCCCACCTGGACGAACAGTGGCGTGAGCATCAATAGCGAGGTGGATCTTGGTAACGAGAACTTCCCCGCACGCGCTCCTATTAGTATCTCGCTGCAGCAAGGATGGAACAAGGTGTTCCTAAAACTGCCCTACGTGAATGCCAGCAACATCCGTCTGAACAAATGGATGTTCACTTTTGTGCTTACCGATGCTGCGGGTCGGAATGCTCTTGACAATATTGTCTATTCGCCCATTCAGAGTCTGGACGAGAATGTAGAAGGCGTGGTGGCTTTGATTGGTGAAGTAAAGAGTTATGTCAATGAGATGTGCGGTACAGCCATTGGCTACTATCCCGTGAGTCTGGCTTCTACACTTATGGCCAAGGTGTCAGAAATAGAGGCGACCCTACAATCGGTTCTCACGGCCCAGCAGCGTACGGCCCAGGAGACAGAACTGCAGACAGCATTCGACACTTTTAAGTCGAGTCTCAGCAGCCAACAGATCAATCAACCACTGGTTAGCACCAGTACCACCACTCATTACTACACGTTATGTACGCCACTGCGTGGCACACGCTATGTCACGGCCACGGGTACAAGTTCCGAGCTGGGTGGCACATCCGCACTGTCTGACCTCTCATACTGGAAATTTGTAGAACGTACTGATGGCACTTTTGACATCGTGAATGGTCTCAATGGCAGTTACATTGCTCCAAATAGCACGAACAATTCAGCGTTGATGACTCAGACCTCACAGCCCTCGGCAGGTTGGACGGTTGGCAAGGCAGCCACGGCAGGCTATGTCAGTATCACTTCTGGTACCTGCCAGTTCAACCAGACCAACAAGTCCAGTTCGGTACTCTCTGGCGGTTACCGGGTTTTCAACTGGGGGGATGGCACCAACACTACCGACACCGGTTGCCAATACCTGATTGAAGAGGTGGATGTGAATCTGGATGAGGAAGAAGAGTCTGATGGGACAAAAGTACTTAACGTAGGTAGTCAGGTGACGAGTGAATCTGACATTACAAGTGGTAAAGTTTATATTCTGAAAACCGGAGCAGACCGTTACATTACGGACAACGGAACAAATTATGATGTGCCAAATAGTGCCAATTCTGCCACGGAAGCAAGCGCATATTACCTGATATCGAACGGAGACGGTACGTGGAAAATAAAGAACTATTATACCGGAAAGTACTGGGGCGTACCTGTGTACAATACTGCTTTGACATCCGTTGCCGAGGCATCAGCCGGTGCATGGTCGCTAAACTTCAGTTCGGGAGTTGCCTACCCATCGTGTCCCGATGCTAATACTACTGTGCGTGGTATCGATCGTTCGAGTGGAAAAGTATGGGGCTGGTCAACGGGAACCAACAATAACCATAAGGTGTATATCTATGAGGTGCCTTTGTCCTCCACAGCGGCATTCGAAGCCTTTGGCGATAAGGAATTTGCAGTGGCTTCTGAACCAGTCGCTACTGTTTCTAAGGGAACGTGGTATGTGATGTCACAGCGTTCCCGTACTACCTATCTTTTTGAAGATGTTTCGACCCACACCTTGAAGCATACGCAGACAAAGCCTAGTGGACTGGCTACAGCAAATGCTAACTATTTGGTACGTCTGGTAACGGGTAGCGATGGGAATTATTACATACAGAACGGTTTAGGCAACTACATGGGTCAGATTACGGCCAGCACCAATGTTCCTACCACAGCACTGAAAGAACAACAGCATGTTGTGGCCAAGATAGGCGCTACCAGTGGACATTACTATGTACAATGTGCTTCGAACAATGTGTTGCTTGATGCTAACGATTTTTCTCAAGGCGATCCTTCAACTGTGGTGGGATGGGGTACGACAGTTCCAACTGCTACAGGAGGGAATAACGACTGGGCGTTTTATCCCGTCACATTTGCCGAACCTTGGACACCCACAGCCTCAGAAGTATATACCATTAACAATCCTTTGACAAACCGTGGTGCCATGATGTACAACGGTAGCAGCGATTACGTTTGGTCGAGCGGGAAAAGTGGCACCTTCGATGCCTCGGACAACAACTGTCTATGGGTGATTTATCCTACGGCTACCGATGGTCAATATTACCTTTATAATGTAGGGGCTGCTAAGTTTGCGATACCTAGCGGTACGGCCAGTGAAGCTTCATGGGTGTTTTCATCGGATGCCGTGGCTGTGACCCTCATTCTTCAGAACGACGGAACCTATAAGATAAAGACAGCTGTAACCGACACATACGCCGCTGTCAGCAACAGTAAAGCTGGTCCTATCATCAATTACAACGATGAGGGTGGCAACTTTGTGATTACTCAAGTTGAGAACGCTGACCAAAGTGTGGCCGTAAGTGCAGCTTTGGGTAAACTGGTGGATAACGTGACTCCACTTTCCGCTGTACCCGCTGCTGGTACGGATGGGTGGTATGTCATCCGCATAAAGACACATGGTACGTATGCCGACAAGTACGTATATCCTGCCAATCCGGAAATTACGTATAACAGTACTGCCTATGCCCTTACGTTTGATCATGGCTGCAACATACGTCCTGCCATTGACGACGTTACCTATTACACTCGCATCTTTAGAGAGGAAGGCACGGTCTATTGGCAGATGCCCAATGGAAAGTACCTGTATGGAAATAATAGCAAGTTCCCCGTCCCGACGTTCACCCAATCGTCGTTCTCAATGGACTATACTGCAGACAAGGGTTTCCGCATGTGGGGCAGCAGTCGCTATGCCGTGCCTTATCTGCTCGGCAGTCAGTATTTCATTGGCGAGACATCGAATTCGGGAAATGCCTACTATGACATCTACCCCGTTAATCTTGACGAGGCAGGTCTTGTTGCCTGGCAGGTTGTTGTCGCCAACGCCGGTAATGGCACCCAACTGACCTGTACGCGCAGCGATGTGTGCGGTCAGACCTCGGTATATAACGGAGGCTGGTTCTTCCTTCCCTCGGGTGTTACGCCGGCAACCACGGACTTTGAGATGGAAGGCATGGTGGGTACCCCTGCCGTAGATACTGATGCCAAAACCGTGACGGTAACTTACAATCCCGCGGTATGCCTGTTGCCAGACGATGTCACTATAATCCAGGGCAACCAGACCACGGGTAAGGGCAACACGATGCAGCCCCTTTTGCGGATAAAGGCAACCCCGTTTGCCGCTTGCACCCCGACCCAGTTCAGCATTACCCTGACGGGAGCCGACCAGCTCGATAAGGTGGCCGTCTATACCACCGCCATAGACGAGATTATGGCAGAAGGAGCCAATCCCCAGAAGATAGGCGAGATGGCAGCCTCAGAGGGAACGTTGTCCATTGATGTGAACGCAGCCGAGCAGGGAGCCAACGCCAGCCTCTATTATTGGGTTGTGGCAGACGTGAAGAGCACGGCCACCGAATGGGCTGCCGTGGATGCCAGCATTCAGGGCATCGCCTATTCCAATGCCAGCGGTTCGGATGTCTGTGACCTTACAGCCAAAGGCGATCCTGATGGCGAGATGCGAATCTACAAGCAGCAGACAGCCCTGTGGACCCCCAGTCATGCCAATACCACATACTATCGTATCCCAACCATCCTGAATACCGGGACTAACGGCATCGTGGCACTGACGGACTATCGACACGGCCATCCCTATGACCTGGGCAAGAATGCCAACAACGGCTCCGGGGCTCATGTGATAGACGTGGTGGCACGCCGCAGTACCGACGGCGGCCTGACGTGGGAACCGGAAGTGACGGTTGCAGCCGGCGACGGCGTGAATGCTGCTACCTACGGTTTTGGCGACCCCGCCATCGTGGCCGATGCCGACGGCACCCTCCACTGTCTCATGGCAGCCGGCAGTGCCAGCTATGCCAGCGGTATGCTGCACATGGGCTACTCGAAGAGTACCGACAACGGGGCTTCGTGGTCAGCCGTGACAGACATATACTCCAGCATAGACAAGGGAGGTCTGGAGATCGCCTCGGCCTTCACCACGGGCGGTAAGGGTGTGACCTTCCCGAACGGACGCATGGCTTTTGCCTTCCTGGGCAAGGTGGGTGGAACCACCAACATCTATCCTCTATACTCAGACGACAAAGGCGCAACGTGGCATGTACAGCCCACGGTGGCATACGGCGGCGGTGACGAGTCGAAGTTCGAGATTATGAATGACAATTCACTCCTGCTCTCCGTGCGCAAGGGCAGCTACAACGGCACTGCCGTCCGCTCGTACAACCGCACTACGGGCGATGCCTCCGGTGACGGTATCGGCAGTTGGGGCACAGCCTCCAACTGGGGCAGTGAGATGAATGCCAACGGCTGTAATGCCGATATCCTCTACTATAGCCGTTCTGTCAACGGTGAACGCGATGTCCTTCTTCACACGCTAACCAAGTCCTATAGTACCTATCGTAAGGACCTGCGTCTCTATATGAGCCTTGACCAGGGAGAGACCTGGAAGGAAATATTCCAGTTACAGCCGGGATATGCAGCCTACAGCTCGATGCAGAAACTGGCGAACGGCGACCTGGCCGTCATCTATGAGGACGGCAGCATAGGCAATCAGGATAAGCAAGACTGCTATGCCATAAACTACGTAGTCATCAGCAAAGAACTGCTGGAAGAGAAGATCGACGAACAGTATGATGCCTCCCAATGTCCCACGGTAACGATTACTGACCAAGGCGTTACAAATGGTTCGGCCCCTTATGGAACGTGGTCGCCCGCCAGCGGTTGGGCCAACACCTTCACGAGCAATGCTACATCGGGTTTGGCAGGTGTGGTGGTAAGTGCCGATTACAATGCCTTCAATCGCGAGTCCGACTATGGTCAGCGCGTGTTCTGCCTGAAACCCAGTGCTGCGGGCGCCACCGACATCATTACCCTGACGGCTCCCGACGGCTACGTCATCGACGGGTACAGCGTGGGAGGCCGATACTACACCGGTTCGGAGACCTACACCCTGACGGCCGAGGACGGCACTTCGGTGGCAGTGAACCTTGGGGCCAGCGGAACTCCCGGCTACCTGACCACCGGCGGACTGAACGCGAAGAGCACAACCATTACTTTCTCGAACAGCAACAGTTCCAACAGCCGGTATGCTTGTCTCACTCATTTTACGGTTACGCTGCGTGCTGCTACCGACATAGCCTTGACGGCCTGTGGCGGTCGCTCCTATGCCACGCTCTTCCTGAGCGACGGTGTGACGATGACCGAGGATGTGATAGCCTACAAGATAAGCCTTAACGGCGAATGGGCCGTACCTGTGGAGCTGGGGCAGGAGATACCGGCCTCAACACCGGTCATGCTCTGTTCCGAGACGGCAAAAACCTCGGCTAAGGCCATTTATAACGGTTCGGCTACGGCAGATGTCGGTGGGAACCTTCTTGCCGGTAATTCCGTGAAACAGCATGTAGACGGTTATGTTCTAAACATTGTGGAAGGTGTGCCAGGCTTCTACAAGCTCAGTGCTTCTGGTAAGCTGAATGCCAATCGTGCCTACCTGCCAACAAGCGTTGTTACAGGAAATGTCAAGGGATTTGCCTTCAACTGGGATATTGAAGATGGAATGGAAACGACGGTTCCCGGAGTACAGTCGTTGGATAAGGCGGTTTACGACCTCAGTGGGCGTCGCATTGAAAAGCCCACCAGGGGAGTGTATATTGTGAATGGTAAAAAAGTTGTGGTAAAATAAGAACAGCAGGTTACGTTATGAAAAAGAAAGTATATGTTCCTTTCCGGGTGGAGGTACTGGAAATGGATGTTAAGAATGCATTTATGGTGACCTCCATGCATGTAAGCGATGAGGAAGTGGAAGGTGGACTTGTGAAGGGTGAATCCTGGTTTGAAGACGAGGATGATGGACATACTATTATAGAATAAAAGGTAAAATCACATGAACGTGTGTTGCGCCAGAAAAAGTTGACTCTGTGTCAACTTTTTCTGGCGCAACACTGTTTTGGGTGGGTTCGGATGCTGATTTTCAAGGGATAGGCTAAATACTCGGCACAATATGTGTGACGAACGAAAAAAAATGCCTATATTTGTCCCGAATTATACATTTATAATTTTATAATTATAAAAGAGAAATAAAAAAGAGAAAATTCAAACACAAATAATCTCAAAATGAAAATGACAATTCTTTTACTCCTATCCGTGTTGTCATTTGTGATGCCACAGGCAATGATGGCACAGGTCGCGTTGGTAGATGGGCACTATGTTGACCCGAAACAGGGTCTTGAGGCCAACCCAACAAGTAATCCTGACTGGAGCCTGATGCAAGGCGTAACCGTCAAGAAAGTCGTGAAGGGCAAGCGCAATGCTCCACTCGCAAATGCGACGAGTTATGGTCTGCCCGACCATGTGAACAACGGTGCAAACAAGTATTTCCGCAAGCCTGTTGCGAATCAGGCTGGTAACTCCTGCGGTATCACCTCGCGCCACTCCCACATGATGGCCTACGAATTGAATGCCTATCGCGACAAGGACGGCTCGCTGGCTGAGAACATGTTGCCTGCACACTTTGCTTTCGTTCCGGCTTACAATGAAGATCCCAACAAGGAGGATTACGCCAAGTATGTCGGTATTCCAGACGGTGCAACCTTCGGCGGTACGAACTACTCTAGCATCTATGGCGGCCCCTATAGCGAAGGCGGCAATAACTACGGTCGTATGCAGGGTTACGAGAACTGGCACAAGGCCATGTTTAACCGCATCACCGACAACCCCAACTTCCCCAAAGGTGGCATGACTGAAGAGGGTGCACTGGCCTGGAAACGCTGGCTCTACAACCACAACGGCGACGAGAGTTTCCACGCAGGCGGTATCATCGGCATCGGTCTTGCCAGTTCAGGACTTGAATATCAAGCCATTGCTTCCACTACAGTCAATGATGCTGCAGGCGTGACAGGTTTAAACTACCTGACACATTGGGGCACGGGGGTTGACCATGCCATGGTTATCGTGGGTTATGATGACCGTATCGAGTTCGACCTTGACGGTGATGGCACGTATGGTTCCTCGTCTAACCACTTTGGTCAGAATGAGACCGGTGCATGGATTGCCTGTAACTCATGGGGTAACTGGTGCAATGGCGGCTTTATCTATGTCCCCTACGCATTAGGAAGTCCTACCTCCACGACTGTTACCAGTGGCAGTTATAGCGGCTATAAAGCTGGTGACACCAACGGTTGGACAGGTGAAGTGTATAAAATCCGCAAGAACTATGTTCCCATTCGCACACTCAAAGCGGCTGTTGCCTACAGCAAACGTTCGGAGATACAGATATGTGTCGGTATTTCGACGAACCTCAATGCCACATCGCCCGACAAAACTCTGGTGCTGAAGAACCACAACTACCACGGTGACTACAATAATGGTGACGGCCCCAATAGTACTAATGTTGACGCAGATGTGCCTATGCTCGGGCAATGGACTGATGGCAAACTGCACACTGAAGCGATGGAGTTCGGCTACGACCTGACTGACTTCACCGCCGAGTTTGACCAACACAAACCGCTGAAGTACTTCCTGATCATCAACACCAAGAGTGGTGCTTCCGGCAGTGGACAGATAGAGTATGCCAGCATTATGGATTACGAGCTTAACGCGAATGGTGTTGAGACTCCCTTTGCCAGCAAAAATGTCAATATCACAAATAATGGTGGAACAACGACTATCAGCACCATTGTATATGGCGAAGAAGTCAGCGGCCCTGATAACCTGGCTTTGAGTAGCACAACACTCAGTTGGGATGCCCCACAGGGTTCGAGCTACACACCTATTGGTTACAACATCTACCAAGATGGCTCGCGCATCGGCACTACCACCTCTCGCAGCTACGACATCGGTTCTGCTACAGGTGTTTTCTATGTCACCGCCAGCCTTTATGACCTCAATGGTGCAATCTCTGAGAGCCCTGCTTCCAACCTTGTACTAAGGGATATGTCGAGCTCCAAGTTCATCACTTACATCGGCGACCCCATCACCGCTGTTTCCCAGCTGACGAGTGGGATGTATGTCGTTCTAAAATGTTACGGACGCAATAAGTACGTCTATGACAATGGTACATCCAATATTTATCCTATCACTTCCGAGGCACCGGAAATACTTGATTCCGATGATTATAAATACGTGTTCAAGGTAAGTAAATCTGGAAACAACTATACCTTCCAATCTGTTAACGGCTACCTTCCAGCCCTTAGTTCCAGTATGAAACCCAGCAATTCGGCAGGTAGCTATACGGTGGCACTGGTTAGCGGAAGTAGCGATCTCTTCTCTTTGAAAAATGGTAGCTATTATCTTAATGGCGGCGAGGGTAATATCACACAATACACTTTGGATAACAACAGTAAGTTCTATATCTATCCCGTTCATGTTTCAATACCTGGAACCAATACGCTCAATGTGACTATAGCTGACCCTGGCACGGTATATGCCGGCGTACCTGTGCAACTCAGTTTGGAGGGTGCAGTGGATATCGCTTCTGCTACATGGACTGTAGCGGGCACGAACTATACTGGTGTTTCACCAGTCGTGACATTCAGCGGCACGGGCTCGAAGACTGTCAGCTGTACGGCGACTGACTCCAAGGGCAACTCCAAATCGACCTCGAGGAGTATTACCGTATCTGCCGCTCCAACGGCAACGGCAAACTTCTCACTGAGCAGCGAAAGCACGACGGGTAGCGACCGCATCAGTTTCATCAGTCAAAACACACTTCCTGGCTGTACCTACAGTTGGTCAATGCCTGGTGCAGAAGAAACGACAGCCACTACGCGCAACGCTTCGGCCACCTATTTAACGACTGGACAGAAGACTGTTACGCTTACCGTAACCGATGGCAACAGCAACTCTTATACCCATAGCGAGACCTTTATGGTCAACGTATCGGTACCAAAGTCGAGTTATACCATCTCACCTGCCGTTGTAGTCAAGAACAATCCTGTCACGCTGACCGACAACACTTTGTATGATCCCACAGCATGGAGTTGGCGTTTCTCCAGCGACAATAATAGCATTACATACAACGGACAAAACGGCACCATCACACCAACGAAAGCAGGTGTCTATAAACTCACGTTTGGTACGAGCAATGCTGTTGGTACAGACTTCGTAGACGCAGAACGCGCACTCATTGTCTGCAATAGCGCATCTGGCCAAGGTCTGACCTTTGCAGGCGGTGATCAGAACGTGACGGCTTCGCTGTCTTCTGCTTTGACCACGACTTGGACCATCGACTTTTGGTTCAATCCCAAGAGTCTTGGTAGCACTACGCAAGGCATTACAGGTAGCAAGAATAGCAACAGCTTCACCATCACCTCCGAGGCGAATGGAGTAGCTACGCTTTCTGTGGCTTCACAGAGCGTGTCCACCGACGAAGCTTTCTACATCTCCAATGAATGGCACCACTATGCTATCACTTTCGGTAGCGGCACAGTGAATTTCTATCGTGATGGTAACCTCATTAGTTCGAAATCCATCTCTACGAGCAGCTTCAGCAACTACTTCCAGAACTTGAAACTTGGCGGTAGTTCCGCTCCTATGAATGGTAGTATTGACGAGTTCCGCGTATGGAGCACCACCCTGTCGCAGGCGAATATCCGTTCCTATTGTGTGGCTCCCATCAGTGCATCAACAAGTGGTCTGAAACTCTACTGGCAGATGAACCAGAGCACGGGCAACGTAACCGATGCAACGAGCAACAATCGTACAGGAACGCGCAACAATTTCGGTCCCGACGGTGATGCTTGGACAGACTCTGAAGGTGTGTTTGCCATTGACTTCTCTGAAGCAACTACGCCTACGATATCAGCCACTCAACTCAATCACTACTATGACAACATCTATAGTGTGAGCGATGAACAGGATGGCAACCTTCAACGAGCATCCCTCGGAATGGCTTTCGACGGCAACACCTCCACTTATTACCAAAGCAAGTGGGAGATAGGAAACTACTTATCCGAAACCAGCTATCCACACTCCTTCATCTTGAAGCGTGGTGCTCTTCACGAAGTAAGCGCTATTAGTATTATTTCGAATACAACGCCAACAAATTGGAGTCATTCCGTTCCTTCCGAGAAATACGGTCGGGCAAAATACATCACGATTGAGGAGAGCGACGATGCCCTAAATTGGGAATACGTTGACAAGAATGTACGTATGTACGATTTGGCTACAAACAATGTTGTCCTGCCTTGGCCTATCACTAAGGAGTATGTACGTTTCTCCTTTGCTGAGCCTCTATACACTGACAATGAATATGTAGCTCTTCTCATCAACGAGATGAATTTCTACGGCACGGCAGTAGAACCTACTAAGACCAAAGTGCCACTCACATACGTGGCTTGCTCGGACGAGAGTACATACTCAGGTGACGAAAAGCCAGGCAGTAACGCTCTTGACGGCAATGCCAGCACATTCTGGCATTCCAGTTGGTATGGCACAGCGGTGACATATCCGCATTCCATTACAATTCAGAATGCTAATCTTTCCGACATAGACATGTTCTACTTCTATCAGCAACATAGCTATTCTGGAAATCAGAACGGTAGTTACCGTGCAGGCGTGCTGAACGTGGAAACGAGTAGCGACAACAGCAGTTGGACGACAGCCTTCGAGGGACTTCGCATCCCATACGGAAATACAGGTTATGTGAAACTGCCAGAGTCCATCAACGCCCGCTATATCAAGTTGACTTTCACACGCAACCAATCGAGCACTGGCAATGGAACTTACCTCGCCATGAATGAGATCGAAGCCTATGGCATGGATACTCAACTGTTGACTAACACCGTCACATGGAACTTGGTTGATGGAAGCGACAACGTATTATATACAGTTTATAAGTCTTATTCCAAAGGCACGGAGGTAACGGAATATCCCACGGAACTGACCGACTGGGTTGCTCAATATGCAGACCGTTTCGTGGCACTGCCTTCGCTCACACCGTTCACCGTAACACAAGATGTTGTAAAAGAAATATCGTATGAATGGACGGGCCCGTTCGATATTTCTACAGTAGGTGATGAGCACTACTATAAACTGAAGATACGCAACGCCCTATACATCACTTCCGACTTGATGACAGGCGGACAGCTTGACTGCACCACGACCGACGGTACAGATGACAAATACCGATGGATGTTCTTCGGTGACCCGTTCAATGGCTTCATCATCCGCAACTACGCTAAGAGTGACAAAGCCCTTGCTGCAGCAAATGGTTCGGCGACAAACGGTTCATCCTTCCCGACATTCGAGGATGAAGGTACGCGCTGGATTATCACCAGTTGCACGCAAACTGGCTACACGAACCCGTTTAGTATCGCCCCTGCAGGCACAACAGGTGTCTATTGGAACCAGTATGGCGGTGTAAGCAACAATCAGGGTGTAAAATATTGGACGGCTAACGGTTCGAATGATGGTGGCGCAGCCATCCAAGCCATTGAGTTGACTCCTGTTGTCTATATCACATGGAACGTGCTGGACGGCAGTGGTAACACAGTATTCACGACTGAGTCGGAATATGCTCTTAATTCTACCGTCAGCGCATACCCGACCGCCATGACAGATTTGGAGAGCCGCTTTATCAGTTATCCGGCACTCTCCAGCTTCACTGCCACCCAAAACAGGAGCGTGGATGTAACCTACTCATGGACGGGCCCGTTCCAGCTAACTACTGACATCGACAATCCGCATTTGTACTTCTTCAAGTCGGCACGCTATGGTTATTACACTTATGCTCCCGACAGTTCTACGGGAAATGCAAAGCAATCTTCTCGGACAAAGAACTGGGTTACGCCGCGTGGACGATGGTTCTTTACGGGCGATCCGTTCACTGGTATAGAAGTCCGTCCTTACGCCTATCCCGAAACAGGTATGGCGAATAGTACGCTTTCTACCACTCCGACGAAGTACATCCCCGCATCTACACCTGATATCACGACGGACTATTGGAGCAACGCACTGCCCAGCGCATCTTTTGCTTTACTCCTTCCCAATAATACGAGTCAATGTCTCTCCGAATCGTTTGTCGTATATTCTTCCTCCAACATCAACAACGACAAGGGTCTTAGTATGGTGGTGGAAGAGGCAGACGACATCTCCATGCTTGTTCCGTCAGGATTGTACCGTATACGCTGCATGGGTAGCGGGCTCACAACGAAGTATTGGAAACTTGGCAGTGATCACAAGTTGTACAACAATGGAGAAACAAACAACCCGAACACAGTGTTCCGCATTGAGGAGAATGTGAATGAGAGCAACAATCTACCTGCTTCGTACTATATTGCTGGCTTCGACGGTGACGAGGCTTGGTATCTGGATAATACGACAACCGCTAGATCTACGCAGTTTACGGCTACACAGACGGAAGAGAACTATATGCCTGCACAGATTATATATAATGCCAAGTCTGACGACATTCCGTACTATGCCATCAAGTTAGGGACTTTTGCTTCTCAGGACGACTATAGTTATGCCAATACCAATTCTAGCCTAACTTCTGTTGTCGGTTGGTCTTACAACTCTGGCTCAGCCAACGGTTCCGCTTGGGCTATTGAACCTGTGGTGCGTTTCGAGCCCACCGCAACAGATGTATTCACCATCAACAACACCAACTCCAACCGTGGTGCACTCATTTATAACCCAGATGCTTCAACTAAGTATGTATGGTCGAGTGGTAAGAGTGGCACGTTTGATGCTTCGAATGCCAACAGCCAGTGGGTGATTTACCCCACGGGCACCGATGACCAATACTACCTCTACAACGTTGGAGCCGACAAGTTTGCCATACCCACAGGCATTGCACAAGGCAGTGGTAATGCTTGGGTATTCAGTGACAATGCCGTGGCCGTGGTCTTTGAAATACAGGACGACGGAACGAAAAAGATCAAGATGGCCACCAATCCCGTCAGCGGAACAAACGCTGCCTACATGGCTGTCAGCAACAGCTATACCGGCCCCATCATTAACTACAACGATGTGGGAGGAAACTTTACGATTACAAAGGTCGATGGTGATGCCAGCACAGCAGCCAATGCTGCTGTGGCCAAGTTGATTAAGAGCCAGACGGCACTTACGACCTATCCTTCCACTTCTGGATGGTATGCCATTCAAATCAAGAGTAAGACTGGTTCGGATAGTTATGCTGGACGCTATTTGCAGAACGCAACAACCTTATACAATAACCTCTATCCCCTGACCTTCACGGGAGGTGTTGATGTTCAGCCGGCTATTACAGACCCGACTTACTTCACGCACATTGAATGTACCAGTTGGGATGTCAACACTTGGCAGTTGCCCGATGGACGCTATCTCGTGGATAATGGCTCCAACAAATTCCCCACTCCCTCTGCAACCGCAGGTAATGTGATTTGTGGTTACAGTAATGGCAACTACTTCAAAACCAATAACAACTATTATGCTGACCCATACAACAGTAACGCCAACTACTTTATTGGTGAAACGACTTTAATGCGTACTGCTTATATCGTTTATCCCATAGACCTTACTGTGGCTGGCCTTGTTGCCTGGCAGGTTGTTGTCACCAATGCCGCTAATGGCGCCCAGCTGACCTGTACGCGCAGCGATGTGTGCGGTCAGACCTCGGTATATAACGGAGGCTGGTTCTTCCTTCCCTCGGGTGTTACGCCGGCAACCACGGACTTTGAGATGGAAGGCATGGTGGGTACCCCTGCCGTAGATACTGATGCCAAAACCGTGACGGTAACTTACAATCCCGCGGTATGCCTGTTGCCAGACGATGTCACTATAATCCAGGGCAACCAGACCACGGGTAAGGGCAACACGATGCAGCCCCTTTTGCGGATAAAGGCAACCCCGTTTGCCGCTTGCACCCCGACCCAGTTCAGCATTACCCTGACGGGAGCCGACCAGCTCGATAAGGTGGCCGTCTATACCACCGCCATAGACGAGATTATGGCAGAAGGAGCCAATCCCCAGAAGATAGGCGAGATGGCAGCCTCAGAGGGAACGTTGTCCATTGATGTGAACGCAGCCGAGCAGGGAGCCAACGCCAGCCTCTATTATTGGGTTGTGGCAGACGTGAAGAGCACGGCCACCGAATGGGCTGCCGTGGATGCCAGCATTCAGGGCATCGCCTATTCCAATGCCAGCGGTTCGGATGTCTGTGACCTTACAGCCAAAGGCGATCCTGATGGCGAGATGCGAATCTACAAGCAGCAGACAGCCCTGTGGACCCCCAGTCATGCCAATACCACATACTATCGTATCCCAACCATCCTGAATACCGGGACTAACGGCATCGTGGCACTGACGGACTATCGACACGGCCATCCCTATGACCTGGGCAAGAATGCCAACAACGGCTCCGGGGCTCATGTGATAGACGTGGTGGCACGCCGCAGTACCGACGGCGGCCTGACGTGGGAACCGGAAGTGACGGTTGCAGCCGGCGACGGCGTGAATGCTGCTACCTACGGTTTTGGCGACCCCGCCATCGTGGCCGATGCCGACGGCACCCTCCACTGTCTCATGGCAGCCGGCAGTGCCAGCTATGCCAGCGGTATGCTGCACATGGGCTACTCGAAGAGTACCGACAACGGGGCTTCGTGGTCAGCCGTGACAGACATATACTCCAGCATAGACAAGGGAGGTCTGGAGATCGCCTCGGCCTTCACCACGGGCGGTAAGGGTGTGACCTTCCCGAACGGACGCATGGCTTTTGCCTTCCTGGGCAAGGTGGGTGGAACCACCAACATCTATCCTCTATACTCAGACGACAAAGGCGCAACGTGGCATGTACAGCCCACGGTGGCATACGGCGGCGGTGACGAGTCGAAGTTCGAGATTATGAATGACAATTCACTCCTGCTCTCCGTGCGCAAGGGCAGCTACAACGGCACTGCCGTCCGCTCGTACAACCGCACTACGGGCGATGCCTCCGGTGACGGTATCGGCAGTTGGGGCACAGCCTCCAACTGGGGCAGTGAGATGAATGCCAACGGCTGTAATGCCGATATCCTCTACTATAGCCGTTCTGTCAACGGTGAACGCGATGTCCTTCTTCACACGCTAACCAAGTCCTATAGTACCTATCGTAAGGACCTGCGTCTCTATATGAGCCTTGACCAGGGAGAGACCTGGAAGGAAATATTCCAGTTACAGCCGGGATATGCAGCCTACAGCTCGATGCAGAAACTGGCGAACGGCGACCTGGCCGTCATCTATGAGGACGGCAGCATAGGCAATCAGGATAAGCAAGACTGCTATGCCATAAACTACGTAGTCATCAGCAAAGAACTGCTGGAAGAGAAGATCGACGAACAGTATGATGCCTCCCAATGTCCCACGGTAACGATTACTGACCAAGGCGTTACAAATGGTTCGGCCCCTTATGGAACGTGGTCGCCCGCCAGCGGTTGGGCCAACACCTTCACGAGCAATGCTACATCGGGTTTGGCAGGTGTGGTGGTAAGTGCCGATTACAATGCCTTCAATCGCGAGTCCGACTATGGTCAGCGCGTGTTCTGCCTGAAACCCAGTGCTGCGGGCGCCACCGACATCATTACCCTGACGGCTCCCGACGGCTACGTCATCGACGGGTACAGCGTGGGAGGCCGATACTACACCGGTTCGGAGACCTACACCCTGACGGCCGAGGACGGCACTTCGGTGGCAGTGAACCTTGGGGCCAGCGGAACTCCCGGCTACCTGACCACCGGCGGACTGAACGCGAAGAGCACAACCATTACTTTCTCGAACAGCAACAGTTCCAACAGCCGGTATGCTTGTCTCACTCATTTTACGGTTACGCTGCGTGCTGCTACCGACATAGCCTTGACGGCCTGTGGCGGTCGCTCCTATGCCACGCTCTTCCTGAGCGACGGTGTGACGATGACCGAGGATGTGATAGCCTACAAGATAAGCCTTAACGGCGAATGGGCCGTACCTGTGGAGCTGGGGCAGGAGATACCGGCCTCAACACCGGTCATGCTCTGTTCCGAGACGGCAAAAACCTCGGCTAAGGCCATTTATAACGGTTCGGCTACGGCAGATGTCGGTGGGAACCTTCTTGCCGGTAATTCCGTGAAACAGCATGTAGACGGTTATGTTCTAAACATTGTGGAAGGTGTGCCAGGCTTCTACAAGCTCAGTGCTTCTGGTAAGCTGAATGCCAATCGTGCCTACCTGCCAACAAGCGTTGTTACAGGAAATGTCAAGGGATTTGCCTTCAACTGGGATATTGAAGATGGAATGGAAACGACGGTTCCCGGAGTACAGTCGTTGGATAAGGCGGTTTACGACCTCAGTGGGCGTCGCATTGAAAAGCCCACCAGGGGAGTGTATATTGTGAATGGTAAAAAAGTTGTGGTAAAATAAGAACAGCAGGTTACGTTATGAAAAAGAAAGTATATGTTCCTTTCCGGGTGGAGGTACTGGAAATGGATGTTAAGAATGCATTTATGGTGACCTCCATGCATGTAAGCGATGAGGAAGTGGAAGGTGGACTTGTGAAGGGTGAATCCTGGTTTGAAGACGAGGATGATGGACATACTATTATAGAATAAAAGGTAAAATCACATGAACGTAAAATCCATGTTGCTGTCGGCCTGTCTGCTATTGGTGGGGGCTACAGCGAAAGTGAGTGCACAGAGTAGTCTCTCGGACACGATGCTTGAGGAGCTGGCTGATTTCGACATCAGTATGTCGGAGACAGCAGCCGATAACCTGACAACGGGACAGTGGTATGTCATGTACGACCGTGGAGAAAAACGAGGCTATGTCTATGAAAATGTCTCGACGCATAAACTGCTCAACTGGTCTACGCTCCCCTCGGGAGATACCTCTTCTGCCTGTAAGTGGTTGGTACGCCTACAGGATGCTGGTAATGGAAAATACTATATCCAGACGGGCTATGGCAACTATTTCGGACAAATCGCTCATCGTACGAATGTTCCCACGACGGCTCAGCCAGAAGAAAGTATGACGGTGGAAAAGATAGCTTCGACCGACGGACATTTCTATGTCCAGTGTCTATCAACTAATGTCATACTGAATGCCAACGATTTTACGGGCGGAGAGTCCAGGGCTACCGTGGTGGGATGGAATACAACCGTTCCGACATCTACTGGCGGCAACGACGATTTCGCTTTTTATCCTGTATCACTGGTTGCCGTAGATCCCAGTGTTGCTTTTAAGGCCGATGGCATTACGGTGACACGTGGGTACCAGACAGCTGGGCGTGGAAACGAAAACACGCTTTTGTTACGTATTGCTGCCACTGCCATCAAGAAGGCTACCGATGTAACGCTGAATGTAACGCTGACAGACGAGGCGGCAGAGAACATAAGTAGCCTGTATGTCTATGAAAACAGTAACTTGGAATTTATAGCCACAACACAAGCCGCACCGCTTGCCGCGGCAGAGGTTAAAGGGGAAAACGTTGCCCTGAACATCGGCCAAGTGAATGCCGGGACACATACCTATTGGCTTTGTGCTACGGTGAAAGGTGATGCTACGCTGGGTGCCATGCTCGGAAACTCGCTCGCAAGTCTCACCTATACTGTGGGCGAGACAACCACGACCCTTCCTTTGGGTAGTGTTGGCAATCCCGACAGACAGGCTCCGAAGGTCTTTGCCCTGCAGAACTTTGTATTTCGTCCCACGACGGCCAATTGTCGATACTATCGTATTCCTGCCATGATTCTGGATAAGAACGGTGATATCGTTGTGGCCATCGATAAACGATACAACAGCAATAGTGACCTTGGTAATCATAAAATTGATGTAGCTTCTGTACGTAGCACGGATGGTGGATGTACTTGGACGAATCCTGTCAAGGTAGCTACGGGTGATGGTTCCACGGCTGCTGGCTATGGCTATGGAGATGCCGCATTGGCTATGGCTCCTAATGGAGATCTCATCTGTGTTATGGCTGCCGGTAGCACCATGTTTGGATATGGCATGGTGAATGCTGGTATATCAACGAGTAAGGACAATGGAGAAACTTGGTCAACCGTGCGCAGTCTGTTTGGTTCGCATTTCACGGATGGCGTAAGTGGCAAAACGAACTCACATGACTTCACAAACTTCTTTACCACTTCCGGTAAGGGTCTGACCACTAAGGATGGCACCATCATGTATGCAACCAATGCCCGGACTGCCGACAAAGGAAACACAAATCTGTGTTATATCCTGTATTCGACTGACAATGGAGAAAACTGGACCATAGGTTCCGAACTGGCTTACTCGGGCACAGATGAATCTAAGCTGGAACAGATGAATGACGGAAGTCTGTTGCTCTCGGTACGTCAGAGCGGAAACCGAGGTTGGAACAGAGCCAATGCTGATGCTACGGGGTGGGGAAGCCAATATCGTACGTCAGACATCTCTGGTAATGCCTGCAATGCCGACATGCTTTATTATAGCCGTTCTACCGAGGGCGAGCCTGACATTATGCTTCATTCCTTCATTAACACCAGTGACCGTCAAAGTCTGCAATTGGCCATGAGTATCGATGGCGGAAACTCCTGGACAGGCGTATATAATATTCAGCCTAATGGCTCATGCTACTCTACCATGGTTAAACTGGCTGATGGTACGCTGGCTTTGCTTTATGAGGACGAGTCGTATAGTGCCGGAAATGGTTATGCCATAAACTATGTAACTATTACCAAGGAACAGATTTTGGCATGGTACCGCGAGCTGCGCTCAACCTTGATACCCTCGGAAACAGAGGTGAAGATTGTATATGGAACGAAGGGGGAGGAGTCTTTCGGAAACTGGGACAGCAGCAGTAAAACGCTATGGACCTCAAAAGCTGCCAGTGGATGTGTAGGACTGACACTGACGAAGTCCTCAGGTACGTTTGACAGATATAGTAACTGGAATAGTCGCTACAATCTGGCTTATAAGGCCAGTGTTGCAGGTGCAGATGCAACTTTCACATTGAAAGCTCCTACAGGCTATGCCATCAAGGGCTATTCTCTGGAGACACGGAACTATTCGGCTGGCTCCACAAAATTGACCTCGGAAAATGGTGTATCCGTAGTTACTACGACAACAGCATACCAGACTTTATTGGTAGATGAACTGAACACAGAATCGACGAAGATAACGGTAAATGCACAAACCTCTACCAACTATTTGGCCATGTCTAATTTCGTAGTCTCTTTGTCACCCAATCTTACACAGACGATGATGTCTGTAGGGGATGAATCATACAGTGCTGTATATCTGCCGTACGGAGCCACGTTGAGCGATGATGTTCAAGCCTATAAGGTGACTAAGGTTGATGGACAGTACGCTTATGCTGTATGTATTGGCAAAGAAGTTCCTGCCGAGACTCCTGTCATACTGCGTTCCGAAAGTGGTGTGTCGGAAACCACATTGATAATCAATACCAATGCTGTGGCTGACACAGAGGGGAATCTGCTCTATGGTACACCTTTTGCCCAACATGTAGATGGCTATGTGTTGAGAACGGGAGACAATGAACTAGGTTTCTATCCGATTGCCGTGAATAGCAAATTGGGCATCAATCGTGCTTATCTGCCAGCAACTGCTGTTCCCGATGGAACCGAGATCCTAAACGTCAAATGGGAAGGTACTGACGGGGTCATTTCTACCTATGACAAAGGACAGAATGAGGCTGGAAACACTATCTATGACCTTAGTGGTCGACCTGTGGATAGTCCACAGAAGGGTGTCTATGTCAGAGGTGGAAAGAAGTTTGTGAGAAAGTAAATTTATTGTAGCGACACAATAATATAGCCCCAGCATACGTTTTTAGAGAGGATGAAAAGACTGTCGTGGCTGGTTGTGGCCGTGCTGATGACTACGCGGGTGAGTGCACAGTACGATGCTGCGTTCACGAACTTCTGGGCGCTGCAAACGTATTTCAATCCCGCAGCAAGTGGATTGGATGGCCAACTGAACGTACAGGGAGCCTACAGCATGCAGCTGGTGGGGTTCGAGAATGCCCCGGCAACCATGCTCGCAACTGCCGACCTGCCACTCTTCTTCTTAAGTCCCCGTCATGGCGTTGGTGTGGGATTTATGAATGACAGGATAGGTCTCTTCGCCAACAAAAAACTGTACCTCCAGTATGCCTACCACCAACCTCTTTGGGACGGCAAACTGAGCATTGGAGCGCGAGTGGGATTCCTGAATGAAACCTTCGACGGAACAAAACTTGACGTGATAGACAGCAACGACCCGGCTTTTGCCACAAGCGAGGTTAACGGTACGGGGCTGGACGTGGACGCTGGACTGCGATACAGCTATAAAAAGCTGTGGTATGCAGGACTGAGTACAATGCATCTGACAGGACCTACCATCAAGTTGGGAGACGACAAGACACACGAAACCAGTGTGAGCAGACTCTATTACTTGACAGGTGGATATAACCTGCGCTTCAAACGCCCCGAATATGTGCTCTATACGTCGGTCATATTGCGAACTGACCTGCAAGCATGGCGAGGCGACATCGCAGCACGATTGGCCTACAACGGAGAGAAGATACACCTCTATGCGGGTCTGTCCTACAGTCCGACAATAAGTGTGGGTGTGCTGCTCGGGACTACGTTCCACGGCTTGCAGATAGGCTACGCTTACGAGATATATACAGGAGGTATTGGGGCACTGCATGGTACCCACGAATTGGTGTTGGGTTACCAGATGGATTTGAACCTTTTCAAAAAAGGTAAAAACATGCATAAGAGCGTGAGAATATTATAAGAAAAAGGACTAAAATTAAAAATATTATAAACGAGATAAAAAGTTATGAAGCGTATAACACTTTTCACTTGTCTCTTTTCACTTTTAATTCTTTTGTTGACAGCCTGTATGGGTGTAGGCACCTCGGCTAATGCCGTGGGCGGTGAGGTGACGGGAGTGAAAGGCTCTTCCTTTGCTGAGCCCACTCCGTTTGGCATGGTGGCCGTGCGCAAAGGTTCGCTGAAAGTGGGTTTGGAAGAAAACGACACCTTGTGGGGAGCAGAGTTTCCGAAGCGTGAGATTTCGGTGGATGGTTTCTGGATGGATGAGATGGAAGTATCTAATGCCAAATACCGCCAGTTTATAAACTGGGTGCGCGACAGCATTATCCGTGAACGTCTGGCCGATCCTGCCTATGGGGGTGACGAGACGTATAAGATTGAAGAGGATAAAGAGGGTAACCCCATTACTCCGTATCTGAACTGGAATAAGTCGATACCTTGGAAGAAGGCCAATGAGGATGAGGCTCGTGCCATAGAGAGTGTGTACGTGACACATCCCATAGATGGAACCAAGATGTTGGATGCAAGTCAGATGAACTATCGATATGAAATCTACGACTATGCAGCTGCAGCCCAGCGTAGGTATCGTCTGAATCCTGAGGAGCGTGACCTGAATACCGATGCTTCGCACGATGCCATTCGTAATCAAGAGGTGATGATAAGTAAGGACACGGCATGGATTGACGACGACGGCCGTATCCAGCGCCAGACCATCACACGACCTCTCAGTGGCCCATGGGATTTCCTGAATACTTACATTGTCAATGTCTATCCCGACACGACATGCTGGGTCAACGATTTCCAGAATGCCAATAATGAGCGGTATATGAAGCTATACTTCAACAATCCTGTTTACGACGACTATCCCGTGGTGGGAGTGACCTGGGAACAGGCTAATGCCTTCTGTGCGTGGCGCACCAACTTCCTGCTGAAGGGACTTGGAGGCATGGCTAAGCAGATTCAGCGTTACCGACTGCCGACTGAGATAGAATGGGAATATGCCGCACGTGGAAAATCGGGCAGTGCCTTCCCTTGGGAAAGCGGTGAGGTGAAGAGCGACAAGAATTGTTACTATGCAAACTTTAAACCCGACCGTGGAAACTATACCGAGGACGGTAGTCTGATAACGTCGAGATGCGGCATCTATAGTGCAAACTCGAATGGTCTGTATGATATGGCAGGTAATGTGGCAGAATGGACCAGTACCGTATATACCGAGGCTGGCGTAGAGAGTATGAGCGACATGAACCCTGAATTGAAGTACAATGCTGCCAAGGAGGATCCCTATCGCTTGAAGAAGAAGAGTGTGCGTGGTGGCTCATGGAAAGACCCTGAGAGTATGATACGCAGTGCATGGAGAAGTTATGAGTATCAGAACCAGCCACGCAGTTATATTGGTTTCCGTTGCGTTCGCTCGATGGTGAACGATGCCGGCAAGCAACCCAAGCAGAAGAGATAAAAAAGGAGAAAATATCATATTTATATAGTTCCTATAGTACCTATAGTCCCTATAATTAGAGAAGAATCATGGCAAAGAAACTGAATTTTATAGAAGTCATCCAAAAGTGGATGGACACCATGGCGGGTCAGACCTTCATGAATTATGCTTATTCATGGGGTGCTGCCGTCGTTATTTTGGGTACGCTTTTCAAACTGACTCACCTTCCGGGAGCCAATCTGATGTTGTTCATCGGTATGGGTACCGAGGTATTCGTGTTTATAGTAGCTGGTTTCGAGCGTGTAACGGAAAAAGTTCCTGGTACAGAGAGTGCTGCTCTCAGCAGCGAGACTGTTGAGGAATTGGCTGCCGTAGCATCTGCTGCTGCCCAGAATGGTGGTCCGGGTCTTGTCGGTGGAGGCGGTACCGTAGTCATTGGTGGTGCTCCTGCTGGTGGTGGCACTGTGGTCATTGGTGGTGGTACAGTTTCGGCTGAAACCTCGCCACAGGACGGAGAGGGACAGCCTGTTGTTGGTGCCCCTGTTGTTGGTGGCTCTGTGATTGGTGGTGCTGTAGCTGCTGGTCAGCCTGTCATTCTTGGCGGTGGAATTGTTGGTGGTGGAGTTGCTGGTGGCGGAGCCGACCTTACGGAGGCTGCACAAATACTGGCTACAGATCCTGCAACTGTGGAAGAGGCCGTAAAGAACTATGCTGAGCAACTGAATGAACTCACGGAAGTACTGGGACGTGTGAAGACTCAGGCAGAGCGCATGTCAACCGATAGTGAGGAGATGGAGAACCTCAATCGTACACTCACAGGTATTGCTACGGTATATGAATTGCAATTGCGTAATATCAGCAAACAGGTATCTACCATTGAGCAAATCGATGAGCAGACCCGTCGTATGGCTCAGCAGATAGAAGAACTTAATAACGTCTATGCCCGCATGATTAAGGCGTTAACCGTGAATGTGGTAGGTCCCATCAACCCACAAGAAGAGGCTAATTCTTAATTCTCAATTCTCAATCCTCAATTTGATAGATGGCTCAGATAAAGAAAAAGAAGATATCGCCACGTCAGAAGATGATAAATCTGATGTATGTCGTGCTGATGGCCATGTTGGCCCTCAATGTCAGCAGCGACGTGCTGAAGGGCTTTACTCTTGTGTCGGATAAACTGGATCAAGCCACGCAGAATGCCATGTTGATTAACGAAGGCATTTACAGAAATTTTGACGAGCAGATGAAGGCCAATCCGACGAAGGTGAAGGAGTGGTATGAGAAATCGCAGTATGTAAAGCAAATGAGCGATTCTCTCTACAACCTGGCCGAGGAACTGAAGGTGGCCATTGTGCAGAAGAGCGATGGAAAGGATGGCGATGTCCACAACATACGCAATCAGGAAGACTTGGAAGCAGCTTCCAATGTCATGCTGGCTCCCCGAAAGGGTAGGGGAAAGGAACTATATAAGGCGATTAACAGTTATCGTGAGCGTATTACGAAGATGGTAACTGATACAACACAGCGCAGGATTATTGAGAGAAATCTCTCCACAGAGGTGCCGGCCAAGGATAAGGCTGAAGGAAAGAACTGGCAGGAAGCCATGTTCGAGAGTATGCCTACTGCGGCAGCCGTAGCCTCACTTACACAGTTGCAGAATGCAGTACGCTCGGCTGAGGGTGAAGTGTTGCACGGACTGGTGTCGAATATTGACGTGAAGGACATCCGTGTGAATGAAGTAAACGCCTACGTGGTACCCAATACCATGACTGTTATGCAAGGTGGATTGTTCTCAGCACAGATATTTATGGCTGCCGTGGATACGACGAACCGTCCTACCATTTATGTTGGTGGCAAGGAAATAAAAAGCGACCATGGAGTGTATGAGACTGTTTGTAATTCGACGGGCGATTTTACTCTGACGGGATGGATAGAGACCCTGAATGGTAGTGGCGAAAAAGTGAAACGCGAGTTTGAACAGAAATATACTGTCATTCCGCCCAGTGCTACGGTCAGTGCTGATATCATGAACGTGCTCTATGCTGGTTACGACAACCCCATGAGTGTCAGTGTGCCAGGAATACCATCCAGCCGACTGCGTGTGAGCATGACGGGCGGAGGCTTTACTCAGAAAGGCGATGGCAAGTTTATTGCCCGGCCTACCAATGTGGGAGGCGAGGCCGTTATTACGGTTGCAGCCGAAACTGCAGGTCGTGTGCAGGAGATGGGTAAGTTTACCTTCCGTGTCCGTAAGTTGCCTGATCCGACGGCTTATATTACGGTTGATGATGACCATGTGATGGGTGGCAAGATTGCTAAGCAGAGCCTTATGGCAATGACCAATCTGGGGGCAGCCATTGACGATGGTCTGCTGAACATCCCCTTTACGGTGAAGGGCTTCGAAATGGTTTTTTACGACAACATGGGTAATGCTGTGCCAGAGATAGCCCAAAGTTCGGAGTTCACCTTGCGCCAGAAGAATATGATTCGTCAGTTGAATCGTGGCAAACGATTCTACATCAGTAAGATTCGTGCCGTGGGACCCGATGGCATTGAGCGTACGTTGAATGGAGCCATGGAAGTGATTGTGAATTGATAAGGAATAAAGCCCAGTAGGTCTTAACAGTCCTATAAGACAAATAAAACTATGAAGAAGTTATTGCTCATATTATTCGTGTTTGCCGTGACGACGGCAAACGGACAGCCAGCAAAGCGCAGAATTACCTCAAGTAATGCCGTAGCCCAGCAGAAAAATACGTCTGCCACACAACAGCAGGTGGATCGTGCATCCCTTATGTTCCCCACCAGTGAGGATATGCCCGAAGATGTAGTTTGGCGTCGTGACATCTATCGCCAGCTCGACTTGATGGCAGATAAGAATGCGCCTTTGTACTATCCCGTGGAGCCAACCGACCGTCAGGTGAACCTCTTTACCTACCTGTTCCGTTTGTTCTTGACGAAGCGCATACCCGTCTATACCTATAAATTGGATGGTAATGAGTCTTTTGCAGAAAAAGACCGTGTGACGGATGTGAAGGAGATACTTGATCGCTACTATATCTATTACGAGGAGCAAAACGGCAAGTACACTGTGGCCGACAACGACATTCCATCGGCTCAGGTAAAGCGTTATTATATCAAGGAAAGCAGTTACCTCGACCAGCGTACGGGAACCTACCATGCCAAGGTTACGGCCTTGTGCCCTGTTCTCATTGAAGACGATGGGTTTGGTGGTGAGGCTGCGGCTCCCAAACCTTTGTTTTGGATAAAGTATGACGATGTCGCTCCCTATCTGAGCCGTTTGCCCATTATGTCCTCGAATCTGAATAATGTAACCAACATGACGGCTGACGATTTCTTCACCATGAACCGCTATGATGGGAAAATCTATAAGACGTCTAACATGCAAGGACGTGTGTTGGCCAATGAGACCGATACGGCCAAGGTGAGAAAAGAGCAGCAGAAGATAGAAAAGCAACTTAAGGACTTTGAACAGGGCATTTGGAAACATCGTGAGAAGGTGGATAGTGTGCCTGACAGTGTGGCTGTAGAGACGACCAAGGTACAGAAGAAGGCGAAGAATGCAAGTAACGAGAAGTCAGTGAAGAAGGGTGCAACCCGACGTTCCAATGGTGGAATTTCCGAGGCTTCCGAAAAACGTCAGAAAACGAAGAGTAGTTCTGCCCCAACGGTTAGTGCCCGTCGAACACGCAGATAATCTATAATATTGCTTCTGTTCATGAACAAAGTCTCACTGCTCCTTTTTGTGCTTGTTTTGTTTTCGTTGCCAGTCCGTGCCTGGGACTGGGGTGTAGAGGGTGGTGTTGATTTGAGTCGTTTCAAGGCCAGCAAGGGTTTGATGTCCCAGGACAATCGTGTCGGTTGGTTTGTTGGAGCAAAGTTTAAGTGCGAGATTCCTATGCCCAATCTGGGTTTTGATGTAGCTCTGTTATATAATCAGAATCGTCTTTCCTATACCAACAAGGGCATGGAAGCACACAAAAACCTTCACATGTTTGTTGTTCCCTTGAATTTACGTTACGATTATGAGGTTGCCCAGAGTTTTAATGTCTATATGGCTACTGGGCCACAGTGGAACTGGTATGTCAGTAAGTCCGACATTGGTGGCATTGGCAAAATGCATCATTCTTTTTTCGACTGGAACATTGGCGCCGGCTTTGAAATACTGAAACATGTCCAGTTGGGATTCAACTATAACATACCTTTGGGCAAGATGGGCGAATTGAACAATGTGGATTTGGAGGGTAGAACATGGAACTTCCGGGCCGCATATTTCTTTTAGCTGATGTTATTCTTCCCCTGCCGTTAGCGGAAACTTATACCTATATACTCCCCGAACGGTTACGAGGGAAGGTAAGTATGGGCAGTCGTCTCATAGTCCCTTTTGGTACCAAGAAAATCTATTCTGCCATAGTCGTTGCCGTGCGCGAGGATGTACCTCCTGCCGATTTTCAGTTAAAGGAGGCTGTCGATTTGCTCGATGAGGCTCCTATCCTTCTGCCCAATCAGTTGTGGCTGTGGCGTTGGATTGCCGATTACTATCTCTGTTCTGTGGGCGAGGTTTATAAAGCCGCCCTGCCCAGTGGTATGAAGTTGGAGAGCGAGAGCGTAGTCGTTTTCAATCCCAATTACGATACAGATGTGCCCTTTAGTAAGAATGAACAACATATCCTCGACCTATTGGAACACCTCAAAGAGCAGAAAATCCTGGATTTACAGAAGTCTGTGGGGGTGAAGAACATACTGCCACTTGTCAAGAACCTGTTAGACAAGGGAGCCGTGGTCATGCGTGAGGAACTCAAACGCAACTATCGTCCAAGAACTGTTGTCTGTGTGCGCCTGACGGAGGCTTTTTTCAGCGAGGATCGGTTGAATCAGGTGTTCGACGAACTGGGACGTGCCCAGAAGCAGCACGACCTTCTGCTTCGCTATCTCGACCTCTCAAAGGCTTCCGCTGCGCTTACACTTCATAATCCCTCCCTCCTTGTGGAACTGGAAAAGCAAAACCTTCTCGAAGGATTCTCCGAGGCTGCTTTCAAGGGACTTAAGGAACGTGGTATTTTGGAAAGTTACGAGAAACAGGTGTCGAGATTAGGACGCGATATGGTGAAGAATGAAGGATTGAGGATTGGGGATGAGATGTCTTCACCCTTTGCCCTTCACCTTTCACCCTTAAGTCCCGCTCAACAACGTGCTTATGATGAGATACAGAAATCCTTCCAGACCCACAATACTTGTCTTTTGCATGGAGTCACCAGCAGTGGCAAGACGGAGATTTACATCCGTCTCATCCACGAACAGATAACACAGGATCGCCAAGTACTCTACATGCTTCCCGAAATCGTACTTACGGCCCAACTGGTCGAGCGCCTGAAGCGTGTCTTTGGTGACCGTTTGGGAGTATATCATTCCAAGTATCCCGATGCCGAACGTGTCGAGGTGTGGCAGAAACAACTTTCCGACCATCCCTACGACATCATTGTCGGTGTCCGTTCTTCGGTATTCCTGCCTTTTCAGAGTCTTGGTTTAGTCATCATTGACGAGGAACATGAGACCAGTTTTAAGCAACAGGAACCAGCTCCCCGATACCATGCCCGTAATGTGGCTTTGGTCTTGGCCCAGCGCACTGGTGCCAAAACCTTGTTGGGCACGGCCACCCCTTCGCTCGAAAGTTACTATAATGCCCAGACGGGAAAGTACGGACTGGTTACGCTGACCGAGCGATACGGCCAGGTTCAGTTACCCGAGATACAGGTTGTAAACATTAAGCAGGAACGTCACAGAAAGGAGATGCGGGGTGCCTTTTCCTCGGTGCTCTTACAGGCCATGCGCGAAGCCCTGGAACGTCACGAACAGATAATACTCTTCCAGAACCGACGTGGCTATGCCCCTCAGATGGAATGCCACGTTTGTGGCTGGACACCTCGCTGTACCAATTGTGACGTTACCCTTACCCATCACAAGGGAGCTGGTCAGATGACCTGCCACTACTGTGGTATGGTTTACCCCATCCCCCCTCGTTGTCCCAACTGTGGTAGTGAGGAGATTCTCAACATTGGTTATGGTACGGAGCGCATTGAGGACGACATACAGCAGATTTTTCCTCTGGCTCGCATTGCCCGCATGGATCTTGATACGACTCGTAGCCGTTCGGCTTATGAGTTCATTATCAGCGATTTTCAGCATGGCCGCACCGATATTCTTGTTGGTACCCAAATGGTAACAAAGGGATTGGACTTTGAACGTGTCAGTGTCGTAGGTATTCTGAATGCCGACACCATGCTCAACATGCCTGATTTCCGTAGTTATGAGCGTGCCTTTCAGATGATGGCTCAGGTAGCTGGCCGTGCAGGTCGTCGTAGCCGTCAGGGAAGGGTCATCCTACAGACCAAGACTCCCGATCTCTCTGTTGTCCGTCAGGTGGTGACAAACGACTATGTCTCACTCTATCGCGATCAGATGCAGGAACGCCAGACATTCCGCTATCCACCTTTCAGCCGTTTGGTAAATATCTATCTCAAACATAAGGATTACCGTCAGGTCGAAGCTCTGGCACGTGATATGGCTGCCCAGTTGCGGCGCGTGTTCGGCTCCCGTGTCCTTGGTCCCGATACCCCTCCCATCGGGCGCATCCAACTTTTCTATATCCGCAAACTTATCCTCAAGATAGAGACTACGGCTCCGATGCACGAAGCCCGTCTGCGTCTGCGTCAGATTCAGCAATATCTGCTATCCCTTCCTCAGTATAAGTCGGCTCAAGTTAACTACGACGTTGACCCATATTGAAAATAATGCTTCTCTGCCGAGGTCATGTGGGCAGAATTTATTACCTTTGCCGTACAAACCATTTGCTGTGAATAGCAAACTGCGAATAAAGAACAGACAATATGAGCCGATACAACCACTTTAATAAAATCACGACCCGTGGTTACATTTATCGTACACTCGTGGTCGTTGCTTCCATCGTTGCGCTTGTTTCTTTTATGCCTCGTGGAAATCAGGTAAAACTCGATTTTCGTAAGGGGCGCCCTTGGAACTATCCCACTGTAATAGCTAGAGAGAACTTTCCTATACTGAAGTCTGACAGTGTTCTTCGACAAGAGAGAGACAGTCTTATGCAAACCTACAAACCCATCTATGAGATGGACTTGGAGGTGGAAACCAAGCAGACGAAGGATTTTGTGCAGGAGTTCAACAAAACCCTATCAGCCATTGTGCCAGTTTATTATCGTGCCCATATCGTCGAGAGGCTGAGGGCAATCTATCAAGCGGGTATTGTATCCTCCAACGACTATGAGCGTCTGAATCGGGAGAATTCCACAGGCATTGTCGTTTCTGTTCAGAATATGGGGAGCATGCACGCTATTGACGAGCTCTTCACCCCCAAGTCGGCTTACACCTTCCTAATGACTGACCCCGATTCTCTGAACTACCAATACACCTTGCTCCAACGTTGTAATCTGAGCCGCTTCTTGGAGCCCAACCTTGTCTATGACGAAGAACGCTCCAAGTCGCAACTCGAAAGCATAGAGAAACAACTCGTCCGTTACTCTGGTCAGGTATTGGCAGGTCAAAAGATTATCGACCAGGGCGACATTGTCGATGAGGAAGCCTACAACATCCTTCATTCCATGCAGGTTTACCGCGAGGGACGCGAGCGTTCAACCACCGAGCGATTCAGCCAGTTGGGAGGTCAGCTTATCTATGCCACCATCCTGATTGTCTGTCTCTTGGTCTTCTTCAACCAGTTCCGTAGCGACTATCTTCAACGTCCTCGTACGGTAGCCCTCATCGTGCTACTTACCTTCCTTTTCCCTCTTCTCACCTATGTCCTTGTCAGTCACAGCCTGTTCAGTGTGTACCTCATCCCCTATTGTATTTTGCCTATTTTTATACGTGTCTTCCTCGATTCACGAGCGGCATTCATTACTCACGTTGTGAGCATCTTGCTCAGTGCAATAGCCCTAACCAGTCCCTTTGAATTCATTGTCATACAATTGGTTGCTGGCTTAGTCGCTATCTATAGCCTGCGCCAACTCTCCCAACGTAGCGAATTGTTTGTGGCAGTCATACTCGTTGTGGTAGCGTCCATGCTCTGTCATCTCTGTTTCGAACTCATCCGCATGAGCATTTTCACCTCCGAGAGTTACGACTACGGAACCTATCTCTACATTATTCTCAATGGCTTCCTGCTCTTCATCGCCTATTTGTTACTCTTCCCCTTCGAGCGACTCTTCCGCTTCACTTCCATGGTCACCCTTGTAGAACTTTCCAATACGAACAACGAGGTTTTGCGTCGCCTCTCCGAGGAAGCCCCAGGTACATTCCAACACTCCATGCAGGTGGCAAACCTTGCTGCCGAGGTGGCTAACACCCTGGGGGCCAAAAGTCAGTTGGTGCGAACCGCAGCTCTGTATCACGATATCGGAAAGCTTGATTCCCCCGTATTTTTTACCGAGAACCAAAACGGAACTAATCCCCACGACAACCTCTCCTATGTGAAGAGTGCGCAAATCATTATCAGCCACGTAAAGAAAGGCTTGGAACTGGCTGAGCACTATCGCCTGCCCGAGGTCATTCGGCAGTTCATAGCTACCCATCACGGAACCAGCAAGGCCAAATACTTCTACATTAAGTACAAGAATGAAAATCCCTTGTTGGAGATAGACGAGAAGTTCTTCACCTATCCTGGTCCCAACCCCTCTACCATGGAACAGGCCATTCTCATGATGTGCGATGCTGTGGAGGCTGCCAGTCGTAGTTTGCCCGAGTACACCGAAGAGTCTATCCACAACCTTGTTGACCGCATTATCGACAGTCAGGTTCAGGATGGCTACTTCAACCATTGTCCTGTCACTTTCGAGGATATTTCCTTAGTCAAGCAAGTCTTGCAAAAGAAACTTATGACCATCTATCATACGCGCATCAGCTATCCCGAATTGGTAAATGACATGCAAAATAAGAAATAAAATAAAAGTAAATTACAATGAAAAAGTTCTTTAAACACACAGCTCTCTTGTTGGCTATCCTCAGCACTGGTGCTGTAGCTACCAGTTGCAATGAAGACACCCTCACGTATGTCTTCAACATCATCTCTAATTTTATTAATACCGGTCAGAATTACATCTACACGGGTTCTGCTTCCAGCCAAACCCTGCAGGGTCAGGAGGGTTCCATGACGGCAAGTGCTTGGCGTGGCGACTATGTCAACAAAACCGACGACAATCCCACGGGTGCTTACAA
Source organism: uncultured Prevotellaceae bacterium (assembly GCA_947169115.1). Taxonomy (GTDB): domain Bacteria; phylum Bacteroidota; class Bacteroidia; order Bacteroidales; family Bacteroidaceae; genus Physcousia. Next base: position 80,751 of record CAMVOK010000011.1, read on the forward strand.
CTTCTCTGGTATGCAGGTAACCCTGACTACGGGTAATACTGCTCAGATTGTTATCCCTGCCTACCAAGAAGGAAATGTATCGCTTACCGACATCACCATCAGTGATCTCTCCCTCACCTCCAGTGCCGACCAGAAGACGGCCACGATAGACCTGACGGAGTCCAGCATGATAGACGGTACCCTCACCTACAACAATGTCAATTATCCAGCAGGCAACCTCTACATCGAGAAAGCCGTGGTCACCGAAACCCAGCTCGAACTGAGTCTGACCATTTTCTTCGCAGGAAGCACGGAAGGCGAATATCCAATGGCTACGAACTTCACCTTCCAAGGCACTTTGCCTACCACAAACTAAGGGTAGGAGAGAAACGTTGTTTTTCAAAACATCTACTTAATACATTTAAAGAAGATGAATAAGAGAACGAAATGGATGCTCGCCGCCATCCTTACTCTTTGCGGTGCAACGGTAGTGAGTTTCGGCCTGACCGCCTGTAACAATGCCCACACTGATAATGAAGAATCCACCGCGCAGGTAGAATCTGTAGAACTCATTCGCACCAGTCAGAGCTGGGACGGTGTGGAACTGCCTGACTACTTTCAAGGCCGTCCCGAACTCGTGGCCGTGAAATACGTTTTCCCCGTTGGCCAGAAACTCGGTTGGCATCACCATGTTGCCATGAACTATGGTGTGTTAGTACAAGGCGAACTAACCATCATCGGTCAGGACGGTAAGACGAAGGTTGTGCATGAGGGTGAGGCTGTTGTCGAGATGGTGGGTACCATCCATCATGGCGAGAATCGCGGCACAAAACCTGTCATCCTCTACATGTTCTATCTTTCCCAGAAAGACCTTCCCCTTGCCGTGCAGCATCCCGATATCCCGTTGGAATAATCCCACTCCCCTTGAGGGAAGCCCAATAGGCCCCCATTCTTATTATAGAATCCAGTCATATCTATGAATTTTATGAAAATCTTTAAGATGTGGAGTCAGATGAGTCTTGTGCTTCGCATCTTCGTGGGGCTTGTTGTTGGTACCCTGCTTGGACTCGTAGTCCCTCAGTGGACGGGCATTGGCATTATGGGTGTCGTTTTTGTGAGTGCCCTGAAGGCCATAGCCCCCGTTCTGGTGGCCGTTTTGGTGGCTGCCAGCATTGCCAAGGCCAGCCACAACCTGGGGGCACGCTTCCGCATGGTGGTCTCCCAATACCTGCTCAGCACATTCCTTGCCGCCGTATGTGCAGTGGCAGGAAGTTTCCTGTTCCCTGTGACACTCCAGTTGACGAACACGGCAGGAGGCAGTGTGCCTGGAGCCCTCACCGACGTGTTTTCCAACTTGCTCATGAAGATGGTGGCCAACCCGATGGAATCTATCTCTCAAGCCAACTACATCGGCATTTTGTTCTGGTCCATCCTGGTGGGTTTTGCGCTGAAACTGAAGGGTAGCCAATCAACCATAAGCGTTGTTCATGATTTCTCCGAGGTTGTCACTCTCACGGTGAGGTGGGTCATTCAGTTTGCTCCTTTCGGTATTTTGGGCTTGGTGTTCACTTCCGTATCGGAGAATGGTATGGAAGTTTTCACCCACTACGGCCATCTCGTGCTCCTGCTTGTGGGTTGCATGTTGGTCACCACGTTCATTATCAACCCTCTTATCTTCTTCCTCCTCCTACGTCGCAATCCCTATCCTCTACTCTTCATCTGCTTGAGGGAGAGCGGCCTGCAAGCTCTGTTTACACGTTCGTCGGCGGCCAACATTCCCATCAACATGAGTCTATGTAAGAAACTGGGTCTCGACGAGGATTTCTATTCGGTGAGCATCCCACTTGGTGCCACCATCAACATGAACGGAGCTGCCGTCACTATTACGGTGATGACCCTCGCTGTGGCGCACACCGTGGGTGTGGATGTTTCCTTTGCTTCAGCCCTCTTCTTGGGACTCATTGCTACTCTGGCAGCTTGTGGCACGTCGGGCGTGGCCGGTGGCTCGTTGCTGCTGGTGCCCATGGCCTGTTCGCTATTTAATATCGGCAACGACGTGGCTATGCAGGCTGTGGCTGTAGGCTTCATTATTGGAGTCATACAAGACAGCGTAGAGACGGCACTGAACTCCAGTGGCGACGTCTTCTTTACAGCTACGGCAGAATACTTCGATAGGAAGAAGGGGTGATAGGCAACATCCTTACGTGTAAAATAGTTTGTGAGGATTCTTCTGAAATAGCAGGAACGGTCTCACATCATAGCAATGCAGGGCGTTGACAACGAATAATTGGGTTCGTATCGCGTCCGTTTCATTTTTTTTTCGTATTTTTGCGAACATTAATTAATAATTGAGCATTCTGCATGGTGCATGATGTGCAATAAGTTTATTTTATGAGTTGTGAAGAGAAGAAAGTGAGGGTGCGCTTTGCTCCCAGTCCTACAGGCCCCTTGCACATCGGTGGTGTGCGCACGGCCTTGTATAATTACCTGTTTGCCCGTCAGCATGGCGGTGAACTGATTTTCCGCATCGAGGATACCGACTCCACGCGTTTTGTGCCTGGAGCCGAGGAGTACATCATAGAGGCATTCAATTGGTTGGGCATCAAGTTCGACGAGGGCGTATCTTTTGGTGGCAACCACGGTCCCTACCGCCAAAGTGAGCGCAGGGACATCTACAAACGCTATGTGCAGCAGTTGTTGGATGCCGATAAGGCTTATATCGCCTTTGACACGCCAGAGGAACTGGAACAGAAGCGACAGGAGATTGAGAACTTCCAGTACGATGCCCGCACCCGTGGACTGATGCGCAACTCACTGACACTTCCGAAGGAGGAGGTTAACCGTCTGATTCAGGAGGGAAACCAATATGTGGTGCGCTTTAAGATTGAACCAGGCGAGGACGTACACGTCGATGACCTCATCCGTGGCGATGTGGTCATCAACAGCAGCATACTGGACGATAAGGTGCTCTTTAAGAGTGCCGATCAGTTGCCTACCTACCATCTGGCTAACATTGTGGACGACCACCTGATGGAGGTCACTCACGTCATCCGTGGTGAGGAATGGTTGCCTAGTGCACCCCTCCACGTCCTGCTCTATCGCGCCTTTGGCTGGCAGGACACTATGCCCCGCTTTGCCCATTTGCCGTTGTTGCTGAAACCCGTGGGCAATGGTAAACTCTCGAAACGTGACGGTGACAAACTGGGCTTCCCTGTCTTCCCCTTGGAGTGGCACGACCCGAAGTCGGGCGAGGTGAGCAGTGGCTATCGCGAAAAGGGCTATCTGCCCCAGGCCGTGTGCAACTTCCTGGCTCTGCTGGGCTGGAACCCCGGCAACGATCAGGAGTTGATGTCGATGGAGGAAATGATTCGTCTGTTCGACCTCTCGAAGTGCTCGAAGAACGGAGCCAAGTTTGATTACGTGAAGGCGGCTTGGTTTAACCATCAATATCTCATACAACAGCCCGACGAGGCTTGGGTGCCCGAGTTCGACAAGTTGCTGAAGGGAGAGGGCATCATATCTACTCCTGAGAAGGAGGTCGAGGTCGTGAAAATGATGAAACTGAAGGTCATTGAATACACCGATGGCGAGGGCAACAAGAAGAAACGCAACGTAAGTTTCGTCAGCGACCTATGGCCGCTCACCAAGTTCTTCTTCGTGGCTCCCACCGCGTTTGACCGCGAGGACAAGTTCGTCAAGAAGAACTGGAAAGAAACAACGGCCGACGAGATGCGACAGTTTATGGATGTACTGGCTACCGTGGACGACTTCTCTGTTGAAGGACAGAAAACCATTGTTGACCCGTGGGTGGAGCAGAGTGGACTGCGTCCTTGGAATGCTTGGCGCATTTGTCTGGTGGGTGCTGGTCAGGGTCCCGATATGTATGAACTGGCTGCCTTCCTGGGCAAGGAGGAAACCCTGCGTCGCATGCAGTTTGCTATCGAGACCTTATGTAATTCGTAACTCATAACTCGTAATTCGTAACTTATAATTAATAATGCTTTATACATTAGCCATATATCTGTATCAGCTTGTCGTCATACTGATATCTCCATTCTACAAGAAAGCACGCATTCTGTACTTGGGGCAGCGTGAGGCTTTCCGGATTCTGAAACGTGAAGTGGACAAGGAGGCACGTTACGTTTGGTTCCATGCTGCCTCGTTGGGCGAATTTGAACAGGGACGTCCCCTGATGGAACATTTCCGTCGCGAGCATCCCGAATATAAGATTCTGCTTACCTTCTTTTCCCCTTCAGGCTACGAGGTTCGGAAAAACTACGAGGGAGCCGACATCATCTGCTACCTGCCTTTCGATACACCCAGCAACGTGTATCGCTTCATGCACCTCATCCGCCCCGAGATGGCCTTTTTCATCAAGTATGAGTTTTGGTACGATTACATGTGGGCTTGTCACCACTACCATATCCCTGTGTACAGTGTGAGCAGCATCTTCCGTCCTAACAAGATTTTCTTCCGTTGGTATGGCCGGGTGTATGCCCATGTTCTTAGTTATGTTGCCCACTTCTTTGTTCAGGACGAGCAGAGCCGCGAACTCTTGGCACGACGCGGAATCGTAGATAATGTCTCGATTGTCGGCGACACCCGTTTCGACCGTGTCATTGACATTGCCCGACAGGCTAAGGAATTACCTCTGGTAGAGCGTTTCTGCAAGGATGTCCCCTTTGTGTTTGTGGCTGGCAGTAGTTGGCCGCCCGACGAGGATTTAATAATCTCCTATTTCAATAGTCATCCTGACATGAAACTGGTATTGGCTCCTCATGTAATCGACGATGGACATCTGCGCCAGATTGAGCAGAAACTTCGTCGTCCCTCCCTACGCTACACCGAGGCTACGGAGGAGAACGTAGAGAAAGCCCAGTGCCTTATCATCAACTGCTATGGTCTGCTCTCCAGCATCTACCGTTATGCCCATGTTGCCTACGTGGGCGGTGGCTTCGGCGTGGGCATACACAATGTGCCCGAGGCAGCCGTTTATGGCATCCCCGTACTGATTGGTCCCAATAACAAGAAATTCCGCGAGGCTCAGGATTTGCTACGCATGGGTGGATGTTTCGAGATTACTGGACAGACTCTCTTCAATGCCGTTGTTGACCGCCTTGTGGCCGACCCAACACTGCGCAAGACCCGTGGAGCCGTGTGCAAGGACTACATAGTCAGCAATGCCGGTGCTTCGGATGTCATTATGGAAACTTTAGGACTGAAGAAAAAGAAATGAAACTTTCCCGTTTGTATATAGGGCTATCAATGATGGCCCTTTTTTCTGTTTTAGGGGTAGAGGCCAAGACACGCTCCATTCGCAAGGTGCAGCCTCTCAATATCAATTGCCCTGTAGGCACGGTTCCCGTTCTCCCATGGCAGGTGTGGGTCACCTATAGTGATGGGGAACAGGCATGGCGACAGGCACGTTGGACAAACGCATATATGGCCATCGAACTCGACGAAGCCGACTCGCTTCGCCATCCTGTAGGCTCGGAGTATTCGGTTGTGGGATATCTGCTTGGGGACAATACCACCGACAAGGGATTTCCCGTGGAGGCTCACATAAAGGTAGTTGCCCAGTCGGCCCCGCTGCCGGTTCCCCAGCCAAAGGCTCGCCCATTGCCCTTGGGCGATGTGCAACTGACGGGCCAAAACCGGCTGACGGCGAATCGCGACCTTGTCATCCGCGAAATTCTCTCATGGCCTGTGGAGCAACAGCTTTATAATTATCGCGATACCTACGGCCTTCCCACCGAGGGCTATCCCGTTTCCGACGGATGGGACTCGCCCACCACCAAACTCAAAGGACACGGAACGGGACATTACCTCTCGGCTCTGGCCTTTGCCTTTGCCTCGTCGCAGGACGAAGCCGTGAAGACGGAACTGCGCAAGCGCATCCGACGCATGGTCACGGAAATGCGCCAATGTCAGGAACGAACTTTCGTGTGGAACAACTCGCTCGGCCGATACTGGGAAGCCCGCGACCTGGCTCCCGATAGTATCTTGCTCACGATAGGAGGCACGTGGGCCGACTTCGACCGCTATAAACGTGACTGGCAACACTATGGCTACGGGTATCTCAATGCCATACCTCCACAGCACGCTCTTTTGGTGGAGGCATATCGTCCTTACAATAACGAACAATGGGTGTGGGCTCCGTATTACACCATCCACAAACAATTGGCTGGTCTCATAGATGTTGCCTTGAATATCGATGATTCGGAGATAGCGGACAAGGCACTCCTGATAGCCAGGGATATGGGTTTGTGGGTGTGGAATCGTCTGCACTACCGTACTTTCGTAGAGACTACAGGTTCACAGGCCGAGCGGCGTCTGCGTCCAGGCAACCGTTACGAGATGTGGAATATGTACATCGCTGGTGAGGTCGGGGGCATAGAGGAGTCACTGGCTCGTCTGTCGGAAATGGTATCAGACCCACAGGCCAAAACCCGTCTCTTGGAGGCGGCTTCCTACTTCGATGCTCCAGCCTTCTTCTCTCCTCTGGTTCGCAACATCGATGCTATACGTACTCGCCATGCCAATCAGCATATCCCCATGGTTACGGGGGCCTTGCGTTCCTATCGTTCGAATGGCAACCCCGACAACTACCGTCTGGCTCTCAACTTCTGGAATCTGGTTCAGGGGCGTTATCTCTATGCCATGGGTGGGGTAGGGAATGGTGAGATGTTCCGGCAGCCTTACAGCCAGGTTTTGGACGAACATGTCAATGAAACATGCTGTGCTTATAACCTGGCCAAACTGACTAAGGAACTAAATGGCTACACCCCCGACGATGCATCGTTGATGGACTACTACGAGCGAGTGCTCTACAACCAGATAGTGGGCTCTGTGCATCCCACACATTACGGCGTGTGTTACCAGTATGCCGTGGGAATGAACGCTCAGAAACCTTTTGGGAACGAGACCCCACAGTCCACATGTTGCGGTGGAACGGGTGCTGAGAATCACGTAAAATATCAGGAATCTGCTTACTTCGTTTCCGATTCCACAATGTGGGTTGCCCTGTACCTGCCCACCGAAGCCCACTGGAGAGAACAGGGCGTTACCATCCGACAGAACTGTTCGTGGCCAGCCGAGCGCAGTGAGATTTGCATCAGTGGGGAAGGTACGTTCTCCATGAAACTGCGTGTCCCCTATTGGGCCACGGAGGGTTTCGAAGTCCGCCTAAACGGAAAGCGGCTAAAGGACACCTCTTCTCAATCCTCACCTCACACTTCTCACTACATTGAGATTCCACGTCGAAGATGGCAGACGGGCGATATCGTGGAGGTCACGATGCCTTATACGCCTCACATCCATTTCCATCCCGACAAGATGCAGTTCGCTCCTCATTGGATAGGTGCCCCCATGCTGGGGCCGTTGGTCATGGCTACGCCTGATGTCCATTCGTGGGACGAGGCAGTCTTTACCCTCACTCCCAACCTTCTACGCAAGCGTCTCCTTACGTCGCCGAGCGCACCCTTAATCCTTCACCCTTCACCCTTCACCCTTCACCTGAATGGGGTCTCTTTCCAGCCCGACTATTGGCAGACAGGGCGTAGCACCCACTACCTTCGTTTCGATATGGGGAAACCTCGTCGGAGTATCGACAAACGTCAGTCGCAAGCAGAGTGGGAACAACTGATGTTGGTTGCTCGCGAACGTGTGGCCGATTCCCTCGCTTGGGCACCTCATGGCTATGCCCGCATGAGAAAAGCCATGGCTCAGGGGCACCTCTCGGTACTGAGCGAAGCCCTTAACACCATGCGCCCGTCCAACTTAGCCGAACCAGAAGACCTGACTGAACTACTCGCGTTGCTGACCAAAGCAAGGAGCATCAGCAACAAATCAACGGACTTGCGCGAGGCCATCAAGTATGCCGAGATGGTAGTGCAGTACGTCAACGACGGCAGTGGCACACACGACATGATTCGCAAAGCCACTCACTCCCTTCAGTCCCTAATCCCCTAATCTTTTGCGGTTTTTCTTTTTATTACTTTTACTGCGGGTTTGCAGCAATTTTGCCAATAATCCTTGATTGCGCACGCAAGAGTGTAATTCATAAAACATTCAGAAAGATGAAAGCTGCGGCGAAACCGCAGCATACGGAAAAGGGAACCGTAGCTTACGGAGAAAAAAACGGCCGTTTACAGAGAAGGGAACCGCACTTGTCAGAAATGAATGGGCAAGTGCGGTTTGTTTTTTGTATAGAATTGCGTATCTTTGCAACAGCATTGAAGCTGTAAAAGGATGACGGAAGAGCAAATAGCAAGGAAGAAGGAATATGTGGGGGAGAAGAAAGCCTCGATGAAGCGCCGTGACGACCATCACGACTACACCGAGCGGCGGATGTATATGATAACTCTGGAAGTAGAGGGGCGAAGGCCGCTGTTTGGACGGATTGTGGGCGATGCGCTGGCAGAGCGGGGAGGCAAGGACGAGCCTCGCATGGAGCTGAGCGAACTGGGCAAGGCCGTAGAAAGCGAATGGATGGGTATTCACGGGCACTACCCACAGATAGAGGTGATGGCCGTTCAGATGATGCCCGATCACATGCACGGCATCCTCTTTGTACGCGACCGTTTGCCCGTGCACTTAGGGCAGGTGATTTCGGGTTTTAAAGCTGGCTGCCGGAAAGTTTTAAGAGCAGCGGCAGAGAGAACGAGAGCTGCGGCAAAACAGCAGCCTGCAGAGAAGACGGAGCTGAGTTCTCAGCAGGTGACGGCTTTGCCGTTGCAAGAACCCTATTCCCCGCTATTTGCAAAGGGCTACAACGACCTGATTCTTCGCTCCTACGATGAGCTCCCCGTGTGGCAGAACTACCTGCACGACAACCCTCGGCGGTTGCTGATGAAACGCAGCCGACCTGAATGGCTGCGACCTTTTTTCTATCTCCAAATAGGAAAGCACTGCTATAGCGGCATTGGGAACAAGGGATTGCTAAAAGCTACGAAACGGAAAGCCGTAAGAGTCTCGCGCAGACTAACCGAAGCACAAATCACTGAAGAAGTGGAGCAATACCTGAAAGAAGCCAGAGAAGGCTGTGTGCTAGTGTCGCCAGCCATATCACCTGGCGAGAAACGTGTGATGAGAGCGGCCTTCGATGCTGGCTTTCCCACTATAGTGATAATGGAGAACGGCTTCACTCCTCTATCGAAGCCACATGGAGAGCAATTCTACGCTTGCGCAAAAGGCTTGTTGTTGATGTTGTCACCTTGGGAACATCACAATGACAAACGGAAGATTACTGCCCAGCAGTGTTCCGAAATGAACCTGATGGCCTTAGAGATAGCCGGTGGGTGAGGGTAGTGGCGAAACCGCTACCTACGAAGAAGGAATAGCAAGCCGCAGTGAAGGGGCTGATGATTGCAGCAAAACCTTATGGCAACAAGTTATAGAATCTTTATCACTCCGAAGGAACATACTCCTCGGAGCGGGTGATGACCTGCGTGTTGGCAGGGTCGCTGTCGGCCTCGCGGAACCAGTCGCTGTACTGGATGTAGTGGGCGGCATAGGTTTTGTTCAGGGTCTGTGCCTGTTCGGGATCCACCTTCTTGATGAACTTGGCAGGAACGCCGCCCCACAGTTCACCATCGCCGATTTGGGTGTTCGACAACACCAGGGCACCGGCGGCAACTATCGCTCCCTTGCCCACGACGGCGTGGTCGAGCACCGTTGCCCCCATGCCAATGAGAGCTCCGTCCTTGACCTCGCAGCCATGTAGGGTGACACTATGACCGATGGTGACATCGTCGCCCAGAACGCAAGGGGCCTTGCCGTTGAGCGTGTGGATGCAGGAATTGTCCTGGATGTTGGTGCGATTGCCAATCTTGATGTAATGTACGTCGCCACGAACGACGGCATTGAACCAAACGGTGCAGTCGTCGCCCATCTCCACATCGCCTACGATAACCGCTCCTTCTGAGAAGTAGCAATGCTTGCCGAAGCGGGGGGCAGGCATGCCTTTGAGTTTCTTGATTATAGCCATATTTCTTGTGAATGTCAAATGTTAAATGTCAAATGTTCGACGATAGCCAATTCTATATTTTACATTTTACATCCCCTTGTAGAGGGGCTGTTGCTTCTCTTAGCCACTCGCGGTCAGCTTCGTCATCGAGCAGGGGGGATAGTTCCTGATAAACGAGTTCGTGATAGTTGTTTAGCCATTCCACTTCGTCGGGCGTCATCATTTCGAGTCGAATGGGGGTGGTGTCGATGGGACAGAGGGTGAGCGGCTCGAACTGGAGAAACTCGCCAAATTCCCCGTCGCAGTAGTGGGTGATGAGCATGGTGTTTTCCGTACGGCAACCATGTTTGCCAGCCTTGTAGATACCCGGTTCGTTGGTCAGTGTCATACCAGCTACCAAGGGTGCTGGCATGTAGTTCATGCGGATTTGGTGAGGCCCTTCGTGTACGTTGAGGTACGAACCCACGCCATGTCCTGTGCCGTGCAGGAAATTGAGACCCTGTTGCCACATGGCATAACGAGCCAGAATGTCGAGCTGTGTGCCACTGCTGCCCGCAGGAAATTTTGCCATAGCCAGACGGATGTGTCCCTTCAGCACCAACGTGCAGTCGGTCATCTCCTCCTCCGTAAGCGGACCAAGCGCGATGGTGCGGGTGATATCTGTAGTGCCATCCTGATACTGGGCGCCGCTGTCGAGCAGAAGCAGTCCGCGTGGTTCCAGAGGGATGTCGGTTTCGGGTGTGGCCTCGTAGTGTACGATAGCCCCATGTGCTCCGTAGCCGGCGATGGTGTCAAAGGATATGTCGCGGAAGAGCGGTTGTTCGGCACGTAGGGAAGTCAGTTTGCGGTCGATGCTTATTTCACTCTCTCCACCAGCTTCCACGGCAGGTTTCAACCAGCGGAGGAACTTCACGAGAGCTATGCCGTCCTTGCGCATGGCACTCTGGTAGCCGCGTATCTCGGCCTCGTTCTTGATGGCCTTCATGGGGGAGATCAGTGAAGAATGAAGAGTAAAGGGCGAAGAATTATGTGTGGTGGACGTGAGCGTCGAGTTGCAGGTTGAGGGGTCAATGACGATGTTCCCTTCCGGACACCTTACGTTGGCATAGTCGTCGGTCTCTATGCCCTGTTGTGTTAAATATTGCCGAATCTCGTTGGTAAGTTTTTGGGGTAGAGTATAGAGCGTGGCTTTGTCCATCGTTACCGCCAGATAGCTGACAAAGAGCGGACAGCAATGTACGTCGGTGCCACGCAGGTTGGTGAGCCAGGCAATGTCATCGAGTTGGGTGATAAGGATGCCGTCGGCGTGTAGCTTCTCCAGTTCCTTGCGCAGCCGTTCTAACTTGTGGCTTGCCTCCTCGCCGGCAAACTCGATGGGTTGGATTTCTATGGGATAGAGAGGAATGGAGGGCCGATTCTCCCAAAGTTCGGCAGCAGGGTCGGGAGCCAGTTGTAGTTCCATTCCTTCGAACTCCAGTTCCTGTCGCAGTTGGCGTACGCTGTCGGTGGTGTTCACCCAGCCGTCCACGCCTACGCGACTGCCTTTGGGCAACACCTGTCCGAGCCACTGGGCGATGGTGGGTGTTTCTGCCAGTTTCTCCTTCATCAGTTGGAAGGGAGTACCTTGCAACTGCTCCTCGGCAGCCAGCCAGTAGCGGCTGTCTGTCCAAAGGGCGGCATCCGCAAGGGTAACCACGGCAGTGCCGGCTGACCCGTTGAACCCACTTATCCATTCGCGTGTCTTCCAGTGGTCGGGAACATACTCGCCGCAATGTGGGTCGGTACTGGGGAAAATGAAAGCCGCGAGGTCGTGTTCGCGGAGCCATTGGCGGAGGGATTCAACCTTATTCATAATAAA
>CAMVOK010000012.1 GCA_947169115.1 uncultured Prevotellaceae bacterium
ATCTATGTCGATAGGTCCTTCTTCCTTTTCGATGTTAAGCAACTTACTATTGTTAAGGTAAGATGATGTCTGCATCATCGACTTGTTTCCACTCAGAGAGCACTTCTTTTATCTCACTAATAAGGATAGTAGCATCCTCTGGAGGCAGCATTTCCTCCAAAATGACATATGTGCTCTTCCTCCCTCTGCGCCCTTGCACTTCAAGCAAGGCTGCGTCTATAACCTGCTTGGTCTCGCCTTTTTTCAGTTTTTTGGTAACTTCCTTCCACTGTGCCTTTGAATAATGAGCCTTGTCGATACTTGCACCGATGAGGGCTTCCACACATCGCCTTCCGATTAGCTTCTCCCAATAAGGGCTTTCAGGTTTCAGAAAAGTTTGGGATATAAGGTCGGCTGCATGAAGGAATCCGTTATCGAAGATGATCCAATAGTACAAGCTGAACAGGTAGGGATTCTTGTGAAGCAGTCGCTCACGGATAGCTTCATTGTTGAGAGAAGAATCAAGCATTTCAGACAAACGTCCCTTCAATGGGTTGTCATCGTTTCCCATCAGACTCTGCTGGTAATGCTTATTGCCAGGGAACAGAGAGGCAACGATTTTCATCATACCCTTCACACCTTTGGTCGAAAACATCTCCATCAGGAAGAAGAAGTTGGTCTGGATGAAAGTAATGTCACCATCATAGGCTTTCAGGAACGTAGCCGTAAACTCCTTATATTCTTCAGGATGGTCATAGTGCCAACGTCGAAGGGAAAGAATGTTCAGTTCGTCAGCCGTTATCTTGGGCTCCTCCTGTTTGCTGTTCTGCTCGTAAAATCGTTTGTAGTCTTCTACGGCATCTAAGATTTCCTGTGCGTCAGGCTTCTCTGCTTTATCCGCAAGAGCATCAGCCAAACGGTCTGCACCATTATCAAATTGAAGATAGCAACATAAGCAATATGCAGACACATCACCAGACTGGACAGCCTTTGTATATAGCTTTTCTATATCGAAACCATCCTTAGAAGAAACGGCATAAAGATTGGCGATGATCGATTGCAACGATTCTGCATTGCCGTCACCAAGGTCTAAGATGGTCTGATGATATGGTTTCAGCAGTTGCTCTTCCAAGTCTTGCTTGAACTTGGAATAGACATCAGCGTGGGCTTCTTTCCATTCTAATAGCGCTTTCTCATCCATTTAGTAGTAGATGTTATATGAAAAGATCGTCAATGGTTATTTGAGAGAGGAATGTGTCAGAGTATTCATTACGACGCACTGGTGCAGCACTGACGAGAGTAGGATGGAATGTCTTCGATGGCATCATCTTTTCTAATACCTCTATGCGATGAGTTATTTTCTCTGAATACGCCTTTGTAACAATATACTCAGACTTGCAGAATTTCATCTCACAGACATTTACTACATCATCTGCACGATCGATAATCAAGTCTATCTGCACACCCTCCTGTCCATCATCACCACGAAGAATAAATGATGATTCACGAGATGAAACTCCTGCTATCTGCAATGTATGTTTGATTTGCTCTATATGCTGCAAACAAACCTCCTCAAAAGCTATTCCACGCCATGATGTAATCTCTGACTCTTTAAGATGATGCATCCAGTAATCTGTTTCATCTATATGACGGAACTCTTTGAAATGAATCCAGAACCAGCAGAAGCAATCCGATAATTTATAGCGCAGAATATCTCTTTGATCGCTACCAAAAGGCATATAGGTGGAAATAATGCCACTACCAATAAGAGCTTTAAGTATTTTTGTAAAGTCTCCATTCGCATTTTTGCCGATTTGATTAGCAATCTCATCGCGAGTAAAACCTGCATGTCGTCTTCCCAAATAGCGGACAATGCTCATACATATGTCTGCATGGTCAAAGACGGAATTGAACAGGCGGTCAAACTCATCACCAAGTTTTGCTCTGCGAGTAAAGAACAATGCATCAATGTTCTGTGCCAGGCTCATTGACGGATTAAAGAAGTCAAGATAATAAGGAATTCCTCCTAAGATCATATAAGCCTGTGCAATGTTGTAACGAGACATTTTAATGTTCCGGCTGAGGAAAAACTCTTCGCACTCATGCAAATTGAAAGGATACAGATGAACCTCACAGGTCAATCTGCCATACAAGCCACCTTTGTTATTGATGAGGTTGTCAAGCATCCAGGATGTTGCAGATCCGCAAATAACAAAACATATGTTATGACGACTGCATGCCCAACCATTCCAAAATGCCTCAAGAGCAGTAAGGAAGCCTGAGCGAAGAGTGTCCATCCATGGTAATTCATCAATGAATACTACCTGACGTGTCCCATTGTCTTGCCGTTCCAGGAATTGTTCCAATCTGAAGAAGGCTTCCATCCATGAACGCGGAGCCTCCCCTCCCTCCATGCCATGACGGATTAGAGAGAAATGGAAGTTCTGTAACTGGTCACGAAGCGTCACCTTGCGTGTGCGGTCATAAGGCGAAAGTCCCGTATGGCGAAAAGTCATATTGTCACGAAACACTTCGTTGATAAGAAATGTTTTACCTACGCGACGACGACCATACACAGCTACAAATTCGGCTCTGCCACTTTCGAAAGCTCGATTCAACTCAGCAATTTCTTGTTTTCGACCAATTATCTGACACATATTCCTTGCTATTTTATGATGATGGTGCAAAGTTACAATTAATTTCTCAAATTACAGCCATTCAAATGTTAAATCTTGAATAAAATCACGTTTATTTCGCTAAATTATCGGATTTTTATTATTTTTAGCGGAATAAAGATAATTATTAGACACTCTATTATTTAAATTCTGACCTATAAAGTTACATATTATATATTGAATTACCTTACGGTTAATACAAATAATTGCCGTTATATGACTTACTTTTATGTTTTTATAAAAAATTAAAGCCAAGAAATTAACTTCCTTGGCTTTAATTTTGAACTTTACTAAGAGTATTTTTATAATCCCAGACGTTCGGAGATTTCTAACATGCGTTTTATGGGTACTAAAGCACGTTCGGCTATCTGTGGATCTACCTCCACAGTAGGCCATTCATATTTCAAACAATTATAAACTTTCTGCAAAGTGATAAGTTTCATGTAATTGCACTCGTTGCAGGCACACGTAGAATCATTAGGCGGGGCAGGAATGAATGTTTTTTGTGGACAACGTTTTTGCATCTCATGCAGAATTCCGCTTTCCGTAGCTACAATGAATACTGTAGCTTCATTCTCAATAGCGAATTTAAGGAGGACAGCAGTACTACCTACCTTATCGGCTATCTTCACTACAGGACCCTTGCACTCGGGATGTACAAGAATCTTGGCTTCTGGGTGTTCCTGCTTCAAGGCTAATATCTTCTCCAAAGAGAATTTTTCATGTACATGGCAAGCTCCATTCCAAAGCAACATCTGCCTACCTGTAATAGAATTTATGTATCCACCCAAGTTCTGGTCAGGACCGAATATTATCTTTTCATCCTTTGGAAATGACTCTACTATCTGACGAGCGTTACCACTGGTTACCACCACATCTGTCACGGCCTTAGTGGCTGCAGTGGTATTTACATAACTGATGACAGTATGACCAGGATGGTCGGCTACAAATTTACTGAAGTCTTCTGCATTGCAACTTTCCGCCAGAGAACAAGTGGCATTGAGATCAGGAACCAATACCTTTTTATTAGGACAAAGTATTTTGTTCGTCTCTCCCATGAAGTGTACACCACACATAACAATGATGTCGGCATCTGTCTGGGCAGCCTTTTGAGCCAAAGCCAAAGAGTCGCCAACAAAGTCAGCAAGATCCTGAACTTCTCCATCGGTATAATAGTGAGCCATGATGACAGCATTCTTCTCACGTGCCATCCTTCGGATTTCCTCTTTCAAGTTAGTTCCTTCAGGTATTGGTTCATCGACATAGCCTTTCTGTTTCCAAGAATCTTTCAACAACATATCATTATTTTTTATTTATTATTTTAAAGAAAGAATTTGTATGATGATAATGATGATTGGTTAATATTGTAGATAAAAATATTTTCTTTTATTTGTTCATTAAGTTATTATTTAAAGATAATTAGGTTATTAGTTTAATATTAACAATCGTTATTTTCATCTATCTTTGTATGTATGAATATACTATAAAATTTAAATATATAATTATCGACAGCTATTGATAAATGCAAAGTTAATAATTATTTTCTTTTTTAGTGATGATAAATGATAAAAATACTGTCGATAATTGATAATAATAGATTGTGGCGGTTAATAATTATTGGATGTGAATGGTGGGTTGTGAATTATTTTGTACTTTTGTACATAGTTATTAACAATGATTGTTGACAATGCGAAAACTCAGCATAACGGAGATGGAACGTCTTTCAGTGGACGAGTATAAGGATAGTGATAAGATTCCTTTGGTAGTAGTACTTGACCATGTCCGTTCTTTATATAATGTGGGTAGCGTATTCCGTACTGCTGATGCTTTTCGTTTGGCAGGTGTGTGTTTGTGTGGTATAACTGCTCGTCCTCCTCATCCAGAAATACATAAGACAGCTCTTGGAGCCGAAGACAGTGTTGACTGGAAATATTTTGAAAAGACCGAGGATAGTGTCAATTGGCTTAAATCGAAAGATTATACAGTATTGGCTATAGAACAGTGTGAGGGAAGTACACTTTTAAGTGAAAATTTAAAGTTTAAAAGTGATAAATTAGCTGTGGTATTAGGCAATGAAGTGAAGGGAGTACAACAATCAGTAATCGACTTGTGCGATAGTTGTCTGGAGATACCTCAGTATGGTACCAAACACTCCATGAATGTTTCTGTTACAGCTGGAATAATAATTTGGGAACTTAGCAAGTATATTATGCGTTAGAGCAATCCTGCTTCCACTTGTCGTACTACACGTTCCGTAAGTTTATCATCCCCATCCGGGTCATATTCTTTTTTAAGACTGGCCTTGAAGGTCCAGGCAAATATTTGATAGAAAGTAGCACGTGCTGGACCAAGAAAAGCCTTCACCACCTCGTAGCCTGACTGATTACATTCGCGGTCAATGAGTTTTATGAGTAGTTTACCTTGTGAATAAGTAAGTTTCTTCATTTCTGGTTTGTAAGTCTTCATGATTTCCTTCTCCACCTGCTTGATGTGTTCCTGCTTGGCTTTCTTGTCAGGCAGTTTTTCCATCACCTTGTAGGTTTCCTGAATCATGGCATTGGCTTGTTGAGCTAGTGGTAATACTTTCTTTACATTATATACCAGACGATTGTATTTTTCCTGTTGCTTTCTATTTTTGAAGCGGAGTGGTGGATAAACAGGCATCTCTGGCATGAGTACAGTCCAAATATTTTCCCCTTCATAGATATACTCTTTGCCAGCCCAGTACCATGTTTGGTTTCGAGCATCCTTAAATTCCTCGTTTCGCTTACCATTTGATCCAACAGACTCATCGGAGAGGTCAAGAATCTCCCTGTCATCGGTCTGTGCAACCATATATAATGGGCACAAGAACAGACATACTATGAACCAAATATTTTTCACGCCGACAAAGATATACATTATTTTGTTTGGTAGTATTCTTTGTCGGTGTATTTTAAGAAAGATTAGTATTTATAGTTACTCTATCTCCCTAATGAACATACCTGGATAGAAATCCTTTCCACTCACAATCTGAAATTCGGTGGCATCCAACGAAGATTTATTCAACTCCTCATCTGTAACCATATACCTATTGTCCTTTATTTTATTCGGTACTGGTTTTATTATACCCACACGTTCATATGAAATGTGTCCGTTATTATCCATCACACGTTCAAGGACTTCAAAGCGCGACTTTTCAGTTATATCCTCTTTCATTCCCACATCAGCTTTCAGTGGATCCGTGGAAAGTAGTGGAGCCTTTATTCGAAAATCAGGATATTGATGTTGAAGTTGTGCTATATTAAGATCCATTGTTCGTGTACAAACCTTTATTAGTAATTCCTTAGGGTCTTTTGCTGCTCGAAAGTTTGTTTCTGATGAAATATTCCTAATCTTTCCTACATACTCCATCTTGAAAAGATTCTTATCAGCGGCAAAGGCAACAACCTTATCTTTATCTTTTTGCCCATCTTCCGTATAATAATTTGTATAGAAGGTATTAGCAATCTCTTCGTCCCATTTCAAACGAAACAGATAACTTGTGATATCAACATTAAAGCCACCAATTCCAGTCAAACCACTTTGGGTTCCTTTCAAATTACCTACATATGCATTTGCAAGTGTTTTTAAAAGCCATGCACTGTTACCTTTACTCTTATAACTAATATCGTTTACTATAAGATAGGTATTCTTAATGAGATTCTCACCGGCATCTGCCAACAAGGCTAAGCCACGAATACTTGCCCGTGCTTGGTTTAACTGGCTCTGTGTTGAATTATAAAAGCCACGCGACTTTATCAATTCCATGTTGAAAGACCCTGTCTTTTTGTCTCTATTGAACCATTTGGAAACCAACTTTTGTCCAAGATTAACTTGATCAATAAAAGATTCTATATTTTTTTGTTGATTTCCATCTATTTCTGCAAAGGCTACTGTTTTGACTCCGAGATTATGATCATTGAATCTTTCAGGGAATGGTGATGCCATAAACACTTCCTCTACGATTTCTTCATATCTTTGATTCAAATGCCTTATCATCATTATATGAACAGAACTCCGTTCATACTCATAGCTGTCTTCGCTCTGTGAATAGCATGGGAACGAAAACAGCCATGAGATAGATAGTGTGAGACTGAGCTTATTTAGAAATCCCATTCTCCATCAGTTTTATAATGTACACCCGATGTTTTTTCGCTCTTATCGCCACCCTTAATACCTAATTTTACCAATTGGTTTTTAACTCCTTTAAAATACTTTAATAGTGCAAAAGCATTCTTGGCACTGGTTGATATTTTATAATCAGACGGTACAGTAAATTCATCGTCAGAAACACTACGCGGAATAATTTCTGTGACGTCTGCCTCAATATAATAACTAAGTTCACCTATACTCATTACACTAACATGACCTCCATCGTATTTCTGTACCCATTTCAAAGCTATGTTAGGTATTTGTAAACCATAAAGGCTCCAAGGATAACCAGCAGGAGCTACAATGTCGGAAAGATAGGCTTTTACATTGTATTTTTGCTCCATACCACCAGCATTATGATTTATATCACCTTCATACAGAGTACAAATTTTTTCATTAATAACTTTTTCTGTATTTGTTTTTTCAAATGTGTATCCTGTAACTGCACCTTTAGAACCATCTGCATAAACAAGCGGCCACGGAGTAAGCACACACATCATAGAAATAACTTTGGTAAAATCCATTCCTGTTTTTGTTAAGTCACAATAATGAACATATCCTTTACCCGCACTCAGTTGAGACTTACTTATCTCACCTTTCGATGCTGGTAAAGCAATATCTGCATCTGCAATAATATGACATTTCGTGGTTTCATCAATAATATGCATCTTCGACCCCTTTAAAATAAGACGACACTTATGTACTCCGTCAAAATATATGGAATTTGCCATCTTTTTTATATAGTCAGAATAATTCTCATAAGTTTCGTACACAATTTCGCCTTCGAAACCTACTACACCATCATTCTGTGTATTTTCAGAAATAGAAGTACTTTCTTCAATATTATTATTGGACGATGGTGTTTCTATTTTTTTTACCATAGAAGTACCTTTGGCACGCTCATAGGCACGTTCATAAGCACTATTAAAAGATTTTTTACGCTGTGCATCAGCAAATTGTGACACACATAGAGCTAATAAAGCTAATAAAGCAATTCTTGTAATCTTTTTCATGTTTTTAAAATATAAATTATTATTATTCGAAATATTTTTCACGGATAAAAATGTATGCCTATTCGTGTTTATTGTTAATTAAGTTTATCTGATAAACAAGAGATTTTGGTGTTTTTCTTTCTGCCCGTTGCCCCATGCAACGCCAATAGCACGGGCAGCCTCTATCTGGGCTTTCTCCAGAGCAATTCCATCTTTGTATTTCTCGCGGTTCTCAAAGTCATAGTCCGATTTGGTGTTTTTCTTTATTTCCTGTGCCAGTTTCGTAGCCTCGCTCTGTACGGGACTGCTGGGATCTATCATGGCCAGGTAAGCCATAGCCCGTGCAGCACCTTTTGGACTGGGGTCTGCATAGTAGATGGCTTGAGCTAATTGCAGAAGTTGCTTGCCCTCACGTGTCAGTTTTTCCGTGAATAACTGCTTCATCATACTATAAGCTTCATCATAGCCGTTGCAACATTCTGGAATACTGGAAACGTAATATAGTGCTTCACTATATTCATTCTGAGCAGCAGCCCGTTCGGCCTTTCGGAGTATGGTCTGATAGTTTTTGTCGTAGTAATTGATTATTTTTTTCTTTCCCTTTTCTATAAGGCTTTCCACTTTTTGGTTTTTGCCATTGAGTTGTTTCGTGGCATTCAGTAAAGCACGTTCCAAACTATTTCCCACACCACGCACTTCAAATGACTCTGTGGCATAAATTTGCTGATTAATGGCATCGCCCACATAAAGAGTGAGCGTACTATGCATGACAGTCTGCATGGGTGGTCCTGGCAGTGTCTCCTTATAGAAGTGAGTCAGTTTGCCTGTAATAAAGAACTGACTGAAATTTGGGTCTGCAACCACACCTGTTTGGCTAATCACCTGTTCCAACCGTGTCATGAGCATGTCGTTAAAACCTTCGGTCACTTCCTCACCCTGTTCCACTGGAGTTACCATGAGATGAATGTCACAATCCTGAGCCCTGAGACAATTGAAAATTGACAATTGAAAAATGACAATTAAGGATAATATAAAAAGTCGTTTCATAGTCGTAGTTTTTTTATTTTTCACCTAAGATGAGATTGGCACGCCCTAAACCTTTGGTCAGCACTTTACTGGTGATGGAGTAGGGTGCATCAGATAGAAACTTCCGTAATTCACCCACAAACTGGCGCGTGTCCATAGGTCTTCCATTAGTACGATAAAGAGGAATACGAACCTGTTCAAAATGCATCATATTGTCGGTTGCATCAGAAAGATTATAACGATGATTTACGGTATTCTCGGCCATCCAGTTGTCGATGATATCAGTAAGTTCCTCACCATCGTATTCTTCTTCGAGAGAAAGACCTGAACCATTATCGAATACACGTATGTCAATGTTTACCTCACGACCATTTGTGAGTAAATCGTCGAAATGACTTTGTAACTGGCTTACAAAACCGTCCATTTTTTCTATAACAGCCTCTTCCAACAGAATGGGTAACTCGGCAGAGAACGATGGTGCACCTGTTCCCTGTGCTGCGGCAACTTGTTTGTTCGTGTATGCATCCAGTCCACGTAAGGTGTAAGTGATACTACGCTTAGGTCCTGTAGTGTTCACTTTCCAGGCAACTTCTATGAGAATATCTGCCTTGGCACGATTAAGCAGTCGGTCAAGTGGACTCTCAGCCAATGTACTACCACCTGTACGGCTTGTCGTCATCTCATCTTCAGCTGCTGACTGTTTCAAACTTTTAACTGTTTGTGATAAATCCTTTAAAGGAAATCCCTGTTCACTCATCAACTCACCTATCTTAGTGACAACATTATAAAGATCCATATTTGTCTGAATGGCTTGTTCATAATCAGGTATATTATTCTTTTTACCCTGATCATCAAATGTTGTCATGTATCCATTGACAGAACACCATGTATCGGCCGGAATGACCATCAGTGTCGGTTTTTTGGCCTGTGCCCATAAGAGAAGAGGCATAAATAACAATACAACTGAAAAAATGTTTTTCATTTTCATAATTCTTAGTTTTTAATTATACCATCAGCGATAAGTTTGGCTTTCAATTCGGAGCGGCGTATCCGTACCACTGCTCCGTATGCATTTTGTACCTTGCCTCTTATTTTTACTTTGGACTTGAATTTTTCATCCTCACTGGTTGCATACTGATTATACGTACCACCATCGGCAAAAAACGTACCAAAATAGGATTCATGCCGCTCGTATGCATTAACTTCGGTAATGAGCGGACGGATGGTTTGTCCCTTAGCCTGAATACCTTTGAAAAGGATTACATATACTGCATTTTTACGCGCTTGTTCACGAGCATCAGATTTTCGTTTTCCTTCACCATAAGAACGGACAGTGATACTGCCATCAAGTTCCGTATTCAAGAATGTCACTTCAGGCAGATTATATACTTCTCCTATGCGTGTCTGTGCATTTAGCGTTGTGCCAGTTAATAGCATCAACGCCATAAATAATAACTTTTTCATCAGAATCCAGAGTTAAGTCCTTTTATGATACCAGCTTCCTGTAAGTCTTTTCGCAGTTGATCCTTGGCTACAGTAACCACACTGCTGACTTTATATTGCTTACCAACTTTAACTACTTGACGCGAACTGCCAAGTACTTGATAGTAGTTCTTATATGTTGTCTCGAAAAAATCATTGAAGAAAGCTACATTCTGTTGTTCAACCATTGCGCTTCCAGCCAGAGGTTTTTGCTGCTGACGAAATTCTTTATTGGCAAATCCACGGAATAATACACCATGAATGGCACAACGACCAATTTCATCGTCAATTACCTTAGATTTTTTTGACAACACGGAAACCTTTACTAAATAAGTTCCCTGATTACCTGTACCTGCACCTTCTATCTCATAGTCAGGTAGATTATCCGCCATTATGGGCAAGGCGAACATAAGCATAAATGTTAGAAGAATGTTTTTCATAGTTACATTTCCCCCGTACACTACAGCCCCCAAGTGTACATTTAATAATTATGTAACATAGAAGCGTGGACTGTTGTGCCACTTTCTTAGCTTGAAGGTCCTGAGAAATACCTATAATACGAGTAGTGGGTAGCAGTCCACGTCATGCGTGGAAGCTGCAACATGCTCTCTTTCCGTATTATATATGCTTATAGAATTTCTCAGGTTCTCAAGCTTAAAAAGGAAAGCATTGCGCTTCTTTTTTCATTAAAAATGCAATAAGCCACTGCTCATTGTCTGGGCAAAGTTAAAAAAATAATTATATAAAAAAAAAGAAAATTCAATTTTTGTAATAAAAATCTTGTCCAACAATTTTTGCTAAGTATTTAAGAATTAAGGGAATATCTATAATATAAATCAAATATCGCTGAAGAAATCAGATGTAATATGTTATATTATTTCGTAATTTATTTCTACCTTTGCAAACTAACGTAAATGTGTTGATTATGATAACGATGCAAATAAATGCCATGAATGCACAGATATGGCGCAATATGAGTGTTATTGCCGAACGTGAGCCTTTGATGAAACGATTATCCCGATATCTGAATAGATTAGTAAAGGAACGGGAAGACGCAACATTAATGAACAAGGAAGAATTCTTTGCAAAGATAGAACGTGCCGAGCAACAAGCGAAACGGGGAGAAGGGATGGAACTTTTGCCTGGTGAAGATTTGGCTACTTTCTTAAAGCGAAATGGCTATGAGATATAAGGTTATCATCACCCCGAAGCTACTTATGACATATGATAAAAAACTCCCTCGTCCATCTATTCGGACGAGGGAGTTTTTTATGCTCTATGAAATTCAGGGCAGTAAATGCCGTTATTCCTATGGAAGGAATATTCTTTATACCAGATGTCTGATGATATCCTCGCGGTCGCCGGGGAGATAGTCGATGACGGGTATTTCAATCATCGTGTAACATCCGGGTTGCTGGCGCATGGCAGCACGTGCTACATTGACGAGCACCTGAGCTGTCAGGGCAGGGTTGTTGATTTTCATGTTAAACTCGAAGAGTTGATTGTGGGTCTGACCACTGACACCCTTGCGCACGAGATTTACGCCGTGACCCACGTCGTTCAGGGCATCCACACTATCCACTTGGAAAACGTGTGTCTCGTCCGAAGCAAAGTAGGGGTCGGCCTTGATGGCAGCGGTTACCTCATCGAGGTTGGCACCTTCCTCCAGTTCTACATATACCATGCGACGGTGTATGCCCTGACCTACAGGAATGGTCATGGAAAGAGCGTCTTTGACACCTGCCTTGGAACGCACGCATACACTGTGACCCATGGAACGTCCAGGACCGAAGTTAGTGTAGGAGATACCCTTGGGTGCAAGGCTTTCCATCAGGGTGCGTACTACGCTGTCACTTCCGGGATCCCAGCCGGCAGAGATAATGCTGACAGCACCTCCAGCCTTGGCGGCCTTGTCGAGTGAGCGGCGCAGATCAACAATCTTTCCGTGAATGTCGAAGGAGTCCACTGTATTGATGCCCTTTGCCAGATACTGAAGGGCGTATTCTTCTACACTGCGGGTTGGGGTGGCCAAGATAGCTACATCAACTTTGCCCAGTTCATCGATGTCTTTTACCACCTTGTAGCCTTCTAGTTCCTTGGGAAGGTTTTCTGCACCATGTCGGCGCACCACGCCAGCTACCTCCATATCGGGAGCTTCTACCAATGCCTGCAAGGCATATTTTCCGATGTTGCCGTAGCCTACAATGGCTACACGAATGGCCTCACCCCCAACCCCTCTCCGAAGGGCGAGGGGAGCAGTTTCATTTGTTGTTTGTTTCTGTTCCATATTTATATTCTTTAATCTATAATCTTTAAACCTTAATTTTCTATCTACTCCCCTCGCCCTTCGGAGAGGGGATGGGGGTGAGGCTTTTAATCTTCACCTTGGAACATGGGGTCCCAGGCAGGTAGGCGAACAGGTTTCTGTTTCAGAATGTCGAGTACCGACTGAGGACAGTATTTACGGTTCACAACTACGCGGAACATATATTCGCGGAACCACTCGTCGGTCATAATGAGGTGACCTTGATAGCCGTACTTCTCGCCCCACGAGTTTTCCACTTTCCATTTCGTAGGCTTTCCGTCCTTGTCAAGGTCAACGGCCACGAGTGTCATGGCATGGCTGCTTCCAGAGTCGTGTGTCTGTATGCGTTGCTTCTTGTTCATGCCGAAGGTAGTGCCAAAGAGACTACCATAATCGTAGTTATCCATGGCCAGAAGACCTGTGGTTCGGTTCAGTTGCTTGCCTACGTCGCAAGAGAAGTACATAGGCACGCTGTCCTTCAATGAAGCAATGGCTATAGGACTAAGGTCGTCGATGTCCAGATTCACGTATAGCCAGTTGTGTCCGTCATAAACATGACGGTCCATATCAATCTCATAAACCTTGTTATAGGGACGGCTGGGGTCGTTCATCAGCATCACGTAGTCCTGATTCAGGTCTTCTTCGGGAGCGCATATCTCCTTGTAGAACGACAAAGGAGTATATTTCTTTGGTTCGCTCAAGTATTTGCCTTTCTTGTCTTTTGGTGCCCAGGTAAACTCTTTCACAGGTTCTCCGTATGCCATTGTAAGCATACGATAGACGGTCTTCATCTGTTCCACCTTGTAGGCTTCCAGTTGCTTTGTGGTAGCACCTGCCTCGCTCTTTTCGCGGATACTGATGGCTATCTCACGCAACTTGCGTTTCAGGTGGCTGTCGAATTCGCTGGTGTTGTTGGCAATGTAAGTTTCGGGCATCACGTCTTTGGGTACCAGTCCATACTTCGTCACCAGGTCGGCCACACCCGTATAGGTGCCGCCATCGGAGAGTGGATTTTGCATCAGCCACTGCACCTGCTGCGAGTCGATGTCCTCCTTACGGGTATCGATAATACCCTGCAGAAAGAGGTTAGATTTTTCCAGTTGGTCGTAGAAGAACGTATAGACATGACTAAACATGAAGTTTTCAATCCCGAGGTTCTTCATGGCACGCTGGCGTAGCACGTTGGTGCCTGTGAATAACCAGCAACGTCCCGAACTTTCCTGATTGGTGATTCCGGAATTATTTACTTCCAAGGAGAACCATGTGTCTTTTTCCTTCGGGTTGTTGGGCACTGCGGTCAGTTTGTTGATGCTGCCCGACTGGATGGCATTCACGAGCGCCCGTTCGGCAGCTGTTGCTTCGCCCTGACTGCTCAGTTGCCTCAGCACTTCGGGTGTAAGTGACTGCTGTGCGTGTGCCATTCCACAACATATAAGTCCCCAAAAGAATAGTTTTAC
Source organism: uncultured Prevotellaceae bacterium (assembly GCA_947169115.1). Taxonomy (GTDB): domain Bacteria; phylum Bacteroidota; class Bacteroidia; order Bacteroidales; family Bacteroidaceae; genus Physcousia. The sequence goes on from CAMVOK010000012.1 coordinate 14,090, forward strand.
TTTCATAAAGTCATTATTTGGGTGCAAAGTTAATACAAAATGCTGGAAAACCTAACAATTTGTAAAGAAAAAAGCTATTTATTGTGTGAATTGTGGTCGATATATGCCACTGTTGCCCATGGGGGCAGCGGCAGCATTGAACAGGGTCCAGTCATGGATAGTGTAGATGCGATGGAGGCGGTCGCAGTAGTAGTGGAGACTAACCTTCTTGTCACCGCCGTTTCCGCCGATGATTAGCGGATAATAGGTGATGGGACCATTGACCATTGGACTGGTGACGGCACGCACATCATCGTTGATAGTAGCACACATAAGGTCTGCGCTACTCTGGTAAGCAGCCAGTGTGTCGCCCAACTGTACCTGAACCGACATAGTCAATTCATAGAGTGAGTAGTCGGGCTTAATCCATGTGGTAGGACGTGCATCAGTGCCCTCCTGCAAGTAGGCAGGAGTTGCAGGGGTAGGTTCATCGTCGCCACAGCTCCCCACCACGAAGGTGAGGGCTGTCAGCAACAATATGAATATTAGATTTCTGTTCATAACAGTTATTTTATGGTTACTTTTTCATTATTGTAGATATACACACCTTGCTTGGTCGGACGTTTGTTGAGGCGGATACCACTGAGCGTGTACCATCCGTCGCCAGACGATGCGGCAGTGTTCAGGAAGTTTATGGCTGTGGGTTCATCGGGTGTACCGAGGGCAGCATTGGGTGCATAGAACATCTGACCATGATCGGAGGTAGCGATGACTTCTTCGCCACGTTCCAGAGTGAAGGATAGGTTATTGCTTGTGGCCATCTCGCAGTCGCCAATATTCAGGTAGAAGACACCCTCTTCGTCGGCCTCTGCCACACCACACAGTTCTGCTCCACGCCATGCGCTCAGTCGGTCGCCAGCCTCTGTGCTGATGCCATCAGCCACAGCTACAACCGTCATACTCGTACCACTGGTGTTTTGCATGAGCGGAGCATTCTTCTTGCCCACACCACCATAGCGCGAAGAGCCCAAGTAGATGGGATACCAGAAACTTACCTCCTTGTCGCCATTGTGCTTCAGCATATAGCCTTCGCCTACACGCATGTACTGCAGCGTACCCTTCCACGAACGGTTGCCCATGGCATCGGTAGTCAACACGGCAAATTCGCTCTGGCTCTTGATGATGTCGCCCACACTACCCAATTCGGCATACTCAGCCATTGCCGTACCTATCGGCAGGTTCAGGCTCGAGATATAGCCAATGCGGTTCCAGCCCATCTTCACGGTGATGGCATCGTAGAAGATAGTTCCGATGATGTATCCCACTTTGTCATCCATCGAGTAGAAACGGTACATCTTATAAGGATTAACCGATACAATGGAGTCTGCACAGTCCCATGCAAAGGTGGGGTTGTTTGGGTCGTCAGGATTGGGCAGGGCCTTGTAGGATAGCAGGTTGAAAGTACCATCAGACCATTCTGCCTCCAGTGTATCGTCCACCTTCCATTTCGTGGCGTTGTTCAGCAATTTTTTAACGGTACCCGGATTGGGTTCCACATTGAACGATACCCAGTTCCAGCCCTTCTTCAACTGAATGGCCTGTACCACTTCATTGTTGGTCACGAATATTACCGGTTCCGTGGCAGACCCGATGATAGTATCGTTCTTGAACGTAATATTCCTATCAGCCATCACCGTGTGGATGATGCCGGTGGAAGCATCGAAGAATTCGAAGTGCAGTCCTGTAGCCCCATAGTCTGGGTTGTAAACGTTCAGATAGGCTAATCCCTGATTGGTACCATCCTCTGTCTTTGTCTCAAGATGGGTTACGCCCAACAGACGATGGTCTTCGTTGAATACGGCCAGCATATCCTCACTATCATTTTCCACATCATCATCAAGTTTCACCTGTCCTACAATATTCATCGAGATATTCGCCTTCAACAATTCGTCATCAACAGCCCAGTCGGGTTTCGTACCACGCACCTTCAGACTGATGGGTAACGGTTCGGTCATTCCATCTTCACCCACGAGAGAAATCACCTCTTCGTAGTTACCTATGTTGGTATAGGGCGAAACGGTGAAGGTGATGGTCTCCTCATCAAGGGCACCCACCGAACTGCTGGTCTCGGAGGCAGTCATCCAGAGAGGCAGTCCCTCCAAGGTGTAGCGGCGCGACCTGCCGCTCAGGTTTTTCAGCGTAGCAATGAAAGTATATTCCTCGCCATACTTCGTCTGGAGATGCAGGTGTTTGTCGTTCCATCGCAAAGCATTACGATAGACGTAGAGGTCCATCATGGCCGGCGAAGCCATCAGGTTGCCTTGCAGGTCGGCCACTTCCTTCACGATGATATATACGTTTGTCTTCTCTATGCTGGGTTCAGGCACGTCCAGATTGATGAGCAGGTTATTTCCGTCAGCCACATACGAGAACTTGATGTTTTCCATCTGCTGGCTGTCGTGCATGGGGGCAAAGAGGATGCGGTCGAAACAACGCTCCATATCAGCTGCAGAGACAATGGTATCGCGCTGGCTGGTATATTCACCTGTAGTCGTATCTTTGTAGCGTTTGAGACTCACGCCAGAAGGCATCAGTCGCAGGTCGTTGTCTGACTGACGCTGGCTTTCCGAGAAATTCAGGTAAGCCAGCAGTCCCATTTCCTTACCCGACGGTGTGTTGCTGGCATACGACTTTATGCCGTTATTGGACAAGGCCATTTCCATCATGCAAATCTCATCGATGTTACCCGTAATTGGAGCTTCAATGGTTTCATTGTCGAGATACGTAGCACCGGCTGCAAGGTGGTTGCCACTGATGCCACCAATAGTGTCAACGGCAAACGTGTTGGTCAATTTCTGGTCGATATAAAGACTACCCACGTTGCGCGAACGGTTAACGGTGAGTGCTGCATGGTGCCACTGACCATCACTTACATATTTCGTGGTGGATACAAACTGACCACCCAAACTCAACTCGAACAATCCATTTTCAATTCCGAAACGGAAATGGTTTCCATATCCCAATTCGTCCTTTGCCCGGCCGTTCGCCAACAACGTGCCGACCTCATCTATAGTACGGAACCAGAACATCAGCGTGTAGTCTTGATGGGCATAGCGGTTAAACTGTCTGGAATTCAAACGGAAGCCCTTCTTGCCGTCCAGTTTCATACCGATGCCCGAAGGCATCTTCCACGAAGTGCCCAGAAGCCAGAGGTCGCTGCCGCCAGGTGCGCGGTTATAACTGTAATTGCCACTGCCCTCGTTCAGAGGATAGTTGTCGAGCAGTCCCAGTTCATATCCCGTCAGGCATTTCTGTCGGTAGTTGTTCATCTCGTAAGTGGTGAGTGCACGGTTCCACAGACGGAACTCCAACATCTCGCCTTCATAATTTCGAGTAACTTCCATACTATCCAAGACATTTGAACCCAGAATGAGGCTGCCGTAACCGCTATAGATATCTGGATAGATGAACTCGCCCACCTTGGCCGTTCCGTCGTAGAAGCGTATGGTGGTTTGCTTCTTTTCGAGGTCTGTGTCGAAGATATAAAACACTTCCTGCAAGCTACTGAAATTACAGGGCTCCGTTGCCGTAAAGACAGTGTCAGGAACACTCACGCTGTCGTTAACCGTAATGGCGGCTGTCATACGACGATCCTCCGTCAGTCCCAGTTCCAGAGTCTGCTTGTCCTCGCCATGATACAACACGGTCATTGGTTTACCGTTGTCGTCTGGTTTGAGCATTACATCTACTGTAAACGACTTACCCTCCAAATTACGAGTTGCCTGTGAGAAGGCTAAATCATTACCATTGAAACGGAGAGACGTAGAGAGTGAAATATTGCTCGAGTTGGTCTGACCTATTACCTCGAAGTTGTTCACGGGTGAAAGGTAGTTTCCGGCAATGGGCTCTGAGAACCGAAGCATGATGTCCTCACCAATGTCCAGAATACCATCGACGGGCTGAGGCGTACCGAAGAGTTGCGGACACCGCGTGTCCTTGATACCCTTCAGTATATTGCTGGAGTTGGTCAGGTAACCGCTGCCATGACGACAGTAGTTGACGGCACGCAGGTCGTAGTACTGCTCAATGGGGTCTTTCTCCCCGTAGAAGGCAGCATCGATGTATCCGTCGTGCTCCATCAGCTTGCGCTCGCCGCTTGCCAGTTCCATCAGAGCCTTGCCCTCATCGTCGTTGCGATAGTACGAGCAGATGTTCACCCAGTCCTTATCACCCTGAGTGGAGAGCTTGTACTGCAGTTCGATGTGGTCGAAGTTGCGGAAGTTCACGTCGAAGCCATCGATATGGACAGGCAGATAGTATGCCTTACGATCGTCGTCATAAGCCGATTCGGTGTTCACTACCCACTTGTCGCCGGGCTTCGAAATGTTAACCTTGCCGGCAGAGGGAACAAAGTGAGCCGAGATGGTGACCGTCTCGATGTGTTCTACATCATCCTCGTCCATCAAGGATATGGCTATGTCCTCATAGTCATATCCTGCTCCGGCATACACCTCCACCTGTTTCTCGATGATGGTGTTCGGTTCGAGCCAGAGGTCAATGCCTGAACCCGTAAGCGGACAGCCGTCGATGAGCACCTTAGCGCCCTTAGGATTAAACTCGTCTTCGAGATAGTATTTCAGTTCCTTCGTCACACGCAGCGGCAGTTCACTCTCGTTGGTCATGTAGATGGTGAAGCGTGCCGGTTCGCCGTAAGGCACGTTAGATACGCTGGGTTCCTTCGCCCAGATGCGCAGTTTGTTAATCTGTAAGGTCTTCTGGTCGAGCACCATACCCGGGTTGTAGAAGATGGTGCGACGCTCGTCCTCCCAAGGCGAAGCTGTAGCACCGCCAAGCGTGCGGAAGACGAAGTTGCGGAAGCGCGGCACAGTCTGCAACGAGTTGATGTAACTGGTTGTGTTGCTGCTACCCTTCTTACCATTGTAGATATCCTTCAGGTTATCCTCAACATGTTGATAGAAGTAACCCATATCGCCGACCTTGTAAATCTTCTTCAGACTGTCAGTACTGAGTTCCCTCACGCGATACAGAGCCACGTTCAGGTTCGACTTGCGCGAGCAGGCCAATGTGAAGCCTGTTTCCTTTGTGAATGTGCTATCAATACCATTCATGTAGTTGAAGTCGAAACCGAACAAGGGGGTGATATTCAGTGACAGACGCGTACCAAGAACCTGGAAATCGACTCGGGTGATTTCATCTTCATCATCATTATAAGATCTATGTACTCTGTCGGTTGTTGCATCACTACCTGTTTTATAAGAGTAGCCATCTTCGCCCGTGATGTTAGCCGTAGAGGGCAGTCTCCAATAGCGATGCTGCTCTTTGCCAGTACTGAACGACTCGCTGTAGTCAATACTGCTGGCTCCATCGAAGTCATAGTTCTTGACAAAGTCTGTTGCCTCCAGCTTTTCCTTTTCGTTGGCAGCAATAAATCCTGCCCATGTCTTAATCTGGTTGTTCAGAGCCTGAATGGAGTCGGTCCATACATCCGGCTCATTCTTGGGCTTGAAAGACTTGTACTGGTCTGAAAGCGAATATAGTGGATTCTCTATGGATACCTTGCTGACATAGACAGGCCGTTTCAGGTTGTCGGCCAATGCCTGAGCGTATGTATCAGTGGTTGTGGAATCCATCAGCAGGGCATTGCGGGTGCGGATGAGTTGCGGGATGAGTTCGTCCAACAAATAAGACTGCGAATGTACAAATGTGGAATTTACCTTCGTGTAGAACTGCATCACCTCGTCGCGAATGAGATAGACGGAATCTTTCTTCATATCGTCCCAACCGCTTGCCAGCACCTTGGCAGTACCTGTGACATTGTAAGTGTGTCCGTTTACATCTATCTGGCCGCCGATACCGGGTTTCAGACGCTGGAGAGCCTTGCTGTTCACCGTACGTACAGCGATGGCATCCTCCACGATGACATTGTCAGTCATACCGATATAGAGGTCGGAATTGGCACCAACCTCGCGTTCGCTGTCGCTGGTGGAAATTCTATCCGTCGTCGTAAATTCGTAGTTGCAGGTCCAGTCATTGTAATATGCCGTAGCGGCATCCCAGCTAAGCGTTCCATAGTTATCGCTGGAATTGATGGTTCCAGCCATTGTGCCACCAGCTGTGCCACCCCAGAACCCTTCGTAGTATTCGTTACCGGCACCTACTCCGAGTTGGATGTTTATACCCATCTGCACAGTATAGTCGCAACTATAGCTATAGCTGAATGATGTACCCTTCTCGATGTAAGCCGAACTGTTGGCACCTGGTGGGTCGCGCAGGATATCCACAAGATGGGTATTCGTGCCTGCGACGATGCGCTTACCCTGTGGTTTGGCCTGCACAGCCATGATGTATGCCTCGATGGGTTGTATGTCGTAGTAGCTGCCGTCGTAGAGAAGGGTCATCTTCATCTTACGCAGAGCCATATCATTATCAAGGGTGAAGGTGGTATTTTGCGGTGTGAAGACGTATGTTGCCTGACCCACGCTGTCGAGTTCCACCTCGTCGGTCACATCCGTACCTATCAGGCCGTTGCTGACATAGACCGTTCCACCGTCAAGCTGCACCACATCCAGTTCGCCCAGTTCCTCGTTGTTTCTACGGTATTCCTCGCGTGCCGAAAGTATCATCGGCACAGAGATTCCTCCCATGAAGACGGGGTAGCCCATGCTATAGTGAGGATTGTCATCCTTGTCCTTGTACCACAGAGTGATAGTATCGCGCACACCGGCATTGTCCTGCGAGGTGTATTGCTTGATGCCATAGTAACGGTCCTGCGTTCCGTTGAACTGCCAGATGTCGAGCGTGGGTTGCGAGTGATAAATGCGCGTATAGGTGGCGGTATCACCGTCGGCATAGTCATTCAGGTCCAGCGTCTCGCTCACCATTCCCGACTGGAACAGTGTGGGATAACCCTTGGCATAGATTTCCGTCACCTTATATTTTACAGGATACATGGGCACGCTGTATTCACCCGTCTTCTCGTCGGGATGAATCACGATGCGGTGCCTGTAGGCATCCACACGGGTGGTATCAGTCTTGCCGTGGGCGTATTCCTCGTGACGCTCCGTTACGGAAGCATTCAACTGGTCACGAACAATCCACGAAGTATTGTCGCCCTCGAGCTGCATGACGATAGTCAGGGAGTCGCCCAGATTGTTTCTCGACAAGGACTCGCCCAATGGCAGCAGACCTTGGTCGTTACCACCGACTACCCTACCCTGCAGGTTCACCTTCGTCTGGTCCCACAGATAGATTTCGCTGATGCTCTTCACCCAGTTGTGTTTTGTTGAGTCGGGCGTTGCATCGGGATCGATGTAAAAACCTTGGTCCTTGAAAACGTGTCCGTCCTTCACCACCTGAATGCGGTGGCTGCCCTGCGGTATGCTAACCTCGAAGGCACCCTGATTATCGGTGGTAACGGGCTTTCCGTTGGAGTTCACCACCTTAACTCCGTCGCGCAGGAAGCTAACTCCCGATACTGGGATACTGCTGCCTTCGTAGAGCACGTAGCCCGAGAAGAGGTAGTAGTTGGTCTGCGTGAAGATAATGTTGGTTTGCAGATTGATATCTTCGTCGAAGCTGATGAGCTGTGGGTCGAACGAAGCCACACGGGTGGAGTCACTGACGGTGAGCGTGTACTCGCCGAACTTCTGATATACGAGGCCTCCGATTTCGAAGTAACCCGTACTGTCGGTCTTGCAGCTCAGCACTTGGGCATCCTTGATGTTTCCAACGGGCTCTGCCGTAACGGTGTAGCCGGGCAGACCGATGCCGTTGGCCAGACGCACGTAGCCGCGCACCATACCTGTCGGACAGCAGCCAGCCTCTTTCTGAGCACGACTGACGTTGTTGCCCTCACACTGGGTCACGCCCTCAACGACATAGATGTAGTTGTGCTGTGGACGCACGTTGCGGTCGATGTATGCCATCTGTGAATAGTTCTCCTCCAGCACCACCACCTCGTCGGGGTTCACCTTTTCGTAGCGTAGGATGCGGAAGTAGTCGGCCTGTCCCCGCGTCGTCTTCCACGTCAGGGAAACGGCATTCTGCAAGGTGTCGGCCTTGATTTCTCCCATCACCACATTATTGTCGAACTTATAGATGGCCTGTTCGCCCGTTTCCGTCTTCACAGCGGTAAAGCCCGCCTCGTAGGAAAGTGGCAAAGTCGATTCGCCACGCTCTATGGACATAATGAAATTGTGGTCCACACAGGCCGTCTTCAGGTCGAGGTTCAGCTTGCCAGCCTTACGCTCGTCGTCGGTCAATTCGCGGCGTTCGGTGTAGCGCACCTCGTTGTCAACGCTCTTCTCTATGTTGAGCACCACCTTGGCACGATTGTCCCAGATGAGGTTCTTCAACTGACTGTCCGTCGAATAGGTCAAAACGGGAAGTACCGTAGCACCTATCACCTCCCACTGGGCACCCAGAGCCTGAGCAATCTCGCTGGCAGTCATGTCGATAGTCTTGCTGCACTCGCCCCAGTTGTTTGAGTTGTAGTTGTTCGTGCCGCCAAAGCACTGAACACTACCCGTGATTTTGTAGTTTGCACCTGCATGGTTGACGTTTATGTAGGTTCCCTGTTCCAGACAGTTCCGTACATCAGTATCGGCACCAGAGTCCTGCCAACCCACGAAGGCTCCGGCGTATGTGTTGTCCATATTATCCCTTTGGGGTATATTGATGGCTGTAAGTGTACCATCGAAGAGGCAGTTTTGCACAACTATCGTGGCACTGCCCCCATGTCCTACGATACCGCCCAAGTGAGACTGGTTGTTATTGTAGCCCGTGCCTTTGACGTTGGTGGAAACGTGACAGTTCTCAATCTTAAGATTTGTTACATATTTACCAATACCACCCACCAGACCAGCAGAGTGTATTCCACCCACGACAGTACCCACAACATGCAGGTTACGGATTGTCGTGTAGTCGGTGACGAAGCGGAAGGGCGCCCAACTTCCATAATATGTAAGTTCATACGACTCTTCTTGGTCCATATCCACCGTAAGCGTGTGTCCGTTGCCGTCGAAAATTCCCCGATACGTACTTTCCTCAAGTTGGCCGACGGGCTTTGTAATGGTAAAGTCGGCTGCCATCACGGCATTGATGTCCTTCTTTCCCTTGGACTCTTCCACCAGTTTACAGAATTGGTTCCAGTCCGTAGAGTCGCGCAGCACGAGGCGGTTCTGACCGTCGTATTCTACTTTATTGTAGGCAATTGCTCCAGTTGTCATTATGGGCACGACATCCGTACCATCCACCTTCCACTGGTCTCCCAGGGCCTTTGCCAGTTCATCGGGCGTCATGCCGGCAGCCGAAGTTCCCTGAGCCGTGCCATACTTCTGGGTATAGTAGTTGCTCGACGACACTCCCTCATAAGCTCCGCAGAAGGTGTAGCAGGATTCAGAAGCGGTACGTATTTCCTTCGGAGCAAACAGGCAATGCTCCATATTGAGCTTGTTTTTAAAGGCATTGCACACAAGCCCACAATTCGAATAGCTCTTCTCTCCGATAAAGCTGCCGTCGAAGAGACAGTTCTGAAGGGTGATTTGATTTGAACTTAATGTTATACCCGTGAATCCTGCAATGAGGGTTTGACCTTGCACAGAAGTTTTGATAATCACGGACGAACGGCAATTCTGTAAGGTAACTGCGCCAAAGACATAGCCAACGAATCCTGAATTGCTCCCGCTTTCATTCGTAATGTTACCTGTTACATGCAAGTTCTTGACGGTGACATCCTTGACAAAGCGGAATGGCGATGCATAATTCACTGTATAGTTTATTTTCAGCGTGTGTCCATTGCCGTCGAAGGTACCGCTATAAGGCTTATCCTGTTCATTTCCCACCCGGACTTGACTGTCACCGAGGTCTATGTCGTTGGCCATCACGGCATTAAGGCTTGTCAGTCCTCCGTTCACCAAAGCGGCAAACTCCTCCCAGTCCTTCCTGTCGCGCAAGATGAAGCGCCCATCCTTGTCATACTTCTGTGGTGGAGCACCTATGCTGAAATCCAACTTTACTGGGTGAGCATTATCGTTCCAAGTGCCGTTCCGACTGGCATAGGCATCGCCTACGGCAGGCAGAGCCATAGTGGCAGGCAGTCTTACGGAGGCGTAACCGCTCTTGGCACTCCAGTTCCAAAGGGCTGTGATGCCACGACGCACACGATAATAGACATCCTCTCCCTGGAAACCAGCCAGGAACTTATCATCCTCGAAGGAGAAGGTTGAGGTCTTCTCGTCGTATTGCATCTGTCCCACCGTCTGCCACAGATTGTTCGTGGGGTCACCCGACGTATTGCGCTGAATCTCCCAAGTGTCCGACTTCGAAATCTCGCTCCATATAGAGTTGTTCACACCCCAACTGATCATCACATTACCGTTCCCCTGCATGGTAGCCGACAAGTGTTTCGGGTGGTGCATAATGGGCAGGTCAACCTTGCCGGACTGGGTGGTCTGCGTCTTTTTCTCGCTGTCCACGTAAACGGCTTCAATATAGAAGTCCTTAATGCATGTCTCGGCAGGCATCCACACAAAGCCCGATGTCTCCGGTTCGAGCTCGACACTCTTGCTGGTTCCCGTCTTTCCGTGCACCTCTGTGTAATGGGCCGTTATCGACTTCAGCTCGTTGGCTGCAATCATGTAGGGAACCATTATCTGGTTAGGTCGTCCTGCATCGTAACTGATAACAGCGTCCATCACCATGGGTTTCTGCAATGGCGGCGCAGAAGGTATGGTCATGGAAGTGGCATCAATGGCTATCCATTCATTGGCCTCCGCAGCACGTGGTCCGTTGCCATTGTGATGGATACCCCACGAGATGGTCACCTTCTTGCCTCGGTACTTGTTGGGGATGTCCCACAGCACATTCACGATGGCATAGTCCTGATTGTCCAAACAGGGGCATAGTTCGTTTCCCAAGCTGTTGGTCACCTTCACACTGCTGTAACCGCGGTCGCGATACAGCGTCATGTCCCCATCCACACCCTTTTTGCAATAGATGCGTGGCAAATAATCGCCGCTGCTGATATTCTGCTGCGACTCGTAGTAGAACAGGGTCTCCTTGTCGCCACCCTCTATCTGGATGTACACAGTACCCGACACAATCCAGCAGTCGTAGTCGTCCTTGTCGTAGAGCGGCATCTTCATCCTCAGCTTGTCAGTACCCTCCAACATGGCGGTGTAACGCCAGGTATCCACGAGGTAACAGTCACGTGCCGAAGCCCGATTACTCCACCCTAACAACAAAAATAACATAGCCATCCATACGGCCTTTTTCACGAGAGATATTGTTTTCATGGTTTCGTTTTTAACGATTTTAATTAAAATTAAAGGCAAATGTACGTTTACTCGCACACATACGCAAGAAACGTCTTGCTTTTTTCCAATATCTCGATGAAAAAAAAGCAAAAAAGTAATATTTCTTGACCGAAAGGTCTAGTTTTACAGGGCGTTCTGTTGTTCGAAAAGGGTGTGGTAGTTCTGATGCATCTGTGCCACGAGTTCTTCTATGGAAATACTGCGCAATTGGGCAACTTCGGCATAGAGTTCTGTGATGGGATGCTGAGTGTCGTCGTCAGTTTCCAGAAGAAGTCGGTCGAGGGGACAGGTAATCAGGGCTTCGGTGTTGAAACGGGAACCGAAACTGAAGTAAAAGTTGTGGAAAAGAAGTTGCTGGAGTTGTTGAGCATTGCCGCGATAGCCGTGCCATATCCATGGTTGTTGGGCATGGAGTTCCTTGCGAATAGCAAGAATGTCGTCGATGGCGCGCACGCAATGCAGAAAGAGGGGCAATTGGAGTTGTTCGCTGAGTTTAACTTCCTCGCGGAATACTTCCAATTGCAGGGAATATGGTGTGGAGCAGATACGGTCGAGACCGCTTTCACCAATGGCTAAGATGGGGTGGTCACAATGGAATTGCGACGTACAAGACAAGGTGGAATCCTCAAGATGCCACGGATGTCGTCCACGGGTGTCAATACCATCCTGGATAACACGCTCACCTCTCAGCGAGGGATGGTGAGTATGGAAGTCAAGGAACTGGGTCATAGCCACTTCCACCCCAAGGATGGCAACGGAGAATACGACGGATTGCTAAATAGAGTCCCTTGATGGGGCCATGTTTCTGTATGGCTTCAACAGCATATTGGCTACACGTGGGCGTAAAGCGGCACGAGGGCGGTGTCAATGGGGATATGAAACGTTGGTAAAAACGTATGGGAGCAATAAGAAGGTGAGAAAGGGGGAGGGTGAGAAGGTGAGAGGGTGAGGGGGTGAGAAGGTGAGAGGGTGAGAGAGTGAGAAGGTGAGAAAACAATGCTGGTAGTTTTCTGATTATATCATAATATTTTCTTGCGTTCTTTCCCATCTTCTCACTTTTTATTACTTTCCTTCTCCCTTTCTCGCCTTCTCACTCTCTCACCCTCTCACCTTCTCACTCTCCCCCACCCTTTGCAGTAGATTCTTTACTTTGCTTTCTATGGTGGCAAAGTCAGAGAGTTCGTCGCTCATCCAAATGAAAGCCATGTCTATGCGTTCATTTTCGTCCAGTTGATCGAGTAATATGTGCTTGTTCAGCCGGTAGGCTTCTCGTATCAGTCGTTTGATGCGGTTACGATTGACAGCGTGTTTGAATCGGCGTTTGGACACAGATATGAGCAGTTGCACGTTTTCTCCCTCTCTGTTGTTGGGAGCAAAAACAACTCGCAGGGGGTAGGCCGTAATCGATCGGCTACCTCCTGCAAATAATGCTTCTATGCGTTTTTTACTACAAAGTCGCTCTTGTTTTTGGAAGGTGTGTCTCTCTGGTTCCAATGATTCCCTCCCTACTCTCTAAACCCCTAAACTTCTAAACTTCTAAACTTCTAATCCTCCAATCACCCCTTATTTACCTCCTTGATATAGTCGTCCAGTGCCGTAGTGATGCTGGCATACTTGGGCGTGGGAGCCTCGAGTTGAACAGAAAGTCCGGCATCCTTGGCGGCCTTTGCGGTATGTACACCGAAGGTGCCGATGGCAATGTCTCCCTGTTGGAAGTTGGGGAAATTCTTCAACAAAGCCGATATACCGCTGGGGCTGAAGAATATAAGCATGTCGTAGTCGAACGACTCGTCCTGAGTGAAGTCATTGCTAACCGTGCGGTACATGACACCCTGTGTGAATTGCAGTTTCTTGCTCTCCATCAGGTTTTGGATTTCGTCGTTGTGTACGTCGCTCATGGGTACGAAGTATCGCTCGTTCTTATGCTTAATCATGGTGGGCAACAGGTCGTTGATTTTGCCTGTCGAACCGAAGAAAACTTTGCGCTTGCGATACTGCACGTACTTTTGGATGTACAGTGCCACTGTTTCCGTGATGCAGAAATACTTCATGTCTTCGGGAATGGTAATGCGCATCTCCTTACAGAGGTTGAAGAAGTGGTCGATGGCATGTCGGGATGTGAAGACAATGGCGGTATGGCTAAGAATGTCGATTCGCTGTGCTCTAAATTCCCGTGGACTAAGGCTTTCTACCTTAATAAAAGGGCGAAAGACAATTTCCACTCCACGCTTCCGTTCGATGTCGAAATATGGTGACTTTTCGGAAGAGGGCTTAGGTTGCGAAACCAGAATCTTCTTTATCATGAGAATGTCCTAATATTTTACTATCAAACTTTCCGTTACAATGGCCAAAGACTTCCAAAGAGCAAGCAATGGCATCAATTCCAAGGCGCAAAGATACGTAAAAAGATGGAAAAGACAATAACTTTTTTGGAAAAAGATATGGTAAGTCTTAAAAGCGAGTAGAATTTTAAAAATAAGGAGGATAAAAACAAAAATTAAGGCTGCTTTTTCAAACGGAATACGAAAATAAATGAAAATCAGAAGTAATGGAAAAAAGACAATAGACTCACTTGAAATGAGAAAGGTGTAGCAGTCTTTCCATAATTTTTGTTGAGATTTCGGAAAAAATATCCAATTCACAAAACCGTTTAATATGCGTTTCACTATGAAGAAGCCAATGAAGCTTGAAACATAGATGCCAAGCAGCCATCTCGGAGACAACTGGCCAAGGAAGAAGTTGAACTGATACTGGGCATAGGCAAACATGAACAATCCACCCATGAGACAAAGTTGCAAGATGAGTATGGAGCGGGAGTGTTGCTCTATGCCCGTCTCTACGGCAAAGAGGCTGCTTTTTTCCCGTGGGGCAAAAAAGAAATCTTTGGCCTGTTGGTGAAGTTTGTGCCGGATGTTATTGAAAGAACGTACCAGCAATATAAGGCATACGAGCAGACTGCCTGTCACCAAGTCATCACGCCATAGCATGTAGGGCACAGGTGTGGCACTCATACCCTGACTGCGGTAAGACAGTTCGGGATGGAACATGGGTTTCGAATGGAAGAAACCTTGGCTGAAATCGATAATGTGTCCTTCCTGTGCTTCGTAGGGCTTTTCTCCCTTCAGTCCAGGTATGCAGAGTGTGTCGGGGCGTTCGCTACGTATTTTCTCACGTACAGGTAGATTGGCCTGTATGGCCGAGTCGAGTTGCTGTGGGGTGCAGTTGCCCATCTGCAAGGCTATTTGCCAAGGACTGAACCCCTGAAAGACAACCGAATCTCTTCCTGCCGAAAGACTATCGATGGCGACATGAGATAACCCCACGCCATCGGTTCTTGCCATCAACGAATCACTCTGCTGCATATTCTCAAGAATGCCTTCTCTTTAAATCTTCGCAAACCGTCGCACACTCTCGTCGATGAGCGGTGTTGTGAACACCAGGTCTATGGCTTCCTCGGGTGTGCGTGCCACTTTCCAGATGTCGCGGTGTTCGTGGCGCATGAAGTTTTCTTCCATCGAACGTTCCAGATGAAGGAGTAGGTGGTCGTAGTAGCCATCGATGTTCAGGATAACGATGGGTTTCAGATATACCCCCAGTTGCTTCAGGGTGACAATTTCGAAAAACTCATCCATCGTTCCACAACCGCCAGGCAGTATGATGGCTGCATCAGTCATGTCGTTGATGGTCTGCTTGCGCGACTCCATGTCGGGTGTCTCTATGAGCTGTGTCAGTCCTGTATGTTGCCAGCCCTGTGCTATCATGAACGACGGGATAACGCCAATGGCCTTGCCTCCAGCCTCCAGACAGGCATCGCTGGAGGCCTGCATCAGTCCCATGTTACCGGCACCGTTCACCAGAGTCACGCCACGCAAGGCCAGCCCACGGCCTAAGTCGCGGGCTGCCTCGTAGTATATGGGTTTTATCTTGGTGCTTGATGCGCAATAAACGGCTACGGATTTGATGTTATTCATATTCCAAACGCTTTACGGATCTTCTCCACGTAGTCCAGTTTTTCCCACGTGAAGAGCTCCACCTTCACTTCTTTCGTGTCGCGGTACTTCGACTCGAAGCGTTTCTTCACCCACTGAGGTTCGCGACCCATGTGACCGTATGCTGCCGTCTCCTCATAGATGGGGTTGCGCAGTTTCAGTCGCTGTTCGATGGCGTAGGGTCTGAGGTCGAAGAGTGCCTTCACCTTGTCTGCAATCTCGGCATCGGACATATTCACGTGGCTACGGCCATAGGTGTCCACGAAGATACTTACGGGTTCGGCCACGCCAATGGCATAGCTGACCTGCACCAGCATCTCGTCGGCCACACCGGCAGCTACCATGTTCTTGGCAATGTGACGGGCAGCGTAGGCAGCTGAACGGTCCACCTTCGAGGGGTCTTTGCCTGAGAAGGCACCGCCACCGTGTGCACCCTTGCCACCGTAGGTATCTACGATAATCTTGCGGCCCGTCAGACCCGTGTCGCCGTGGGGCCCACCGATGACGAATTTGCCCGTGGGATTCACGTGGTACTTAATCTGGTCATTAAAGAGAGCCAACACCTTCTCGTTGTGTATGCCCTCTTTTACACGAGGAATGAGAATGTTGATAACGTCCTCGCGAATTTTGGCTTGCATAGCCTCATCGGTGTCAAACTCGTCGTGCTGGGTCGAAACCACAATTGTGTCGATGCGTACGGGTTCGCCCTTGTCGGTGTACTCGATGGTCACCTGACTCTTCGAGTCGGGTCTGAGGTAGGTCATTACCTTCCCCTCGCGACGGATGTCGGCCAATACGCGGAGCAGACGGTGAGCCAAGTCGAGACTGAGCGGCATGTAGTTTTCCGTCTCGTTAGTAGCATAACCAAACATCATACCTTGGTCACCGGCACCTTGGTTCTCGCGGTCCTGACGGTCCACACCACGGTTGATGTCCTCGCTCTGTTCGTGAATGGCTGAGAGCACTCCACAGGAGTTACCCTCAAACATGTACTCGCTCTTGGTGTAACCAATACGGTTGATAACCTCACGGGCAATGCGTTGTAGGTCAACATAGGCTTGTGTACGGATTTCACCGGCCATCACCACCTGTCCGGTGGTCACCAGTGTCTCGCAGGCCACCTTCGATTCGGGGTCGAAAGCCAGCAGTTTGTCCAGTACGGCATCCGAGATTTGGTCTGCCACTTTGTCGGGGTGTCCCTCAGACACCGATTCCGATGTAAACAAATAGTTCATCCTATTATCATTTAAAATTAAACATTCAAAATCAAAATGCACGGCTGTGCACCGAAGAATGCAAGATGATAAAGGCTGTCGGTAGGGAATGCGTAACAACCCTAAGAGGTTGTCGTTTTAGCATTTTTTAGTGTGGTTGCAAGCAGCCCAAATCTGTCCACATTCATTTTCGGGTGCAAAGGTACGAATAAGCGAGCGAAAACGCAAATAAATTTGTGGTTTTCCGAGCGGAAGTACCTTAGAACGCAGTTCAAAGTACGAATAAGCGAGCGAAAAAGCAAATTTATTTGTAGTTTTTCACAAGTGACGTGCCTTCCATGTGTGTGTTTCCAAAGCATGAATTGAAATTTAACCACTGGAAGAGGCTGTAGAACACTTGTCTGGAGGTTGCCCAAGTGTGGCTTGAACCGTCGCCACGGTTCAATTGACCCGTCGCGATGGTTCAATTGAACTGTCACGACGGTTCAAGCAATTCGTCTAAATGGCTGGAAAGAGAGATAAGAGATAAAGAGATACTTCTTTTAACGTGAATTCTTCGACGAGCGAAGCGGCAAGCCGATTACGATGAATTTGCCCACATATATTATTTTTGACGGCGAATGACACAAATCATACGAAATCGGACGCCCATAGGGCTACGCTCGCTGTGCGAGAATTTTTCACTCAGATATCAAATATAGACACAGTCTATCCGAATAGTTCGAATCATTCTTGCTCCGTTGCCCTACGCAAGCGGAAAACCGATTACGCCGACACTAAACGTTTTCGTCGAACTCACGTTATTTTACCAGTATTTTCTTTCTTTTTTGTACGTATATGCCTCGTGTGGGTGTTGATGCGCGGCGGCCTTGCAGGTCATAAAGGGTATCGTCCGAGGATGGTGCGGTGGGAGCGATGAGACCCGTTTCGGTATGTTTGGTGAGAGCAACGTTGTCAAAGCCGATGATTTTCTCTGTGCCGTTATTGTTGTGCATGGCCGTGAGGCGGATGGTGGTACTGGCGGAGCCGTCACTCTCGAAGTCGAGGCTGATGTGTTGCCACTCGGTTTTGTTTTCCAAGGATGGGGATTGAATGGTTGGACCGTCCTCGGTGATGGCTGCGACAAAAGCATCGCCACCCAGTCCGCTCTTCCAAAGGTCACACTCCAGCGTGTATTTTCCCTCGGGCAGACGCAGTTCCTGCGAGAGGGTGAGCGTGGGTGTGCCCCAGTTTTGGCGAATCCAGTAGGTCTGCTGGCTGTCTGCCGAAGGTTTGGCTAGAGAGCCAAAGAAACGGTCGAAGTAGGGGTCACCACTTTTCAGGGCGGTGAGGTCGTTCTCGTTACCCCCTGTGCGTTCCACAGTCCAACCTTCGGGTACGTGGATGGCGCGGTCGCTAGTGACACCGCTACCTTGTTGTACGGAATATGCGCCCTCGAAGTCGCCGTTCACAAGAGCCGTAGGCAGGTTGGGGTTAGAGATTTTCATCTCATTGCAGTATTTTTGCACCTCCATGGGGCTAAGACAGGCGTAATGCACGGCCATGTAAGCCCGTGTATGGTCAGAATTCCGGGTATCGATGGTTCCACCCTCCCATCCTTCGAGCTCGATGACTTGATCCACCAGTCCATTACGGAAGACAATCAGCCGATGTCCGTCGTAGGTCAGCACAATCTTCAGTTTCTTTAGTTTCGTAGGATGGTTGTCGCCGTTGGTACCTGTGCTGTTGTTGGCCCAGTCGTCGCTGGTATAGAGGGCGTTCTGACTGATATAGGTAGTGCCGTTGATGACCACTTCAGGACGCTTTGTCGTGGCATTGATGCGATAGACGAAATCTTCGCCGATGGTGAATAACTGCCCCTCGTACTTGTCTTGGTCAAGGATGAAACCCAAGAAAGCCGTCGTACCCGACCAAAAGCAGTAGCAATCGGGATATGAAAAACCTTCACCAGGACCAGGGGTAGCCTCTTCCGTCCACTCGTAGTTGCACAGCAGACTTGTGGGATAGCCTTTGGGATAGTTCTTGTTTACCATCCAATAGTAGTAGTCGCCCTGCATCCAGCCGAGGCGCAGAGGAGCATTCTTCGAGCCGGGGAGAATGAAGGGTCGGATGTTGTTTTTCTCCGAATTCATCGTGATTTGTTCGCTGCTGCTGACATTTCCCTCGTCGTCAATCACGTATTTCCATATCTCATAGACACCATCCTTGTTGTATTGTCCGTCCTTGGTGGGGATGCTGAGGTACATATCGTTCACGTTATCAGGGTCAAGCGTCATGCCACCCGAGTAGCACCGTTCCGTCTTATCCCAGTTTTGGTGGAAGGCGTGTCCGGCGTATTGCACCCAGGTGCGTCGCCATTCGGTGCCTGTCCATCGGGCATACCAATAGACGTGGCTGGTCTTGGCATTGTCGATATGGGGATAGGCGATGACGGGATGTTCTTCGTTATCCAGTACTATCTGCCACACCCAGTTGCGGATGTTGGTCGAATTATCGACAATGGTCTTGGGGTATGATGAGGCATAGGAGTCGGTCTTGTTGACGTTGAACACACCGTTGGCAATCTTTTTCAGTTCCTTGCCATTGATGTCGCGCAGGATGGGACCGTTACCCTGGTTGATGTCGATGACATTGAAGTAGAGCCAGTCGGGCATTTCGTTGTCGGGGTGACCTGTGGTGTAGGCCAGGTAGATTTTGTCTTTGCCGTTCGACTGATATTTGGCATAGGGACGTGCACCGGTACTTTGCACGATTTGTTTGGGTCCGAAGTCGAACTGACAGTTGTCGTCGCCGTCGGGCATGGTCAGTCGCGCCAGCGTGGGGTGCCAGTTGATGCCGCGCCAACAGAGATAGATGTGCTGAGGGTCGTCCGAGAGGATGAAGGGCGAGGGATATGTGGTGTTGTTGGCTGTGGCTAGATACTTCTCGTCGCCCAGGTCGGTGATGTCGCCCGGATGACGGCTGATGCGATACCAGATTTTGGGTTCATCGGTGTGGCGGGTGTAGAATACCATCACGCGCTCGTCGGGCAGGATGAGAAATGTGGGATTGTTGTGGTCGTCGGGTTGGAAGTAGGAACGTATGAGCACGTCGGTCTTCCGTCCCGTGAGCCAGTCGTACTGGGTAGCCATGACATTGCCATGAACATCAATGTAGCCCAAATACGAGGCATTGATGGTGTGGGCCTCATTTTCATAGTGCAGGGCTCGTGGGTCGGCAAACCAGCACCAGGCACCCTCCTGAGCGACTACGTTGCTTCGGAAACTCTCTTCGGCAGCGACCTTGCCAGTCAGCAGGGTCAGTACCAATATGAAGAAAAGATTTTTCATATCCTATGATGGTATTGTTTTTTGTTAGAATCTTAATTGGTATTCCTTCATAATTTCCTGTACGCGCTGGTCTATCTGCTTGGCCAGAGCTGCGTTTTTCTCGGTCATGTTGGGAATCTGGAGTATGTGGCCTGTGGCTGCCGGAACCGAACTGGCTTCTATTTCGCCGGCGTTTATCTCATTGAGCAGGTAGTTGAATAAGTCGGTCATTTCCTCTTCCGTCACCTCATAGTTCCACTTCACGGCATCCTCGATGCCCACCTTGTGTACGCCTTGGTTGTGGGAGCAATCCACGGGTATGATTTCCACATCGGGGAACTCGCGGCGCAGTTTCTCCACCTTTCCGATACTGTTGCGGAAGGAACTAATCATATAGTCGAGGGCGGTGAAGCGCCATGTACGCTTGCCGCGGTTGATGGCATTCTTGTAACAGGTGAGCACGTCGTTATAGACGGGAACCACGGTTATCTTCTCCATGCCTGCCTGCCTTGCCCGAGCAATGACGTTCTCCAGACGACCCTCCTCTGTGAGTGCGGCATCATAGATAAGTCCGGCTTTCCAAAGATTCAGTTCGCGGGCAGCAGTGCTCTTGCCGCTGGCCGGTGTACCCGTGACAATGACAATATCTTTCTTGCCAGCCCGCAAAGCCTTTTGCATCATTTTTTCGTAGATGGCATCAACCAACAATTGCTCTGCTTCCTGATAGTCGGCAAAGTTAGGACCCGTATAGCCCAACGGACGGAATAGGCTACGTACGTCGTCGGGGTCGAGTTTGTTGCCTGCACTGCCCATGTATTTGTCCACCAACTGACGAAGACGTGGCTTTACCCATTCCAAGGCATCCTTTCGGATGAGTTGGGGCTGTGGTGCCTCGATGGTGTATGTAGCAGGATATTTGTTCATGCGGTTGTGGCGACGAATTTCCATCAATTTCTCCTCGCCGAAATAACTGTCTCCGGGCATCTGGTAACGGGCATTTCCGTTAGGGTCCTGCCGAAAGAGCATCAGCGACTCCTCACCCTTATCGACAAAGGTCACCCAGCCGCGTGGCGACAAGTTATAGGCGTCATCTCCCAAAACGGCATTGACCAGGCAGTTTGTGTCCCACATACGCTGACCTGTGCTACAGGTGTAGTTGGTATAGACAGACTTGATGGGATTTATTTCCGTATAGGAAAGATCCACAAGAACGTCCTGTGGCTGGTAGTCCATGATGTCACCTATGTTGCTGGGCGACATGATGATATCTACGTTCTTGGGTAGTTTCTCGTAGAATATGGCCGACTGACGAGAGGCTGCTCGCATGTTGTAGCCACAAAGGCTGTCGCCGCTCTCGAAGCGACCAGACTGTATGTAAACCGACTTTACTTTCTGGCCGAACAAATCCTGTCCGCTGAGAGGTGAGTATTCGTCGGCTTCAGATTCGAACAACGCTGCCAGGGAGGTTACGAAACCAATGGCCACAACGACGATGGACTTGTCCTCGGCCTGGCTCAGGACTTGGCGGTAGAGTTTGTAGCCATCAGGACAGTTCGTCATGTCGTGAGTGCGTTTGAAAAGGGGGTTCCCCTGGTCGTCTGTCAGGTCGCAAATGCCGTTGTAGGGGATGAAGCAACGTGGGTTCTTCACACCGTTGCGCTCCAGTCCTATGGGTATTTGGGGATGACCATAGTACGTATTGAAGATATCCACTAACTCAGCGTTCTTGATGCCCTCCCGATCGACGACAATACCTTTCAGATCTACACGTCCATCATCGATGTAGTGGTGTAGCATCATGAGGGTGAAAAGGTCATCTGTGGAACTTCCGAAGTCGGAGTCGAGAATCATGGGGATGGGCTTACGCGGTTGCTGAGCGGAGGTTTGCGCCCAGGCTGTAGTGGTAAAACATAGCAGAAGGATGATTCCGAATAATCGGATTCCATCTAAACATTTACCATTTAACCATTTACCATTTACCATTTTATATTTACCATTTACCATTTTACATTTATCATTTATTATTTATTATCTATTATTTATTATTTATCATTTACCATTCGCCATTCACCATTTCCTCCAATAGCGTCTGGCAGTGACCAGGCATCAGAATGTGGTGGTTGCCAATGGGATGAGTTAGGAAATATTGTGCCATACTAGGATTAGAAAGTTGTACAACGGTTTGTGTACGGCACAGATTGGGACGCGCCTCACAGCGTAGCAGTTGACCTTCGGCTATGAAATGGCGGCTAAGGTCTCCGGCAAGTTTAAACAGGGTAACAGGTCCTTCGGGCATGTAACCACGAATGCCAACGCCAATGCCAGATTCGAAGTGCGTATCCAGTTCGTAGCGGCTGACCATGTCTAAGGGGATGGTGCAGTGAGCCAGTAACATTTCGCCTGTTTCCGAGTTGATGTGGGCTGGATTGGCTTGGAAGCCAGAAATGCCAAACAGGCTACGTACCACCATCATGGACAGCATGGCGGGCACATCGCCTTCGCAACCTGCCACCAACCCTTCGGCATTGAGTTTGGCCAAAGCCAGACAACCGGTATTGCGAAGCACGGACAGCAGGTCGAAGCAACGGAGCGTGAAACCTTGAAGCTGATGGTCGGTTACCACCTTTTTCAGGGCTTCATAGATGCACATGGCACCTTCTTTCCCCTTGTCTATCTGGGTTGTACCAAGGGCTTTCAGAACTTCGTCCAAGGAAATGTCCACGAGTTCTATGCCCAATTTATGGCGTACAACATCGTAATCGGCTTCGCTGCTGATAAGCCAGTCCGAAGGTTTACCGATGATGCCCAAGCGCGTGCCGTGTAGTTTACGGCGTGCCACAGCTACGCGCTCCAGTTCGGAGATGCGTTGGTGGATGTATTGGGGTGTACCGTGCAGGATTTCCCCGTGTAGGTGGTGCTGTTGCAGGTAGGAAAGAATCTCCATCGATGCAGCCAGTGAATTACTGGTTCCAGAGGTCAGCAACAGGATGGGTTGCCTCGTTTGTCCGATTTGTGGCAACAGGGTTTTAAAGATGCCTTCGGTGCCACCTGTGCGCACATAGATGAGACTTAGGGGAGCCTGTCCGTAGGTGGAGAAGTCTTCTTGGTACAGGTCGTGGTTGATGTCTAACGAGTTCAGAAACTCGCGTGTGCTGGCAGCTACAGTTTGTTCGTCATGTAACTGTGATGTCAGTGTGTAGATGGATACATTTGCCATTGAATCATTTACCATTTAACCATTTACCATTTAACCATTTACCATTTAACGTTGCCAAGTGCCCATTCGCCATTTATTATTTATTATTTACCATCACCCCCATTATCCTTTTACGATTCGTTTGATGTCGTTCAGTTTGTTCAGGGCTTCGAGGGGTGTAAGGTTATTGACATCGAGATTCAGGATTTCATCGCGTACTTGGGCGAGTACGGGGTCGTCGAGTTGGAAGAAGCTCAGTTGCACGTTGTCCTCCTTCTTTGTCAGTTGTATGCTACCGCCCACTTCGCTGTTCTTCGTGGCTTCGAGTTGTTTCAGCACTTGGTCGGCACGCTTCACGATGCTGCTGGGCATACCGGCCAGTTTGGCTACGTGAATACCAAAGCTGTGCTCGCTGCCACCACGTTCCAACTTGCGCAGGAAGATGACCTTGCCCTCTATCTCACGGACGCTGACGTTGAAGTTCTTGATGCGCGAGTAGGTCTGCTGCATCTCGTTCAGTTCGTGGTAGTGGGTGGCAAAGAGGGTACGCGCCTTGGCACGCTGGTTTTCGTGGATGTATTCGACAATGGCCCAAGCGATGGAGATGCCGTCGTAGGTGGAAGTACCTCGACCCAGTTCGTCGAAGATGACAAGAGAGCGTGGCGACAGGTTATTAAGAATGTTCGAGGCTTCGCTCATCTCCACCATGAAGGTACTCTCGCCCATCGATATGTTGTCGCTGGCTCCCACACGGGTGAATATCTTATCCACCATACCGATGCGGGCACGTTCGGCTGGTACGAAACATCCTATCTGTGCCAATAGCGTGATGAGAGCCGTCTGACGCAACAAGGCACTCTTACCGGCCATGTTGGGACCCGTGATGATGATGATTTGCTGCGTCTCATTGTCAAGGAATACATCGTTGGGGATGTAGCGTTCGCCAACGGGCATCTGCGTCTCGATGACGGGGTGGCGACCCTGACGGATGTCGATGATGTAAGAGTCATCCACCACGGGACGGATGTAGTTGTGTTCGCGAGCCACCATGGCAAAGGAGAGCAGACAGTCGAGCCGTGCAATGAGGTTGGCATTGATTTGTATCTGCGGTGTGTATTCGGCCAAGGCTACAACCAGTTCGTTGAACAGTCGTGTTTCCAACGCCAGTATCTTGTCCTCGGCACCGAGTATCTTCTCCTCGTACTCTTTTAACTCTTGTGTGATGTAGCGTTCGGCCTGTGCCAGTGTCTGCTTTCTGACCCATTCCTGTGGCACCTTATCCTTGAATGTATTCCGCACCTCCAAGTAATAGCCAAAGACGTTGTTGTAGCCTACTTTCAGGCTATTGATACCCGTGCGTTCGGCTTCCTGCTGTTGCAGTTGCAGGAGATAGTTCTTGCCACCGTAAGCAATGTTGCGCAGTTCGTCGAGTTCGGCATTCACGCCATTGGCAATGACACTGCCCTTCTGCACCAAAAGAGGTGGGTCGGGCTGTATCTCACGGGCAATGCGTTCGCGGATGTTTACACAAGGGCTTAGTTGTTCGCCCATTTGGCGGATGGTTTCATCGGTGGATTGCTCGCAGACCTGTTTAATGCGCTCTACGGCCTGCAGGGCTACTTTCAGTTGCACCACGTCGCGAGGTGATACGCGCCCTACGCTTACCTTCGATATGATGCGCTCAAGGTCGTTTATCGGGTGCAGGTTTTCCTCGATAAAATCGCGGAAATCGGGTTCACGGAAATAATAATCCACTACGTCGAGGCGTTGCTCAATGAGGCGCACGTCCTTCAGGGGGAAGGTTATCCATCGGCGCAGCATACGGGCACCCATGGGGGTGATGGTCTGGTCGATGACATCGCAGAGGGATTTTCCGTCCTCATTCATCGAACCCAGCAGTTCCAGCGAGCGCAACGTGAATCGGTCGAGCCGTACGAAACGCTCTTCCTCAATGCGGCGCAGGGAGGTGATATGTCGAATCTGTATGTGCTGGGTGATTTCAAGATATTGCAGAATAGCTCCGCTGGCTACGATGCCGCTCTTCAGGTGTTCCACGCCGAAGCCCTTCAGGTTCTTTACCTCGAAGTGTTTCTTCAGTTTGGTGGTGGCAAACTGCTCCGTAAACACCCAGTCGTCCATTTCATAGACGCAATGGCGCGTGCCGAACGACCCTTCGAACTGGGCACGACGACCTCGCTCGAAGAGTACTTCCTTCGGGCCGAAGTTGTCCATCAACTTATCCACATATTCGGGTGTTCCCTCAGCGGTGAGGAACTCACCCGTACTGATGTCGAGGAAGGCCACGCCACATGTCGCCTTTCCGAAGTGTATGGCTGCCAGGAAGTTGTTTTCCTTGTAGTTGAGCACGTTGTCGCTCATGGCTACGCCCGGTGTCACCAGTTCCGTGATACCGCGCTTCACCAGTTTCTTCGTCAGTTTCGGGTCTTCCAGCTGGTCGCAGATGGCCACCCTCCTACCCGCTCTTATCAGCTTCGGCAGATAAGTATCTAAAGCATGATGGGGAAAACCCGCCATCTCTGTCGGATTCTCCCCACCGTTGTTTCTTTTTGTCAGTGTAATACCCAATATGGCCGATGCCTCAATGGCATCCTGACAATAGGTCTCGTAAAAATCGCCACATCGGAACAGCAGTATCGCATCGGGGTGCTTCGCCTTCAGGTCGAAGAACTGCTTCATCATCGGTGTTAAACCCTCTGTCTTGGCCATAATGGTATTTTAGGATTTAAAGATTTAATGATTTTAGGATTTACCATAGAGCATCACACGCCTTGCGGATGTGTAGGTATTCTTGTAGTCATAGTAGTTATTAAGTCCACAAAGATAAAACATTATTCCAATATTCACAAATTCAGTGAATGTTTTTATATTATCAAACAAAACTTGATTACCTGGGTCTCTCCGCTACAATCGCGGTAACTTCAGATAATCAAGTTTTTGCTGAGGGTTTAATCTCAATTGCTTAAAGGCGGTGCCCGCATACTGGTCGCCTTCGCCTTGTGCAAGATTACGGTCGATGCGAATATGCTGCAACTACCACCACACAAGCGCACATCTTTACGATGATGTTGCAAAGTTAAGAAAAAAAAATAAATACAAACCAAATGTTTAACCAAAAAATCAGAGCAAGCGGTAGGATTCGAACCTACTCATCTTGCTTTCGCAGTCTCTGTTCCGAAATCATGGCTCTACTTGCTCTGATTCTGATATTGTTATTCGTTATTTTTTAGACAGTTCCATGCGTTCAAATATTTCTTTAAGCGTAGTATATCTTCATCCGTTAACTCTTTTAATCGTCGAATATCCATGTTATCTTCTAAATCTGCGATTTTCACTTCTCTTCCAAGTTTGTTTTTGCTTGCACGTTTGATGAAGTCCTCATAAGATTCATTCGACTTCCTTGTAACTGAGAGCACAGATTTCACAATATACTCGGGGAAACCTTCAGCCTTGAGATATTCAGCTGTAACATTCGTGTCTTCTATGGTGTCGTGGAGCAGTGCTACAATTTTGGCAGCACTGGAATTACATTTGTCCGCAACTCTTCCAACATGCCCAAAGTAAGGTTGTCCCATTTTATCCGTTTGCCCTTTATGTGCGGAAGAAGAAATTTCAAGAGCTTTTTCATATAATTCTTCCATATCATTAACATCGTAGAATCGTATGTCTATGCTTTTTGGATCGATACCTTCATCAGCGAGTCTTTTGGCAAGTGTTTCTTTCGCCTCTGCTAATGTATAAGCCTTTATGGTGGCCACATCATCCTCACCCCATACTTCAATTAGTATCTTTCCATCATCTTCAATAGATATTTCTTCTACATATGTATTTTCTTCATCATCGTAATCATCATCTTCTTCATCATACTCTCTTTCTTTGTATGCGTATTGATGGAACATATCTTCGTTCTTTTCCAAGTAATCTGCCCAAAGTTCTTCCAGTTTTGCAGAAAGTTCTGGGGCAAGTTCTCTTCCCGAATGACCACCAGTCCAGTCAAATTCAGGTATCAACTCTTTCAAAGTGTCAGTAGAAAGCAAAGGACAAACTTCGGGATAAATGTAAACATCAATGTTCAAATCACAATAAAAGACCTCACGTCCCTTGCCAGACCAGTCTTCATCCTTATATGGTTCAGAATCAAAATGCCCACTCATACAGATTCCCGTTTTACCTTCGCCACATCTAACCATAAAGAAACGGTCTTTATCATGTGCTTTTTCGTGTTCCCAAACGGCCCAATTAAATGAGTAAATATTGTTCTCATCAATGGCCTTCTTGCAGTCTTCCAGTTTCCAATTCGAAATAGTTGGATTCCAAAAAAGAATAAATGTTTTCATCGCTTTTCTTTTTTAGTTAAACATCTTATATCTGAATCTGCTGCAAAGTTAAAAGGAAGCTATCTCAAATCATGGGACAACCTTTAAAAAAGTTAGAAATTTTTTATAATTTCCTTTCCAATTAGTTGCCTTAGCTTCTGGAATACACTTACGTCGGTATGAATTACTGCCCAATGGTTCTCAAAGACAGGGCTCTGCCGATCGGCAATGCCATCTTTTGCTTTATATAAAATAAGGCGTTCTTTGTCACAAATACCCATGATTGAGCAGTTCAACATATTTGAATAGGATAATGCTTGCTCGAATGCTGCATTGAGTTCGCGCATAGAACGCATGTCGTATTTGGCTTCAATAACAAACGGTGCGGTATGAAAATGTTCTTGACCGTGAGGGAAGAAAACGAAATCTGGTATGGCCTTTAGCCCTCTACCTGCCTTTTGTGAAAGTTGGCGGGTGTAGTCTGATGGAGTATAACCCAGCTTTTCAAGCGTGGGGATAAGTACCTTTTCTTCTACATCCTTTTCAATTCGAACATCTGGTGCATAATAGCCAGTGGGAACGTATAGCTGTGGCAGTTTGTTGGTGTCAAATCCTTTACTTTTTATGAGGTCTAATAGTTGTATATAGTCTTGTGCTGAAAGCTCAATACCATTTACACCTTGCATATTCTTTTTAACAATGGACAACTGAGAGAAATATGGATGTGTTTTCAGTTCCTTGTTCGTTATGGGTGGAATGATAACACCATCCCTTACCGTTGTCCTGCAATGATAGAAGTCGAATGGGTTAAACTGACCACCAGAGTTGGCACGCCAAATAGAGTGTATGCAACTATGTGGAGCAAGGGCATAAAGTATTACGATATCTCCCCTTCGCGTCCGTTCATTGCACGCCCATATTGATTCGCTGATTCCCGTTTTCTCGATTTGTTTAATGTCTTCCTTACTTGCTCCTGTCAGCCAGACGTTCGTCGGTGCTGGAAATTCTGTTATGTTCTCCTTCTCATTCAGACACATTGCAGAGAAGTCGTAGAGACAGGCGCAGAACTCAGCATCAGTAAGGTTGTTCTCCCTTTGGAAATTTTCAAAAGCTTTACATAGGTTGAAGTAATACAGAAGATATTGTCGATGGTCATTTGTGTGGGGTATGGGAGGAAGGACTATGCCCAGCACGTCACATGCACGTTGGATGAATGAAAAGTCGTGTGGGAAGAGGATAGGTTTGTAAAATTCGTAGGCAAGATAAAGGTATGTGGATATAATTGGAATCCAGTCTAACTTTGCCCGATAGTCCGGTTTAGGTACTGCGATGTTTAGCAGTGTGATTTCTCCCTCTTTGCTTATTTCATAATCCCTTATCTCGAGATTGTCTATAAAATTCTCGTATAGGGATTGTTTTTCTTCACCAGCAAGTGACAGCCCGTTTACTTCCATGTTGGCGGCAAGATATGTGTAACATGCTGAATATTTATCTACACTGGTGTTGACTTCTTTTTGCCCATGAAACTTGAAAATGTTATCGGCGATGTCAAAATGTTCTCCCTGCTCCGGCTCAAAGAGTGCAATCACGTTCTTTCCCCGCTCTGATTCCTTGTAAAGGTTCCAAATTTGTGTGTTCATGTTATTATTATTTTATTGATGCTACAAAATTACAATTATATTGTCTCAAATCGTGGGACATGTTTCTAAAAATTCACTCTTCTTCTAATTTTTCTTCTTCGTATAGACACGCAGCAAAATAATGTTCATTGCCTATTTCTTCAGCAAGCCATTCGGGAGAGAGTATCTTTACATTTTCTCCAAGTCCGAGTAAATGCTTAATGAGGTCAAGTGTTGGACGCACAAATAACTCGAAGTCAATGTAATCTTCTCCCTCTCCTATTTCGCGTTGGCTATTATGTATTGGCAAATCCCTGACATAATAACGCTCGTAATCAAATACGCGAATGACTATCTTTACAGGTCGTGTGTCATCATTGGCCATTACTCCATAGCATTCGCTGAAATACGCTTCTGCATCAAAGTTAGGGTCAATCTCGAACTTTATTGTGGTGAGTTCCATACTTTGTATTCGGTCGAAAGAGAATGTGCCGAAGTAGTCGATTGCAGGTCCATCCTTGACTTCTTTATGGAAATGTCCCAACACATACCACCGCTGATGGAATAGCTTTAAACAATAGGGTTCGAAGTTCAAGGTCTTGGGCTGTTCTGTACCATATCGTTGATAAACTATCTCAATGCGTACACTTTGCTGCATGGCCTTAATAACTTTCTCCAAATAATCCCCTTCCACAGGTACGGATTCTAGCAAAATTCGTTTGTGTAGACTTTGGCTTTCGCTGACGAGGCTGCTAACAGAGATGGTAGATAGCATCCAATTCTGTACGCTGTTTTCCCGAAGCACTTCCTCGTTGGCAATGAAGTATTTGTAGCCATTGCGGCGGTCGCAGTCGATGATAAGTCCAAACATATCCTCAATGGCATCCCTGTGGCGGTTGAAGGTGGAGCGTGCCAGTTCCACACCTTCGCTCATTTCTGTCTGCAACCAGCGTTGGTTAATTTCCTCAAATGTAATACGACGGGCTTTGCGAATGGTGTTGACGAGCCAAATATATTCACGGAACAAAGTAGGTGTTTTCATGGATTGAGTATTTAAGGTTTATTACTATGGAGTAGCACAAAGTTAAGGTTTTCTCTATCAATAATTCCCAAAAATCATGATATTTTTGGAATTGATTCCTTAAAAATACGAGATTCCCGAAAAGGAATTAGTCTTTTTCGGGAATTTCGATGTTGACAATTAATAATCTTTCTAGTGTGCTTGTGAAGAACGTTTCTCAGACATCACTTTCTGAAAGAACTGCCTCAAGGTTTATACTTCGCTCTCGTAATAGTAAGAATAATCAATACCTTTCATGAAGATTTTGCGGTCATCGATGCGGTCGGTCATTGCTCCTTGAAGAAGGGTCTTAATGTTCGTAGAATCCGTCGTGCTTTGACGCATTGCTGACAAATACGTTTTCTTGTCTATCTTGCTCCAATCGACACATAACTTCAGGCGCTTTTTGAAGATGAGGTCGAGCCAGATACGGGTAGAGCGGCCGTTGCCTTCCATGAAAGGATGCGCCACATTCATCTCCACATACTTGTTCACAATCTCGTTGAACGTCGTTTCTGGCATTGCTTCTATCTGCTTCAGGTTTTTCTCAAGGTATTCTGCACGGCAGAAGAGCGTACCATCTTTCCAGATGGTTTTGGTCCGTATCTGCCCGGCAAAGTCATAGAGTCCTCCAAAAAGATAGGCGTGAATTTGCTGGAGACATTTGATGGTGCCCGGTTCCATGCTGTCGAGCAAGCCGCTTTCAACGAGGGTGTAAGCCTTCTTTTTACTTTGTCCGTCGATACTGTTTTCACTGTAGGTGAACCAATTGAGGAAACTGTTGGCACGATTGTTTGGGTAGTTCTCTGCCAACGTTCTTACACAATCGCTATCCAAAGCATCAGCATAGCGTTGCTTTCCATCTGGAGCCTCGAATTTGAAGTGGTTAGTGACACTAACCAGTTGAATGCCATCCTTTGCCAACTTACCTTTTAGGTACTTCCAGTAGTTACGACATTTTTTATAATCCTCTTCGTCGTTAATGGCTCGCACGATGTCTGTTGCCGAGAACCACCACTTGCTGTGTTCCTCGTCCCAGACGGCTCGAACCTCTCTGTCGTTGAAGAATCTTATAGATTTCTTGCTTTTCCCTCTATATCGGAGATAAACAGTGGAGTCCTCAGGCTCTTCCTTTGTCATAACGGTATTGGGAACTTAGTAGTTTAGAAGTTTAGTAGTTATTAACTCCACAAAGATAAAAACATTATTCCAATATTCACAATATTTAGTAAATGATTTTAGAATATGTAACGAAATAATATAACTTTATCATTGCCTGTTTATTCAGGGATGAAAGAAGGCTGGGAATCCTGCAAAGGTTCCCAGCCTTAATATTTTTATGTTCTTGTTTCTACAATGTGTTTAGCGGACAGCAGAAACTACGTCTTCTTGTTTAGGCGGAACATAATAGGTAGCACATAGCGCATGCGAACGGGCTTGCCTTTCACACGTGCAGGTTTCCAGTTAGGCATACTTGTTACCACACGAATAGCCTCTTCCGACAAACGCTTATCAGGACTGCGGAGAACTTTTTCTTCTTCAATCTTTCCCTGCTTGTTTATAATAAATTGAATCAAGACTCTGCCGCTGATGCTGTCTTTTTGGCACTCTTTAGGATATTTGACGTTTTTACTCAGCCAGGCATATACATCGCCTGGAAATTCTGCCATTTCATCGGGAATTTCATAAATGTAATTGCTATCATTCATTTCCTCAACTGTTCTTTGGGGCTTTTGAGCCTCTGGCACAGTATCATTAGCTTCGTTGGCAATGTCACGTATTTCATTTATTTCAACGAAGTTTGATATATCGTTAATCTTCTCCATCATATTCTTCTCCTGAAATATCTTTAAGTTATCTTTCAGCTCTATTGGTGTGAGGTTTACATCAAAAGCCATGATTGACATAATGGATAGGCTAAAAACCAGCATTCCCCAAAATAGTTTAGTCTTCATTTCTCTAAAGATTAAAGGTTAATATGCTAACAAAGGTAGGATTTCCTATCAATAATCCCAAAATATCGTGATATTTTTGGAATTGATTCCTTAAAAATCGCGATATTTTTGGATTTTGGGTTTGACAGCGTACAAATTCTTGGGTGCATTATGTGGACTCACCGATGTGAGGATTATGTGGTATGATGCACAAATGTTTGGGATTTTCCTTTGTTTCTCATAAGAAAACTGTAACTTTGTAAGAGGATTAGAAGCCTCACCCCCAACCCCTCTCCGAAGGGCGAGGGGAGTGTTTACTACTAATAGTGACAATTTAACTTTTAACTTTTAACTTTGAATATTGAATTTTATTAAGAGCTTTTTCCCTCCCTAGGGAGGGCCGGGGTGGGTCTTAGAGGATTGAATCTAAAAAACATAAAAACTATGCAAGGCTATAGCAAGGGTTTTCTGTATTTCGTTTGTGCCGTTTCGGCCATGGGCGGTCTGCTGTTTGGCTATGACTGGGTAGTGATAGGTGGTGCCAAACCGTTTTATGAGTTGTATTTTGGCATCAGCGAATGGCCGTTGATGCAAGGGGTGGCTATGACGACGGCCTTGATAGGCTGCTTGGTTGGTGCGATGGTGGCTGGGGCTGCAGCCGACAAGTATGGTCGAAAACCATTGCTCATGACATCGGCTGTGTTGTTCACGGTATCTGCCATAGCTACTGGTTTGTTCAATGACTTTACGCTGTTTAATATTGCCCGCTTTGTGGGCGGTGTTGGCATCGGTGTAGCTTCGGCTCTGGCGCCTATGTATATTGCCGAGATGAGTCCGGCTGAGATTCGTGGACGTATGGTGAGTTTGAATCAGATGACTATTGTACTTGGTATATTGGGTGCACAGATTGTAAACATGCTATTGGCGAAAGATACGACCATAGCCGAGAACCAGACGTGGAACGTAGCGTGGGGCTGGCGTTGGATGTTCTGGGCGGAAACCGTGCCAGCGGCATTGTTTCTTGTGATGAGTTTCTTTATCCCGGAAAGCCCTGTATATAAAAAGTTCAAAGTTCAAAGTTCAAAGTTAAATAGTAATAAGCAGGATGCAGGACTGAAGGTGCTGATGGAGAGCAAGTATAGCAAGGTTTTGATGTTAGGTCTCGTCATTGCTGTATTCCAGCAGTGGTGCGGAACGAATGTTATCTTTAACTACGCTCAGGAAATCTTTGTGGGTGCTGGGTTCGATGTGGATGGTATGTTTATCAATATCGTTATTACTGGTATTGCCAATGTGGTGTTTACGTTTGTGGCACTCTATACAATCGAGAAGTGGGGGCGTCGTACACTCATGCTGATAGGTGCAGGTGGACTGGGTTTGATATATTTCACCTTGGGTACTTGCTATTTTATGGGAACAACAGGCATACTAATGGTGGTATTGGTGGTGGCAGCCATTTCGGTGTATGCTATGACGTTGGGGCCTGTTACATGGACGCTGTTGGCAGAGATTTTCCCGCATCGTATTCGTGGCATTGCCATGGCCACATGTACCTTTGCCCTTTGGGTAGGCTGCTGCACGCTGACGTTCTCATTTCCCTCGATGAATGCGGCTCTTGGTAGCAGTGGTACCTTCTGGATATACAGTGGCATCTGCATCTGTGCCTTTATGTTTCTGTTCCGCCATTGTCCAGAAACCAAAGGCAAGAGTCTTGAAGATTTGGAGAAAGAATTAGTGAATAAATAATAAATAATAAATGATAAATAATAAATCGTAAATCATAAAATCATAAAATCATAATTCCTAATTCGTAATTTGAAAACAGTATCATGGTAAAGGCTTGGAGAGAAATGGTTACCATTCCTACGTATGAAGTAGGAAAACCTGAAAAGAGCCCGATGTTTTTGGAAAAAAGAGTGTATCAGGGTTCCAGTGGTGTGGTATATCCTTATCCCGTTATAGAAACAATGAGTGATGAGAAGGTGGATAAAGTGTACAAGGCCGTATATATCGAAAACGAGTATATCAAGGTGATGATATTGCCAGAGTTGGGCGGTCGTGTACAGATGGCCTACGACAAGATTAAGCAACGCCACTTTGTATATTACAACCATGTGATTAAGCCTGCCCTTGTGGGGTTGACAGGACCTTGGATCAGTGGTGGCATCGAGTTTAACTGGCCGCAGCACCATCGTCCATCGACATATTTGCCTGTAGATTGCACCATTGTTGAGAACAAGGATGGCTCCGTGACGGTATGGGTGAACGAAATGGAGCGTATGTTCCATCAAAAAGGTATGGCTGGATTTACCTTACGCCCTGGTTGTGCCTATTTGGAGATTCAAGGACGTGTGAGCAATCGGACCAATCTGCCCCAGACCTTCCTCTGGTGGGCAAACCCTGCCGTAGAAGTGAATGATGCCTATCAGAGTGTGTTCCCGCCCGATATCAATGCCGTGTTCGATCATGGCAAGCGTGCTGTATCGAGTTTCCCCATAGCCACAGGTACCTATTATAAGATGGACTATTCGGCAGGTGTGGATATCTCGAACTACAAGAACATCTTTGTGCCCACAAGTTATATGGGCGTAAACTCACGTTACGATTTCGAGGGTGGATACGAGAACGACACCCATGGTGGCATGCTACATGTGGCCAGTCACCACTACTCGCCTGGCAAGAAACAGTGGACTTGGGGTAATGGCGACTTCGGACGTGCCTGGGATCGCAACCTGACAGACAAAGCTCCCCTAACGGCTCCTAAGGGGGGCTGGAAGGGAGAGGTTACTGACTATTCCCTTTCCCAGGGGGGTGGTCAAGAGGGGTCTTTCCGTCCCTACATTGAGTTGATGGCCGGCGTATATACCGAGAATCAACCCGACTTTACTTGGCTGATGCCTTACGAGGAGAAACAGTTTGTGCAGTACTTTATGCCTTATCGCGAGGTAGGTATTGTGAAACAGGCCTCGAAGGACTTTGTGATGAACATTGAGCAGAACAGTGAGGGTAAAACGACGTTCAAAATATTGGCCACCTCGAAACAAAAGGTAAGCATTGTGCTCAAGGATAATGATGGTCATGAGTTTTATAAGAAGGTGGTAACGCTGACACCCGAGGAGGTGCTGATAGAGACCGTCTGCACGAAAGATGCTAAATTAAGCGATTTGAATCTTACCATCGATCGTACCGAGCATGCCCGTATGTTACCTTTGCTGGAGTGGCATGCTGAGCCCGATGAAATCCGTCCTATCCCTGATGCTGCAGAGGCTGCTCTTTCGCCACAAGATACCAAGACCATCGACCAGCTTTACCTGACGGGTCTGCATTTGGAACAGTATCGCCATGCCACCTGGAGTGCGCTCGACTATTACGAAGAGGCATTGCGCCGGGATCCTTTGGATTATCGCTGCAACATGCAAATGGGATTATGGTATCTGCGTCGTGCCCGTTTCGATAAGGCCGAAGGATATCTGCAGACAGCTGTGAAGGTGCAGAAGAAGCGCAACCCGAATCCCTACGATGGTGAACCGCTTTTCTATCTGGGGGTTACAAAATTGTTCCTATCGAAGAGGGATGAGGCCTACAATTGTTTCTGGAAATCGACATGGAACAAAGCGTGGGCCGATGCAGGCTATTATGAGGCTGCATGCATCAGCATGGCCAACGAATGTTGGGAGGAGGCACTCGACGAGTTGGAACGATCCCTTATCAGCAATAGTCACAACCATCAGGCACGCGCCATGAAATCGGCTGTACTGCGTAAACTTGGCAGAAAAGAAGAGGCTTTGGCATGGATAAGTGAGTCGTATGAAATTGACCCATTCAATTATGTATGTATGGTCGAAGAATATCTGCTCACAGGTGAGAAGGCTCCGCTCGATCGTATGGTGGAGCTGATGCATGGCAATATCTACAACTACCATGAAACGGCTCTCGACTATGTGCATGCCGGACTTGATGATGAAGCTGTACTGGTGTTGGAGACCGCCATCGGCAGAGGGGTTGAAGTGTCGCCCATGACCTATTATTATTTAGGACGCTATGATGAAGCAGAAAAGGCAGATTCGACCTACTGCTTCCCAAATCGTGCAGAGGATGCTTTAGTGCTTGAAGCAGCCAAGAAGCAGAATCCTAATGGTGCCAAGGCTCCCTACTATCTGGGTTGCCTATACTACGATAAGCGACAGTATGACCTGGCTATTCGGAACTGGGAAATCTCGGTTGGGCACGATCCTGACTTCCCGACCGTATGGCGTAATCTGGCCTTGGCACGATTCAATAAGCAACATCGTCAGGACGAAGCCTTAAAGTATATGGAGCGTGCTTTCCATCTGGATGAAACGGATGCCCGTATGCTGATGGAACTCGACCAACTCTATAAACGTTTGCACAAGCCTCATGTGGAGCGCCTGAATTTCCTACAGAAGTACCCTGATTTGATTAAGCGTCGCGATGATTTGCTGCTCGAAGAGATTACACTCCTCAACCAAATCGGCCGATACCAAGAGGCGATGCAGAAACTTGATGCACATACGTTCCACCCGTGGGAAGGGGGCGAAGGTAAGGTGTCTGCACAATATCAGATTTGTAGGGTAGAACTGGCTAAGAAGGCCATCTGCAATCTGGAATATGAGGAGGCAGTGCGTTTGCTTAACGAGTGTCTGCAATATCCACACCATCTTGGTGAGGGCAAACTCTATGGTGCCCAAGAGAATGATTTCTATTATCTGCTTGGTGTCTGCTATGATGCTCAGGGCGACAAGGATAAGGCCATAGAATGTTGGGAAAAGGCTACTAAGGGGCCACAGGATCCTGCCGCAGCCATGTACTATAATGATGCCAAACCCGATAAGATATTCTATCAGGGACTGGCGCTCTACAAACTCGGTCGCGAGGGTGAGGCACATGGTCGGTTCTTCAAACTCATCAACTACGGCAAGCAACATATCTTTGAAAAGCAGGTGATGGACTACTTCGCTGTGTCGCTACCCGATTTGTTGATTTGGGACGACTCGCTCGATGTGAAGAACGAAATTCACTGTAAGTACATGTTGGCACTTGGCTATTGTGGTATGGGCAATATGGAGAAAGCTCAGAAGTATATGGCTGACGTGGAGTCTCTCGACAATAATCATCAAGGCATTCAGCAGTTACATTCAACGATAACAGAAATTTTAAAATGAACAGGCGGTGAGATAGTATCATTTACCAATTCACCGTACATGGAATAAATGAATGCCTTATAAAAAAACAGGTGTGATGCGGATTACTGCATCACACCTGTTTCTATTTCGTTCTAATCTATCCAACCACCAAGGAGAATCGCATGACAGGAGTATTGAAGGAATGTTGATTATCAGCTTTTGTATGAAGTATATTGAACATAGAATCTGGTCACGTCACCACTATACCAATACCAGTAAGCGTAGTTTTGGAGGAAGTTGATATTTATGTCGGTAAGATTATAATCGTAAATTAAATCTTTGGCCATTACCACACATTCCCCATTATACTGTCCGAAGTAATCACCTCGTGGGTTTGCATTCTTCATTTGCGCATCTAATGGTATCCAGCCGTATCCTTCGAGATAAAAGTCGGCCCAAACATGGAAACCTCCTTCCAGTTTCAAGCAGATAATATGACGTGACGGGATACCTTTATATCGGAGCAGGTTAACGACAATCGTTGCGAAGTCGCCACACTCGCCACCACCATCGTCAAGTATCTGCTGTAATGTTCGAAACGAACCGTTTTTATAACGAAAATATGAAGCTGTAAACTCGTAACATTTGCGAGCGTAGTCGATAATATCTGTTGATTTTTCCCACAATTCATTACCTTTATTTACAATAAAAGGGTGAGAGGTGTTTATATATTCTCCCCGATTGCCCAGATACTTGCGATAAGGTTCACCCTCCTTGTCATAGTCCTTGATGGTTATCTTTGTAAAATCAACCTTGACGCTTTTCGTTGTTATCTCAAAATTACTTTGCATCGTAAGTGTCTGTGACGGAAAAGAGCTTTTTTCATTTACCAATGCCTTGTTTCCGTAGTTGGCATCCTCCATAAGAGTTCCGTCAGAGTATGTCAGATTCTTTACAGTCTGATATTCGTTGGTCAAAGGAATGGGTATAATCCCCACGAATCGGACGATATCACCTGTTCCGGATTTAGTAAATGTCGCTTGGGTGGTGTAGTTGCATGTAGTCTTTTCTGTTACGGAAACAGGCAGTCCATCTCCCTGATTGGGCATAGTGGGAGAGTCACCTCCCTGAACAACTTCATCGTGGGTAGGGGTTATTTCTTCATCTCCACAACTGATGAGGCATAAGGGTATCGCCACTAAACAGAGTGTAAAAAGGATTTTTCTCATATTTCCATTAAATAAAACATGTGTGCTTACTTTTTTGCTTCCGCTCCCCTACTCCGCCAGATGCTCCAGGCACCAATGAGGATGAAAGGAACGCTGAGGAGCTGACCCATGTTGAAGAACATGCCGTTCTCGAAATCGACCTGATTCTCCTTGGTGTATTCGATGAAGATGCGGGCAGTGAAAATAAGGAAAAGACAAATGCCGAAGAAGAAGCCAGTACCCACTTTCTGAGGATATTTACGATAAAAATACCAGTGAATGCCAAAGAAGAGTG
The DNA here is from genome assembly GCA_947169115.1 of uncultured Prevotellaceae bacterium. Taxonomy (GTDB): domain Bacteria; phylum Bacteroidota; class Bacteroidia; order Bacteroidales; family Bacteroidaceae; genus Physcousia. The sequence goes on from CAMVOK010000012.1 coordinate 52,706, forward strand.
CGTAGCACAGGGCTTCGTAGAGTTGGCCGGGATGACGCGGAAGCATGTCCACACGCTCGAAGATAAAGGCCCAGGGCACATCGGTAGGACGACCGATGATTTCGGAGTTCATGAGGTTGCCCATGCGGATAGCACAGGCACAGATAGGGGTGACGATGGAAATGTTGTCGAGTATCGTCAGGACCTTCATTCCCATCTTTTTGACATAGAGAATGAGGGCAAGGATGAGGCCCAGTGTACCACCATGGCTGGCCAGTCCTTCGTAGCCCGTATAGTGCCATGCCCCCATTGCATCCTGCTTCATGGGAAGTATCATTTCCAGCGGATGGGCAAGAAAATACGAAGGTTCGTAGAACAGGCAGTGACCCAAGCGGGCACCGATAAGTATGCCGAAAAAGCAATAGAAGACCAGCGGGTCGAATTTTTCCTCCGGGATGCGCTGCTCGCGGAATAATTTATGTTCTAGCAGATACACCGTGAACAAGCCGATGGCCCAGCACAGCGAGTACCAGCGCACACCGAATGAACCGATGTGGAACAGGAATATGTCGGGGTTCCAGTGTATGAATAACAGCCCCCCTCCAACTCCCCCGAGGGGGAGAGATGCCAATAACGATGTCATCATTGTTTGTTCTTTATTTCATATCTATTATTCCTCCCCCTCGGGGAGGTTAGGAAGGGGCTTTATACGTTGAATCTAAAGTGCATGATATCACCGTCCTGCACTTCGTAGTCCTTGCCTTCGACCCCCATCTTACCAGCATCACGGACGGCAGCCTCGGAGCCATACTTGATGTAGTCGTCGTACTTGATGACCTCGGCGCGTATGAAGCCTTTTTCGAAGTCGGTGTGAATGACACCGGCACACTGTGGAGCCTTCCACCCGCGACGGAAAGTCCAGGCCTTCACCTCCATCTCGCCGGCGGTGATGAACGTCTGCAGGTTCAAGAGAGAGTATATGGCCTTGATGAGGCGGTTGCAGCCACTCTCTGTCAGACCCATGTCCTCCAGGAACATCTGTTTCTCCTCATAGGTTTCCAGTTCGGCAATGTCGGCTTCCGTCTGTGCCGAAATGATGAGCATCTGGGCGCCCTCGTCCTTGATGGCCTCAGCCACGCGACGGGTGTATTCGTTGCCGTCCTTTGCACTCTGGTCATCGACGTTGCAGACATACAGGACAGGCTTTGTGGTCAGCAGGAAGAGATTCTTGGCAGCAGCCACCTCGTCCTCCGTCTCGAACGAAACTGTGCGAGCGCTCTTGCCTTGCAACAAGGCAGCTTTGTAGGCTTCCAGTACCGAGAGTTCTATCTTTGCCTGTTTGTCACCACCCACGCGAGCCTGCTTCTCCACCTTCTGCATGCGGCTTTCGATGGTTTCAAGGTCTTTCAGCTGCAGTTCCATGTCTATGATTTCCTTGTCGCGCACGGGGTCAACGGAACCGTCAACGTGTACGATGTTTGTATCGTCGAAGCAGCGCAGGACGTGGATGATGGCATCGCACTCGCGGATGTTGGCCAGGAATTGGTTTCCGAGACCCTCGCCTTTCGAGGCTCCCTTCACCAGTCCGGCTATGTCCACAATGTCGCACACGGCAGGCACGATGCGGCCCGGATGGACAAGTTCTGCAAGTTTTGCGAGTCGTTCGTCGGGAACGCTCACCTGCCCCATCTGGGCATCAATGGTGCAAAAAGGAAAATTGGCAGCCTGTGCCTTTGCGCTCGACAGGCAGTTAAAGAGAGTGGACTTGCCTACATTGGGCAGTCCTACGATACCAGCTTTCAGTGACATCTTGTTTATTTAACGATTTTATGATTAAACAACTTTAGTGATTTACAGAGTGCAAAGGTACGATTAAGTAAGCGAAATGGCAAATTTCTTCGAAACAATGTTTCTTTAGGCAAACAAGCTCTGAGTCTTTGCACATTTCCTCAACGAGCGAAACATAGCCCCTTCAGGCCCTCTGATATCCGAGTATGAGTACCTAAAACCCAATCAAAGATATGGTAGTTCATCCAAGTTCGTCCAAATTATCAATTAATCTAAAAAAAGATTGTCGGTTTTCTGTAAAACACTTATTTTTGTACAGAAATTAAGGAAATACCATAGTTATAGTTGAAATGAGAGACGAAAACTTGTGTCGCGACATAGAGCGTGTGGTGGGCAGAACCATGATTACATCATCTGATTTTGTATGGTTGAGTGGTCAGATTGCTGCCCGTCAACGTAGTTCCGTCAGTGTGAACACATTAAAACGTCAGTGGGGGTATCTTGAGAAAGATGATACCTCGGTGCGACGTTCCACGTTGGACATTCTCTCGCAGTTTATAGGTTTTCGCGACTATTCTACCTATTGCCGTCAATGTCAGTCTTTAGACCCACAGAGCAATCCAGTCTTGAGTCGTCACATTGATACACGGCGTTTAGAAAGAGGTTTACGTCTGCGTATCACATGGTTGCCCGACCGTGAGGTAGTGGTTGAACATTTGGGAAGTTGCCAGTTTATTGTGCGAAGTGTGAAAAACTCTAAACTTGCTGTTGACGATACCTTCGAGTGTACGTTGTTTATGGAGAATGAGCCCCTTTATCTGGGAAATCTTGTACATTTGGGGGCTGGTCCTGTAGCCTATGTGGCTGGCAAGCGCGATGGAATACGTTTTGAAATCATAGAGGACTAAAAATGGATATAGAAACATCGGATTTTATTGTAGATGGCTTTGAGGGTATCGAACGCTATTTTACAGATATAACCATCATAAAGGAGACTGCTCATAACATTCTCGCCCGTGCCCGTCGTTATGGACGTTGGTGGATGCTAAAGGCTTTACGTAAGGAGGAGGCTAACCAGCCCGTCTTTCAGGAAATGCTTCGCAAAGAACTGGAGGTGATGGCTCCTTTGACCCATCCCAACATCGTACAGACTTATGGGCTGGAACAAGTGGAGGGGATAGGTTTATGTATCGTCATGGAATGGATAGATGGTGTCACCCTCGACCAATATCTGCACATTTGCCATCCTCCCGAAGATGAGCGTATGCGCCTGCTTCGGCAGTTGGCCGATGCTGTGTCATACCTGCATTTGCATGGTATCGTTCATCGCGACCTGAAACCCCAGAACATTCTTGTTACTCGCAATGGCAATAACATTAAGCTCATTGATTTTGGATTGGCCGATTCCGACCAATATGCGGTGTTGAAGCAACCTTCGGGAACGGCTGTTTACATGGCTCCCGAACAAGCTGAAGGGGGGAAGCCAGATGTCCGCAACGACATATATTCTATGGGTATTATCATGCAGCAACTCAACTTAGGAACTCAATATGATGCCGTTGTGCGTCGTTGTACGGAGCCTATCGACCGTCGCTATCATGACATGGAGGAGTTACGTTCAGCCTTGAACATAGTACCTCATGCTAAACCAAAACAATTGATATGGTGGAGTGTGGCTGCAATTGTTATGTTGATGATTCTGGGGGGGGTATATTTATCCCTTAATAGAACTCCTTCGCAACCGCACATTGAGTACATTACCAGACTCTCCGAGCTGAGCAATACCAAGCAATACTATATTCACACCCTCAACAAAGCACGAGGCACGCTGGGGGTCTATCAGCGGCAACTGGCCACAACCTTCTCTCATGCCCAGCAGCACAGGTGTGACTCGGCAAGCACGTTTGCCATTCTGCAATACAAAGGAGACTACTATCTCTACAGCGTTGTTGACCGTCGTTTCTTCAACTTCGGCATTCACGAAACCGATGCACCGATGAGCGGCACGATGTGTGCCATCGTCCTTCACGAACGGGATAGTTGTCTGGTCATCGACTTCAAGAACACCTCCACACCGTGTACGCTGAACGTCAACGAAGGATGGGGCGTAATCGTCACCGACTACGGCACCAAAAACGGCATGTACGACGACGGGAACCTCTTGCAGTTGGAGGAGGCAGGCGATTTCGACCCAGCCGAGGCTCTTGCGATGCTGAAGGAACCTAACGAGGAATTTGTGGCAGCAACCAAGAGCATTACGCCCGAAGGGAACTATGCCATATATACTTGTTTCGACGGTAGTGGCAAGGAAGGTACCACGCGCTATTACCTCACGGCCAGTGGACATCTGACAGAAACGCTGACAGACTCGTGCATTTTCACCTTTCACCGAATCGAAGGCGATAGCCTGTACCGTTCTCCAGCATGGCTGATTGCCTATCACGCAACGTCGGCTGAAGATTCACCATTCAAGAGGATTTGTTTTTCCAACCGCATAAATATTGATTCTAATCAGGCAAAGCCGATGGGTTACCTGCGTTCGGAACCGTTTTTCCGTAACGACTGGCAAGGCAAGGTGCTCTATTGCAACCGGCAAGGACATTACGCCATACGTGCCACGGCCATGCCCATAGAATGGTGGGCGGCTGGCAGTTATTGGACGGTCTATGACCTTGACGGCGATGGTCGCCCGGAGGCCGACTACAGCGAGCAGCGGTCATACATATGGAGGTTAGACCCTCATATCGCTCGCTGATTTCCCTATTCGATACTAAATTGCTGGTACTCAAATCTCCTCTGCACCATCGATGCCGTTACACACGGCATCGATGGTGAGAGCAGAGCCGCTATACGATGCCTTGCGCCATCATAGCTTTGGCAACCTTCATGAAGCCAGCGACGTTGGCACCACGAACGTAGTTGATGTATCCGTCGGGTTGTGTACCGTATTTGACACACTGCTTATGGATGGCGTGCATAATCTGGTGTAGTTTCTGATCTACTTCCTCTGCCGACCAACTTAGGTGCATGGCATTCTGACTCATTTCCAAACCACTGGTGGCCACACCACCGGCATTTACGGCCTTGCCTGGGGCATAGAGCATCTCGGCTTCGATGAACGCGTCTATGGCCTCTGGGGTGCAACCCATGTTGGAGATTTCACCCACGCAGGTTACACCGTTGGCGATGAGCTGCTTGGCATCGTCGCCGTTCAACTCGTTTTGTGTAGCACAAGGCAGGGCTATGTCGCACTTCACCTCCCAAGGACGCTTACCTGGTACGAAGGTGGAGCCTGGGAATTCGTCGGCATAGGGCTGACAGATGTCGTTGCCCGAGGCACGCAGTTCCAGCATGTAGTCTATCTTCTCACCGCTGATACCCTCTGGGTCGTAGATGTAGCCGTCTGGACCGCTGATGGTGACTACTTTGGCACCGAGTTGCGTTGCCTTCGTAGCTGCACCCCAGGCCACGTTGCCGAAGCCAGAGATGGCTACTGTCTTACCCTTGATGTCGATGCCACGTGTCTGCAACATCTCGTTCACGAAGTACAGACCACCAAAGCCTGTAGCCTCGGGACGCACCAGCGAACCGCCGTACTCTAAGCCTTTGCCCGTCAGTACACCGCTCCAGTCGCGTGTCAACTTCTTGTACTGGCCAAAGAGGTATCCCACTTCACGAGCACCTACACCGATGTCGCCAGCAGGTACGTCAATTTCGGGTCCGATGTAGCGATATAGTTCGTTCATGAAGGCTTGGCAGAAGCGCATAACCTCGGCATCGCTCTTGCCACGGGGCGAGAAGTCCGAACCACCCTTTCCACCACCCATGGGTAGTGTAGTTAGGGCATTCTTAAACGTCTGTTCAAAGCCTAAGAACTTCAAGATAGAGAGATTTACCGAGGCATGGAAGCGCAGACCGCCTTTGTAGGGGCCAATGGCCGAATTGAACTGTACGCGGTAGCCCAGATTGACCTGTACCTCGCCCTTATCGTCCACCCAGGGCACACGGAAGGTGATGATGCGCTCGGGTTCCACCAGTCGCTCAATAAGTTTGGCCTTTTCAAACTCAGGGTGCTGGTTATATACTTCTTCGATACTAAGCAGAACCTCATGAACGGCCTGCAAGTATTCTTTTTCGCCTGGATGTTTGGCCTCCAGTTGAGCCATAATCAGTTTTACGTCCATGGTATTTAGTGTTTAAGGTTCATTGTCACTTGTCAACTTGTATGTAGTCGATATCTGGCATCCAATCTGTAGGATTTGACAGGCGTATGATATTATTGCCTTTCTTGAGTTTCACGGGTATGGTGACCTTTCCTACATTATCCCAGTCGCCGCTGTTCACAGTCAGTGTTTTAATGGCCTTGTTGTTTACGCTGACGGTGACTTGACGGTCGTTGCCACTGAGGTAGGCAATGGTGAGGATGCGCTTGCCTCCCTTGGGAGAATAGACGTTGTTCCAGACAAGGTCGTTTTGCTCGCTCTGTCCCAGCCAACAGGCGATATGGCCAGAGGAACTTTTGTCGTTGCTGACGTAAACACCTGTTTTCTCGGCTTCATGATTCTTGATTTCCTGATAGTCGCTGATATAGGCAGTCTCAGCCTCGTAACGACGACGTTCCAGCCGTTGCTCAGCTGTAGCCTTATAGATGCGTGTACCATGGGCTGGTACAGAAACTTGGAAACCATCGATGAAATAGCCGATTTCTTTTTGTTCGAAACAGTCACGCAACTGTACCTTGCCCGCAAGGTCGATGTCTTGGAAATTTACGGTTACGAAGCGTTCGTCGTCGTTGGGATTATATACGGCAAATACGCGCTTCAAGCCGTTCAAGGTCTCGATGTCACGAGTAAGAATGTAGCAGTCGTTGACTTTCCTGACGAGGTAAGCCTGTTGGAAGGTCTTATCCTGATTTATACCGATGAGATCGGCGTTTTTCATCAATGCAAGTGCATCGGGACGTACGTTGCTCATGTCACAACCGATGAGCAGGGGTGAGTTCATGATGCACCACATACCGAAGTGTGTCTTGTCTTCTTCTGCTGACATGCGACGACCTACCTCCAGCATGTCCATGTCGTTGTAGTAGCCTGGGCCGCTATAAGCCGAGAGATACAGGTTTTCGGCCAAGATGCCCTTTACCGACTTCCAATCGTCGTAGATGTCGTATGTGGTACGCCACGAAAGAGCCACGTCCTTGCACCATGTTCCGGGATAGGCCCAACGGCAGATGTTCAGGATGGCATCAGGTCGTTTGGTGTCCTTCATGGTCTGGCTAATAGTGGTGTAACGTTCTTGCACGTCGAGGTAGAGTTCGTTGCCTTTCTCACCCCAGTTACCACCACAGAAATCCACCTTGATGAAGTCGAAGTCGAGGTCGGAGAAGAACATGTCAAGATCCTGCTTGTCATGGCCATATAAGCCCACTCCCCTACCCGATTTGTCGGGATTGCCCCATGAACCGCATGTGTTGACACCCGCATCGCTGTATATGCCGGCTTTCAGTCCTCTGGCGTGGATGTAATCGACGATGGGACGTAATCCGTTGGGGAATTTCTGAGGATGGATGAGTAGAGCTCCTGTCGTCTCGTTACGGTTGTAGAAGTAACCGTCGTCGATGTTGATGTACTTGTATCCGGCACGTGCCAGTCCAGTGAGCACCATGGCATCGGCCTGACCCTTAATAACTTCCTCATTGATGTTCAGGGCAAACGTGTTCCACGAACTCCAGCCCATGGTCGGCGGAAGTTGAGCAAGCACCCCTAAATTAAAAATGAAGAGTGAAGAGTGAAGAATGAAAACTACTAATGCGATTCGTTTCATGGTATTAAATTTTTAATATTTAATTTTTAATGTGTATCAGTGTGCCTCCAGCCAGTTCTGGCCCCATCCGCAGTCGGCTACCAGTGGCACGCTGAGTTGGCAGGCTGCCTGCATCTCTTCGATAACCATCTGTTGCAGACGTTCTTTTTCCTCGGGTAATACTGAGAAGTTCAGTTCGTCGTGTACTTGCAGTATCATTTTGCTCTTGAAACCATCGCTGATGAGGCGGCGATAGACGCGCACCATGGCTATTTTGATGATGTCGGCAGCTGTGCCTTGTATGGGTGCATTTATGGCGTTTCGTTCGGCATATCCGCGTACCACGCTGTTGTGGCTGTTGATGTCGGGCAGAACGAGCCGACGATGGAACAGCGTTTCTGTGAAACCGCGTTCGCGAGCCATCTGGATGCTCTTGTCCATGTATTCGCGTACCTTTGGGTAGGTCAGGAAATAGCCGTCAATGAGTTCCTTGGCCTCCGTGCGACTACAGCCGATGCGTTCTGCCAGTCCGAAGGCACTAATGCCGTAGATGATACCGAAGTTGGCCGTTTTGGCCTTACGACGTTCGTCACTGGAGACCTCGTCTATGGCTTTGTGGAATATTTTGGCAGCCGTGGCAGCATGGATGTCGTGACCGGTTCTGAAGGCTTCCAGCAGGTTCTCATCCTGACTCAGATGAGCCATGATGCGCAGCTCTATCTGGCTGTAGTCGGCCGAGAAGAACTCCTGTCCGGGTTCTGGGATAAAGGCTTTACGAACTTCCTTTCCCTCAGCGTCTCGTACAGGTATGTTCTGCAGATTGGGGTTACTGCTGCTGAGGCGACCTGTCTGTGCTACGGTCTGATTGAACGAGGTATGGATGTGACCCGTTTCGGGGTTTATGAGCTGTGGCAGGGCATCGATGTACGTGCCAAGTAGCTTTTTCAGACCGCGATAAGCCAGTATCTTCTCTACGGCAGGATGCTTGGAACGTAGTGACTCTAATACCTCTTCTGAGGTCACATACTGCCCCGTCTTTGTCTTTTTGGGTTTGTCTGTGATGTGGAGCCTGTCGAAAAGCACTTCGCCTACCTGTTTGGGGGAAGATATGTTGAAGTCGGGTATGCCTGTCAACTGGTGAACCTCCTCCTCTATCTGTGTCATGCGTTCCGTGAAGAGACGGCTCGTCTCTCTGAGTCCCTCAATATCTATGCACACGCCGTTTCGCTCCATGTAGGCTAAAACGGGCATCAGGGGCATTTCCACGTCGTAGAACAGCTTATCCTGCCCTAGAGCAGTCAATCGTGGCCGTAAGACGTTCCACAATCGTAGTGTCACGTCGGCATCCTCGCAGGCATATACATAAACCTCCTCGGGCGAGAGTTCAGCCATGTTTTTTTGTCCTTTCCCTTTTGCTCCTTGCCCCTTGCCCCTTGCTCCTATCAATTCCTCGATATGTATGGTCTGGTAGTTGAGCAGTGTTTCGGCCATGTAGTCCATGCCATGATGCAGTTCGGGACTTATCAGGTAATGGGCAATCATGGTATCTACCATGGGACCACGGAGCTGTACGCCGTGGTTCTGCAAGACCATGAGGTCGTATTTCAGGTTCTGTCCTATCTTCTGTATCTCGGATTCATATACGGGACGGAACGCCTCTACTACCCTACTCGCCCCCTCTGCATCTTGTGGCACGGGCACGTACCATGCTTGTCCCTCGCGGATGGCAAAGGAGAGACCTACAAGCCGTGCACGCATGGCCTCTGTTGAGGTAGTTTCGGTGTCGAGTGAAATAGCCTCGGCTTTCAGGAGCGTGTCGCGTAGGTTGGCCATGGCCTCGGGCGTGTCCACAAGTTGGTAGTCGGGATTGAGATCGCGGTAGGTTTGGCGTGTAGAAGCCCCCTCCAACTCCCCCAAAAGGGGGAGGGAATCGCCACCCGATTTCTCCGTTTTCTCTGTCTTCTCTGTGCCCTCTGTGTAATCCCTGAAAAGGTCGAGTTGTCCATTGGGTGCCTGCTGCTTCTTTGTCTTGCCTTTCTCTGTGTCCTCTTTCTTCTCTGCGTGCTCTGTGCGCTTCGCCAGAAGCGACCGAAACTCCAGTTCTTCGTACAACTGTTTCAACGCATCCATGTCCACTTCTTCTACAGCCAGTGAGGACATATCGAGTTGGATGGGAACATCAGTCTTGATGGTGGCGAGCCACTTCGAGAATTGTATCTGTTCGCGGTTGTCCTCAACCTTCTGCCGCATGGCACCTTTCAGTTCGTCGGTGCGTTCCAGAAGATTCTCTATCGAGCCGAACTGTTGGATGAGTTTCTGGGCTGTCTTCTCCCCTACTCCAGGGCAACCAGGAATGTTGTCGCTGGCATCGCCCATCAGTCCCAGCATGTCTATGACCTGCTTGCAATCCGTCAGTCCATATTTTGCTTTAACCTCTTCGGGACCAAGCACTTCTGCTTCTTTCATACCCAGACTGGGGCGGTACATGTTCACGTGCTCCGTTACCAGTTGGGCATAGTCTTTATCGGGAGTCATCATGTAGGTTTGAATGCCCTGTTGGTCGGCTTGCTGCGATAGTGTACCGATGACGTCGTCTGCCTCAAATCCCTGTACTTCCAGTATGGGAATACGGTAGGCTGCCAGTATTTTCTTTATATAGGGAACGGCCACGCGGATGGCCTCTGGTGTTTCTTCTCGCTGTGCCTTGTACTGGGGGTAAGCCTCGTGGCGGAACGTAGGACCGCTGGGGTCGAAGGCTACGCCCAAATGGGTTGGTTGTTCCTTCTGCAACACCTCTTCCAACGTATTTACAAACCCCATGATGGCCGATGTGTTCAGCCCCTTGGAGTTTATCCGTGGGTTTTTGATAAAGGCATAATAAGCTCTAAAAATCAGTGCGTATGCATCGAGCAGGAACAGTTTTTCCATGGTATTATATGTATTTCACTTCAAATTTAGGTAAAATAAATGGAAGTAGGATAAAATTTTAGGTTTTATTTCGTATTTTTGTGGTCAAAGAATGTAAAAACATGGATAGACTGACAGAGATACGCCGCCCCATAGAAGATGAATTAAAGGCTTATAGAAGACTGTTTGAGAAGACTCTGACCACAGAGAATCCTCTGCTACAGATGGCACTCAATCACCTGTTGAAACGACAGGGTAAGATGATGAGGCCCATGCTGGTTCTACTGGCTGCAAAATATGTGGGTGAGGTGAACGATGCTGTGCTGCATGCTGCTGTTTCATTGGAATTATTACATACAGCCAGTTTGGTGCATGACGATGTGGTGGACGAGAGCGACCGTCGTAGGGGTCAGAAGTCAGTGAATGCCTTGCTGGATAACAAGGCAGCAGTGCTTGTTGGTGATTTTCTTCTTTCAAAGGCTCTTTACCACGCTGCTGCAACAGGTAGCCAGCAGGTAGTAACATGGGTATCAGAACTTGGTCAAATTCTCTCGGATGGTGAACTCCTTCAACTCGCAAATCTTGACAAAACAGAAATATCAGAGGCTGACTATTTTGAGGTAATACGAAAGAAGACGGCATCTTTGTTCGAAACTTGTGCCAAGGCTGGTGCTATGTTGGCTAAGGGTAGGGAAGAGGATATCGATAATATGTCGAAGTACGGAGAATACGTGGGAATGTGTTTCCAGGTGCGTGATGATATTTTTGATTACGATGCCAATTACGACGTGGGAAAACCCAGTGGAAACGACATGAAGGAGGGTAAATTAACTTTGCCTATCATACATTCCCTGATTGAAAAGGATGACAAAAAAATGTTTACACTTGCTTTGCGAGTAAGAAGAGGAGAGGCAACAGAAGATGAGATAGCTCGACTTGTAGATATGGCTTGGCAGGGTGGGGGAATAGCCTATGCCGAAAAGGCTATGGAACAATACTCGCAACAGGCATTGGAAACCTTGAAAAATAAAAAAGACAGAGAATCGACAATTGCTGATTCCCTGTCTCAATATGTTGCTTTTGTGGCCGACAGGCAGGTATGAAAATTGCCTAACTAACATCTAAACTTCGTCCGCTCGGCGACATTTGGAGCCGCTTGCGAAGTTTACGGAGCAAGAACCTTATGTCGGGCCTTCGTCAACCTTATGATTGAGCTTGATCAACCTTATGACGAAGCCGTGGTGTCTGGTTGTTGTGCCGTGATGAGTTCGTAGAGCTTGTCGAGGCGCGGTGCAATAATGATTTCGGTACGTCGGTTACGTGCTCGTCCCTCGGTTGTCTTGTTGCTGTCAACAGGTTTGAACTCTCCGCGTCCGCTGGGCTGAATCTGTAAGGGATTGACTTCGTAAGTCTCTGTAAGTATGCGTACTACACTTGTTGCACGGATTACAGAAAGGTCCCAATTGTCCTTGAAAAGAGCCGTTTTTATGGGTACAGAATCGGTATGTCCTTCAATGCAGACATCAATGTCGGTTTGCTTGTTTAGCACTTCTGCCAGTTTTCCCAGTGCCAGTTTACCTTGGTCGTTTACGGTGGCTGATCCTGATTCGAATAGCAATTTGTCGCTCATGGCAACATAAACCTTTCCACTTTCTTCACGTACGGAGAGTTCGTCGCTGTTGAATCCGGTGAGTGCCGACTTAACATTTTCGAGCAGTGACTTTGCTCGTGAGTTCTGTTCGTTGATGATGTTCTTCAGTTGCACAATGGTTGTTTCGCGTTCGTTGAGTTCTCTCAGTTTGGCTTGGAGCTGTGCATTCAGATTTTCTGTTTCGTTTTTGTTCGCATCAAGTTTCGACTGGTAGTCCCGAATTTGTTGACCCAGCTCGGCCGTATCTACTTTCAGTTTTTCGTATAATGCGTTTATGGCATTATATCCGTTTACCAATGTGGTATATTCTTCACGCGAGGCACCGAGAAGTTTTGTCAAACTGTCGCGACTGTATAGGGCTGCCATTCGTCCACTCTCTGCAATGTCGTATTTTTTTCTGACTAACGAGACAAGAACTTGCCAAGAGGGGTAAAATGACAAAAATTGGCAATTTTAGTTTCTTCATTTTCTATTTCTACTAAACATGAATATCTAAAAAGTTGGGCTTATATTCCGTAAATCAGCGTTTTAAGCCTCTTTTTGACCCTCTGAGAATCGCGCAGAATATTTTTCCTGTGGGGAGGTGCGCAAATTTTGTACTCTCAGAGGGTCAAAAACGGGGTAGGGGTCAGAAGAATTTCACTTCCTTGCCTTCCACTTCACTCAGCAGCAGGTTGGCCAGTCGACTCGTGCCGAGACGAAGGTATTGGTTGGTCAACCACTTTTCACCAAGAATTTCTTTTACAATGGTGTAGTACACCAATGCATCGTGAACGGTGTTAAGTCCGCCTGCGGGTTTGAAGCCAATCTGGATTCCGGTCTTCTCGTAGTACTCTTTGATGGCCTGACACATGACGTAGGCAGCTTCGGGAGTGGCAGCTGGTTTTTCCTTACCCGTGCTCGTTTTGATGTAGTCGGCTCCGGCATACATGGCCAGGATGCTGGCTTTTTTGATGTTCTCGGCACTGCCAAGCAGACCTGTTTCAAGTATGCATTTCAGTTTCTTCTCGCCACAAAGTGCTTTCAGTTCGGCTATCTCGTCGCATACGGTTTCGTAGTCACCAGAGAGGAATTTACCCACGCTCATGACCATGTCAATCTCCGTAGCACCGTCCTTTAGAGCCAGTGCGGTCTCTGCAATTTTGACCTCCATGAGGGCCTGTGAAGAGGGAAAACTGCCGCTGACGCAGGCCACTTCTACTCCTTCTACCTCCAGACTTTGGCTGACGATGCTGGCAAAGCAGGGATATACGCAGATGGTGGCAACATGGGGTAGGGCAGGGTAGGCCTCTTCAAACTTATTTACGCGTTCGGTGAAAGCCAGTACGCTTTCGTCGGAGTCGGTAGTCTTGAGGGTGGTTAGTTCGACACTGCCCATAAGAAACTTTTTTACCTCCAGCGTGTCGTTTTCTGGTACCTTTTCTTCGATAATTCGGGCTACTTTCTGAGCCACTTCTTCATCGGAAATGTGGGTTTCGTACTTTGCAAGTGCTTGTTCGTACTTGCTCATTTCTTCCATGTGATGGTTGTGATGTTCATGACCACAGCAGTTGCAATGTTCGCTCATATGTATGTAAAAGTTTAATGGTTTAAAAGTTTAAGGAGTTTAAGAGTTTTCCCTCCCCTTAGGGAGGGCTGGGGTAGGCCTTTAAGGGGTTAATTTGGGGTTGTTTTTGTGTCTGTCTTTGTCGCGTTTTGTCTTCTTTTCAAAGTTTTTTTGAAGGGCTTCGGTGAGATCAACACCTGTTTGATTGGCTAAACAAATGAGCACCCAAAGCACATCAGCCATCTCCTCTGAGGGGTCTTGATTTTCGCCCTCCTTAAAACTCTGGTCGCCATATTTTCGGCTCATAATGCGTGCCAGTTCTCCCACTTCTTCGGTCAGAACGGCCATGTTTGTGAGTTCGGAAAAGTAACGCACACCGTATTCCCGAATCCAGGCATCTACTTGCTGTTGGGCTTCCTTTATTGTCATAATATTATTAATTATTCCTTATGTTTTGAATCGATACAGATGGTTACAGGTCCGTCGTTTATCAGCGACACTTTCATGTCTGCCCCAAACTCTCCCGTACCGATGGGTTTGCCCAACTGTGCGCAGATTTCACGACAAAAAGCTTCGTAGAGTGGAATGGCAGTTTCTGGTCGTGCGGCACGGATGTAGCTGGGGCGGTTCCCTTTTTTTGTGCTGGCAAATAAGGTGAACTGGCTGACGACAATGATGTCGCCACCGACATCCAAGATGCTGCGGTTCATAACCCCATTTTCGTCATCGAAGATGCGTAGAGATATTGTCTTGCGACAGAGCCAGTCGATATCTTCTTGTGTGTCGGCTTCCTCTATACCTAACAAGATAAGCAGACCTTGCTGGATGCTACTTTTCGTATGCCCAGCAATGCTTACGCTGGCTTCTTTTACTCGTTGTATGACTACTCTCATGGTGCGAAATTACGTATTTTCTGCGTTCTGTGCAAGTGCATCGTGCAGAATTTTAGCCTTATTAGGACCTACTACTTCGCTTATTTCTTCAAGTGAAGCTTCGCGTATGCGGCGTACACTGCGGAATTGCTTAATCAAAAGGTCACGTGTACGGGGGCCAATCCCCTTGATTTCATCCAGTTCTGAAGCTACTTGATGCTTGCTGCGTTTCTGGCGGTGGAAAGTAATGGCAAAACGGTGTACTTCGTCTTGAATGTGTGTGAGCAGGTGGAAGAGTGGACTATCTGTTTTCATTCCTACCGTCTGTGGTGGGAATCCGTAGAGCAATTCGTGTGTACGATGATGGTTGTCTTTCGCTAATCCAGCGATAGGGATTTGCAGATTTAGTTCGTCTTCTATCACCTTTCTGACCACCTCCATTTGACCTCGTCCGCCATCGGTAATGATGAGGTCGGGTAGGGGAGTCTGCTCTTCCATCATACGGCTATATCTGCGCCTAACCACTTCCTGCATGGAGGCATAGTCGTCAGGGCCAGAAACTGTCTTTATAATGTATTTACGGTAGTCTTGTTTTGAGGGTTTTCCCATTTTGAAGACCACGCAGCCAGCCACAGCATCGGTGCCCTGGGAGTTGCTATTGTCGAAGCATTCTATGGTTACGGGCATACGTTCCATACCCAAAAGGGTCTGCAATTCCTTCATAAGGCGCACGCCCTTCTGTTCAGGATTCAGTTTGTCGGCCTGTAGAAGACGGTCTTTTTTGTACTGTAGTACGTTCAATCGTGAAAGGTCCAACAACTTCTTCTTGTCGCCTCTTTGTGGTACTACAAACTCTGCATTTTCAAGAGATAGTTCCACGTGGAACGGTACAATAATTTCTTTACTTTGACTGGGATATCGCTTACGCATTTCACCGATTCCGAGTATGAGCAGTTCCTCGGGAGACTCCTCGAGGCGCTTCTTTATTTCGAACGTGAAAGCCTGTGTAATGCAGCCGTTGGTGACGTGCAGATAGTTGATGTAGGCTTCCTTCTCGCCGACTTCGATGTTATATACATCTACGTTTGTAACCACACTGCTTACTACCTCGCTCTTGCTGCGATAGTTGTCAAGCATGAGGTATTTCTTCTTGGTTACTTCGGCTTCTTCAAAGCGCATTTCTGAGGCCAGCGACATCATTTCTTCACGCATCCGCTGCTCTATTTCGCGTGTGTTCCCTCGCAGGATTTCCTTGGCTTCTTCTATCCAGTGCATGTACTCCTCATGACTTACTTTTCCGATGCACATGCCACCGCAGTTGTGAATGTGGAAATCTAAGCATTCGCGATAACGATGTTCGGCCACACCATCTGCCGTGATGGGCATTTTGCACCTCCGCAGTGGGTAGAGGTTCTGGATGAGTTCAAGAAGCAGGTGTAGGGTAGGTACATGGCTGTAGGGACCAAAATAAGTGCCAAGCCGTTTGTTTATCTTTCGTGTCTGGAAGATGCGTGGGAAATATTCGTTGGTGATGATGATGGAAGGGTAGGTCTTGCCGTCTTTCAGCAGTATGTTATATTTGGGATTCCACTGTTTGATGAGGTTGTTCTCTAACAGCAGGGCGTCCTCTTCTGTGTTAACGACAATGTATTTGATGTCGCGTATGTTTTCTACCAGTCGGCGCGTCTTCAGACTTTGATGCTCCTTTTGGAAGTACGATGCCACCCGGCGCTTCAACCGCTTTGCCTTACCCACATAGATAATGGTACCTGTATCGTCGAGATACTGGTAACAGCCGGGTTGGTCTGGCAAACTGTTGACAATGTTCAGCAGGCGTTTCCTTACTTCCTCGTTCATTGGCAGTTTATAGTTCCTATAGTGTCTATAGTCCCTATAGTTCCTATATTATATTTTTATCAGCGTGCTTATCTCGGTGTCCTGGTCGAATACGGCCCGTCCGTTCAGTCCCTCGATGGTGAGTTCGATAATGAAGTTGACAAATATCTTCTTTGGGTTGAACTCTTTCACGAGTCCGTAGGCTGCCTTCATGGAGCCGCCTGTGGCCAGGAGGTCGTCGTGAAGCAGCACCACGTCGTCGGAGGTGATGGCGTCGGTGTGTATTTCTATGGTGTCCTTGCCGTACTCTTTCATGTAAGTGGCTTGACGTGTCTCGGCAGGCAACTTACCGGGCTTGCGACACATGACAAAGCCGGCTCCTAAGCGAAGGGCTAATGCAGCGCCAACCACAAAACCTCGGCTCTCGATGCCTACCACCTTGGTGATGCCCTTGTCCTTATATATCTCATAAAGTTCGTCAACCATGATGCGAAGGCATTCGGGGTTTTTGAACAAGGTGCTAACGTCTTTAAACTGGATGCCCTTGATGGGGAAGTCGGGTACGTTTCGTAGGTTTTCTAATAGAATGGGGTTGTTCATGATTTGTATTTTTTTTGTTTAGGGTTATATGGTTTAAGGTGTCGCGTGACACCTCTATTGTTTCACGTGAAACATCATCGTCCCATGAGCACCATGAGTACATTGATGTCGCTGGGCGACACGCCAGGTATGCGGCTGGCCTGTGCCAAGGTGTCCGGGTCTATGTGGGATAGCTTTTGTCGGGCTTCAGTACTGAGAGATAGGATGTCCTCGTAATGGAAACGTCCACGGATATGTAGGTTCTCCAATCGCTGCATCTTCTCGGCCATCTGCCGTTCTCGTTCGATGTAGCCACTGTACTTGATGAGCACTTCGGCAGCCTCGGTAATTTCCTCCTTGCGGTTAGGGATGCCGTTAAGTGTTTCGCTTAGTCGGGATAGGACAGGGGATAGGTTTTCGAACGAAAGACCAGGACGGCTGATGAGGTCGATTAGTTTACAGCCTTTGGTCAGTGGTGTACTTCCCAGTTTCTCCAGATAGGGGTTTATGAGGTTGGCGCGTACTGAAAAATCTTTACAGAATGCAATCACTCGGTCTATTTCTGATTCCTTGCTTAGCCAGTGTCGGTATCTCTTTTCGGTGGCCAGTCCCAACTGGTAGGAACGGGGTGTAAGACGACGGTCGGCATCGTCCTGACGAAGCAGGATCCGGAATTCGGCGCGACTGGTGAACATGCGGTATGGTTCGTCCACGCCTTTGGTGACAAGGTCGTCAATGAGCACCCCAATGTAGCTCTCGTCGCGGTGCATCACAAACTCATTGCTGTTGCTGCACTTAAGAGCTGCGTTTATGCCCGCTACTAGTCCCTGTCCGGCGGCCTCTTCATAACCTGTGGTGCCATTAACTTGCCCGGCTAAGAACAGACCATCCACTTTCTTACTTTCCAATGTATGGTGGAGTAGGGTGGGGTCGAAGTAGTCGTATTCGATGGCGTAACCAGGTCGGTATATCTTGATGTCACGAAAGGCGGGAATGAATCGCAAGGCTTCCAGTTGCACGTCAATGGGAAGTGACGAAGAGAAACCGTTCAAATAATATTCCTGTGTGTTTGTGCCCTCGGGTTCCAAAAAGAGTTGATGTTGGTCTTTGTCGGCAAAGGTGACCAGTTTAGTT
This sequence comes from uncultured Prevotellaceae bacterium, assembly GCA_947169115.1. Classification (GTDB taxonomy): domain Bacteria; phylum Bacteroidota; class Bacteroidia; order Bacteroidales; family Bacteroidaceae; genus Physcousia. The sequence continues at coordinate 70,800 of CAMVOK010000012.1, forward strand.
TCAATACTTGGGCAGTATCGTGGACCGATGGATTGTATCTGTCCGTTGTAAAGTGGCGAGTCGGGCAATCCCTGTCTCAGCCGTTCGTGTACGGCGGGGTTGGTGTAGGTAATCCAGCAAGGAAGCTGAGTTTGCTGCGACTGAGTCGCAACGGACGGGACGGTTGGCTGTGTGGGTTCCCATTCCTCTGCGAGGTAGCTGAAGCGATGGAAGTCATTGTCGCCGTCTTGGCGTGTCATGTCTTCGAAATGTACTGAGCGGCCATCGATGCGCACGGGAGTTCCCGTTTTCATGCGTCCCATGGTGATGCCATGCCGAGCTATGCTTTCCGACAGATGCAGTGAAGGCGGTTCGGCACAGCGTCCTCCCGAAAGTTGTGTGCGTCCGATATGCATAAGCCCGTTGAGGAAGGTACCTGCCGTAATGATGACGCAACGAGCCAGGAAGGTGACACCAAGATAGGTCTCCACACCGGTGACACGTCCGTCTTTGACCAGTAGTTCCTTAACTTGGTCTTGCCAGATGGAGAGGTTGGGTTGGTTTTCCAAAACCTGTCGCCAAGCCCAGATGAAACGTCCGCGGTCGCATTGTGCACGAGGACTCCACATGGCAGGACCTTTTGAGTGGTTGAGCATACGAAACTGTATGGTTGTCTGGTCTGTCACCTCACCCATGTGTCCTCCCAGGGCATCTATCTCTCTGACGATTTGTCCCTTGGCAATGCCTCCTACTGCGGGATTGCACGACATCTGTGCAATCTTATTCATGTCCATGGTGATGAGCAATGTCTGTGCTCCCATTTGTGCGGCAGCACAGGCAGCCTCGCATCCGGCATGGCCGGCACCAACAACAACGATGTCGTATTTCTCTTGCATCTTATTCTTCTTTTCTGCTACAAAAGTAGCGATTTTCCATGAAACATTGCGCCAAAGCCCTTATTATTTACAAAAATCGCGCGTAATACGATATACCTTTTCCTGAAAATGTTTGTAAGTATGGTGAAAAAATCTTAAATTTGTCCCCACATATACCCAAAAGTGAGTACTAACAAATTATTAATAACTTAAATCAATCCTAAAATTTATGTGGTTAACAAATTCATCAATTGGTAGGAAGGTGATTATGTCCGTAACAGGACTTGCACTTATCCTATTCCTGACGTTCCACGGCAGCATGAATGTGGCAGCCCTGTTCTCAAAGGATGCGTATAACACCATCTGCGAACTGCTGGGTGCCAACTGGTATGCCGTCGTGGCTACCCTGGGACTGGCTTTCTTGGCCGTGTTGCATATCGTCTATGCCTTCGTGCTGACGATTCAGAACCGTCGCGCTCGTGGCGCAAGCAGTTACGAAGTGACACAGAAGCCTGACAAGGTTGAGTGGGCAAGCCAGAACATGCTGGTGCTCGGCATCATCGTATGCCTGGGTCTGTGCCTCCACCTCTTCAACTTCTGGTACAACATGATGTTTGCCGAACTGATGGGCTGGGAAGGTCTTACATGCTCGCCCACCGATGGTTTCGGCTGGATTGTCGAGACATTCTCGTGTCCCGTCTATGTGGTGCTCTACATCATCTGGCTCTGCGCCCTGTGGTTCCACCTGACTCACGGCTTCTGGTCGGCTATGCAGACTTTGGGCTGGAACGGTAAGGTTTGGTTCTGCCGCTGGCGTGTTATCGGTTGCATCTACGTGACCCTGCTCGTGCTCATGTTCTTGGTTGTAGTGCTGGCCTTCGCCTTTGGCTGTGCTCCCTCTCTGTGTGACGGCACTTGCTGCGGAAGCGGTTGCGCTGCTTAATCGTAATTCGTAATTCCTAAATCGTAATTAAAACATTATGGCAAAAGTAATAGATTCTAAGATTCCCGCAGGTCCAGTGCCTGAGAAATGGAAGGAATATAAGGCACACCAGCGACTGGTGAACCCCAAGAATAAGCTGAAGCTCGATGTCATCGTCGTAGGTACGGGTCTGGCTGGTGCCTCGGCTGCTGCCTCACTGGCAGAGATGGGCTTCAATGTGTATAACTTCTGCATTCAGGACTCGCCCCGTCGTGCACACTCTATCGCAGCTCAGGGTGGTATCAATGCTGCCAAGAACTATCAGAACGACGGTGACTCCGTTTATCGTCTGTTCTACGACACCGTAAAGGGTGGTGACTATCGTGCTCGTGAAGCCAACGTCTATCGTCTGGCCGAAGTCAGCAACAACATCATCGACCAGTGCGTGGCACAGGGTGTTCCCTTCGCTCGTGAGTACGGTGGCATGTTGGCCAACCGTTCGTTCGGTGGTGCTCAGGTTAGCCGTACCTTCTACGCCAAGGGTCAGACGGGTCAGCAGCTTCTGCTCGGTGCTTACTCTTCTTTGAGTGCACAGGTGAAGACGGGCAAGGTGAAGCTCTTCACCCGCTATGAGATGGAGGACGTTGTTATCGTTAATGGCCGTGCCCGCGGTATCATCGCCAAGAACCTCGTGACTGGTAAGCTGGAGCGTTTCAGCGCTAATGCTGTGGTCATCGCTACTGGCGGTTATGGTAACACCTACTTCCTTTCTACGAATGCTATGGGTTGCAACTGCACCGCTGCTGTTCAGTGCTACCGTAAGGGTGCCTACATGGCCAACCCCGCTTACGTGCAGATTCATCCCACTTGTATCCCCGTTCACGGCGACAAGCAGTCCAAGCTGACCCTGATGTCCGAGTCTCTGCGTAACGACGGTCGTATCTGGGTTCCCAAGAAGCTGGAGGACGCCAAGAAGCTGCAGGCAGGTACGCTGCAGGGTTGGGAAATCCCCGAGGAAGACCGCGACTACTATCTGGAGCGTCGCTATCCCGCCTTTGGTAACCTCGTTCCCCGTGACGTGGCTTCTCGTGCTGCTAAAGAACGTTGCGACAAGGGCTTCGGCGTAAACAACACCGGTCTGGCTGTATTCCTCGACTTCTCCGAGAGTATCAACCGCCTGGGTCTCGATGCCATGAAGCAGCGCTACGGCAACCTCTTCGACATGTACGAGGAGATTACCGACGTATATCCTGGCGACCTCGCCAACGAAATCAATGGCGTGAAGTACTACAAGCCCATGATGATTTATCCTGCCATCCACTATACGATGGGCGGCGTTTGGGTTGACTATGAACTGCAGACCTCTATCCCCGGCCTGTTCGCTATCGGTGAATGTAACTTCTCCGACCACGGAGCAAACCGCCTCGGTGCCTCTGCTCTGATGCAGGGCTTGGCTGACGGTTACTTCGTACTGCCCTATACCATCCAGAACTATCTGGCCGACCAGGCTATCTGGCCGAAGGTAAGCACCGACCTGCCTGAGTTTGCTGAGGCAGAGAAGGGCGTACAGAGCGAAATCGACCGCCTGATGAACATCAAGGGTAAGCGTAGCGTTGACTCCATCCACAAGGAACTTGGTCACATCATGTGGGAGTATGTAGGTATGGGTCGCACCGCCGAAGGCTTGAAGACAGGTATCAAGAAGATGAAGGAACTGCAGAAGGAGTTCGATACGAACCTCTTCGTTCCCGGTTCGAAGGAAGGTCTGAACGTCGAGCTCGACAAGGCCATCCACCTGCGCGACTTCTTCACCATGGGTGAACTCGTGGCTCACGACGCTCTCTCTCGTAACGAATCCTGCGGTGGTCACTTCCGCGAGGAATACCAGACCGAGGAAGGCGAAGCTAAGCGCGACGACGAGAACTTCTTCTACGTTGGCTGCTGGGAGTATCAGGGTGCCGATAAGGATCCCGAACTCATCAAGGAGCCCCTGGAGTATGAGGCAATCAAGGTACAAACACGTAACTATAAGAACTAAAAATCATGGCAAAGAATATATCAGTTACTATCAAGTTCTGGAAACAGAACGGCCCCAAGGATAAGGGCCACTTCGATACCCATGAATTGAAGAACATACCCGACGATACCTCATTCCTGGAGGCCCTCGACATCATGAACGAGGAACTCATCGCCTCGGGTAAGGAGCCCTTCGTGTTCGACCACGACTGCCGCGAGGGTATCTGCGGTATGTGCTCGCTGTACATCAACGGTACGCCCCACGGTAAGACCGAGCGTGGTGCCACCACCTGCCAGCTCTACATGCGTCGCTTCAAGGATGGCGACGTCATCACCGTAGAGCCTTGGCGCAGTGCTGGTTTCCCTGTCATCAAGGACTGCATGGTTGACCGCGGTGCCTTCGATAAGATTATCCAGGCTGGCGGTTACACCACCATCCGTACAGGTCAGGCCCAGGATGCCAATGCCATTCTCATCCCCAAGGAGGATGCCGACGAGGCTATGGACTGCGCCAGCTGCATCGGTTGCGGTGCTTGCGTAGCTGCTTGTAAGAATGGCTCTGCCATGCTCTTCGTATCGTCGAAAGTCTCTCAGCTTGCCCTGCTTCCCCAGGGTAAGGTCGAGGCAGCACGCCGTGCCAAGGCTATGGTGGCCAAGATGGACGAACTGGGCTTCGGTAACTGCACAAACACCCGTGCCTGCGAAGCCGTTTGCCCCAAGAACGAATCTATCGCCAACATCGCCCGCCTGAACCGCGAGTTCATCTGCGCCAAGCTCGCAGATTAACGGATAGAAATAAGTTTTAATAGAAAGAGGAGCGGAACGTTTTGTTCTGCTCCTCTTTTTTCGTAACTTTGCCACTAAAGTGGGAACCCGGCGGAAAAGCACTGGGCACAACGGCAGGCGGAAAAGCGCTGGGCACAACAGCGAAAGAGAAAAACATGCAAAGAAAGGACGAGAGGAAGAACAGGCCAGTAAGGCAGGAAACGAAGCACAACCAGCACCGGAGGGCGTTTAGCCACGACTATCGGGAGAAGGGGACGTATATGGTGACGATAGTGGTTGTGGGACGAAAGCGCGTGTTTGGGAATATAGAGGGCTTTGCAAAGGGGAAACCAGGGACGAGCGAGGTCCCACATATGGTTTTGTCGGAACTGGGAAGAAGGGTGATGGAAGAAGAGACGCAGAAGATAAGTCGCTTTTATCCGATGGTGGAGGTGTGGCGCGTAGCGATGATGCCCGACCATATCCATCTGTTGATAAGGGTGAAGGAAACCCTGCCAGAGGGGAAGCACCTGGGTACGATAGTGCGGGGCTTTAAGACGGGCTGCACGAGGGCGTGGTGGAGGATTAATCCCAGCGGAAAAACGCTGGGCACAATGGCAGACGGAGAAGCGTTGGGCACATCGGTAGGAAGAAAAGCGTTGGGCACAACGGCAGGAGGAAAAACGCTGGGCACAACAGCGGATGTGCCCGAGGGTTCTCCCTCGGGTGTGAGGGACAAGAGCGAGGGGCTGCGGCCAGTGCTGTTTGAGGCGGGCTATCACGACCGCATCATCAACCGGGCAGGAATGCTGGAGAACATAAAGCGATATATGGCTGAGAACCCATTGCGGGCTCGCATCCGTCAGGAGTGCCCGAAACTGATGGAGCGGCAACTGCACCTTTGGATTGCCGGGCGCGAATATGCGGCCTTCGGGAATCTGTTTCTGCTGAAATATCCACTGAAAGAGCAGGTGTTCTTCCATCGACGGGATGACAGGACAGGACAACCTACGGAAACGACCGAGGCATATCAGAAAGAACGTGCAAGGCTTTTGCAACTGGGCGAGGAGGGAACGGTGTTGGTAACGCCTGGCATATCGAAAGGCGAAAGTCTTGTCGTCCGTGATGCCCTTGATGCGCGTCATCCGCTTATTATTCTACAAAAGGAGCCCATTGGTGAATATTGGAAGCCCTCGCAACAGCGCTTTTACGCTTGCGCGGCAGGGCATCTGCTTATTCTTGCACCGTGGGATATTGACGAGGAGGCCCAGCGGAAATTCGCTGGGCACGGCAGCTGGCAGAGAAGTGCTGAGCACGAGGGCGAGGGTGTTTCGGACTATGCCCGTTTTCACTATCTCAATGACCTTACAAAGGAAGTTTGTAGGGCGATGGAAATGCGAATACTAAACTATGATGAATTACAAGCTTGACTTATGATGAAACGGCAATATTTGCTTTTATTTTTGTTCCTTACATTCGCCATTTGTCCCATAGAGGCCAAGAAACAGCGTCCTCGCGTGGTGCGTTTGGAGACGACGATGGGTGTCATCCGTGTGGAGCTGAGTGACGAGACACCTCGCCATCGTGACAATTTTCTCCGTCTGGCTCGGGAAGGGCGATTGGACAGCACCCTTTTTCATCGCGTCATAAAGGATTTTATGATTCAGGGTGGAGACCCCCAAAGTTTGGTGAAAACGCGTGATTCTATCCGTTACACCCTTCCTGCTGAGTTCCGTTTGCCTTGGCTCTTCCATGTGCGTGGTGCATTGGCTGCTGCCCGTGAGCCAGACGAGGTAAATCCCGAGATGCGTTCTTCTGGTTCGCAGTTCTACATTGTCTATGGCAAGTCGTGGGGCGAGAATTCATTAGGCAAAGTGCGAGGCATGCTTGACGAGCAAGGGATAGAGATGAACCGCGACATGTGGGATGCCTATCTCCAGCATGGTGGTTCTCCTCATCTCGACGGCACATACACCGTTTTTGGTCATGTCATCGAGGGCATGAGTGTTGTGAAGGAAATCCAGCGTGTACCCACCGATAAGAATGACCGCCCACAAGAGGATGTCATCCTGCTGCGGGCGGTAGTGGAATAAGAGTTTCTTCTATCCTATATCGGTTTATTCCTCCCATCGTAGGACAGCCCCGTTTCGTCGGGCTGGGTCGGCACCCGTGAAGTCCATGGAGTAGGGACTTCCCGTGGTGGGACTTTTTCCTATGTAGCGATGGTTACGTAGGGAGAGTAGCATAAACTCGTGGTTGAGATAGTCCTGCCACAGAAACTCCTCGGCCTTGTCCTCGTCTTGGGTCATACGCACATCACCGGCCATTCCGAGTCCAGAGCAGAATACATAGCGACCATCCTCACACTGAAGTATGACTTTTCCCTGTCCACGGTCGATGAGGCGGAACAGTGTCTCTTTGCCCCCATTGGCGGGGTGGGTATCGTACAGAACACCATGCTTTGTTGCGAGGGCGGGGCGTCCGGTGGACAGGTTGATGATGCGGAACGTCTTGCCGTAGGGGATGTTGCCAGAGCGGTCGGCTTGGGGTTCGTCAACCTTGAAGTTATCAAATTCGGCATATCCGCCCTCTTTTCCTGTATGGTTAAAGGCAAACAAGGCGTGACGTGAGCCTTGGAACGAGATAAGTTGATAGGAGAGGGGCATTTCACGTCCCACGTTTGTGAAGTGCTGACCGTCGAGACTGTAGGCATATTGTGCCTTATCTTGGTCAAACTGTCCTTCCATGCGTAGCCAAATCCGTCCATCGGTAAGTTCTACGTTGCTGTCGATGGTATCGTTTGTGGCCTGTTCGAAACAGCGCAGGGTTGTCTGTTTGCCGTTCTTGACAATACCAATCCACGAGCAGGGCACGTTTATGTTGCCCAGTCCGGCTACGTCGCCGTCTTTCATGCCCTTTGTATAGAGTTCCACGGTGACCACCGATGTAGGGCCGATGACGCGTTGTGTGAGAGAATTGCGTGCCCACATCAGTTGTTCGGCTGGCATCGAGTTCAGTCTCAGCCGTCCCTTGCGCAGACTCCACTGGGAGTCGTCAGGATTGTGGTTCCACTGCCATACTCGACCCAGTTGTTTGCCATCGAAACTCTCATTGCGGTCGTATGGAGCATGAGCTTTGGTCTCGGCTGCAATCTGGGGTTTGAACCATGTGCGTGGGGCGCGTCCCAGATTGCCTTCCAGTCCCAGCATGGGCCATCCCTCTTTCCATGTGATGGGAGCCAGGGTTGTGGTGCGGCCGATGGAGTGGAAGTCCATCATCAGCAGAGCCCACCATTGTCCGTTTTGGTCTTCTACGATGCCCCCTTGGTGGATGTTGGTGCAAGCCGTGGCGTCCTTGTCGGGCTGAGGCAGTCCGAAGCGTGTGCCATCGTGGCCGATACGATATTTCTCTCCTCGGGGAACCTGGGTGAGCGATGCTGCATGGTAGCCGAAAGTCTCGTCAGCCGTGATAGTGACGGTTTCATAGGGTCCCCAGATGTTTTTCGAGCGCGAGCAAATTGTCCGTCCGTTAGGTTTATAGTCGGTACTGATGAGATAATACATATCTTTTATCTTGTACATGTGATGTCCCTCACCTACGGCATTTCCTTCGGGAATGATGGTACGTTCGGTTTCCTCTATGGGACCGCTCATGTCGGGTTTCAGTTCCGTACATTTCACTTCGCCATAACCATGTATGGCATATATCTTGCCATCGTCGTCGAAAAGTACGGAGAGGTCGTAGATTCTACCCTTCATGTTGTGGTGTTCCCAGGGACCGCGAATGTCCTTGGCGGTGTAGCACTGAAGACCCTTCCCATTGATGTTCGAGAATACGTAGAATTGTCCGTTGGCATATCGGATGCAAGGAGCCCAGATGCCCTGTCCGTAGATTTCGCGGTAGTTTTTCAGCGAGAAGGCATCGTCGTCAAAGTTGAATCTGTCGAAGCAATACGAGATGTTCTCCCAGTTTACCAGGTCTTTCGAATGCAGAATCACCAGTCCCGGCACGGCATGCATTGTGGTTCCGGCCAGATAGTAATCATCGCCTACACGTAGGATGTCGGGGTCGGAAAACTCATCGTAGAATAGGGGATTGGTGAATGTTCCGTTGCCGTTGTCGGCTGTCCACGACTGGGATTGTGCATAGCCAGTTACAGCCATGAGGGCCAAGGCGCATATCAGGATTTTTTCTTTCATGGGGAATATTTTGTTTGATTATATTTGTCACAAAGGTATTACTTTCTTTTTAAAATACCAAATTATAAAAAATATTGTATATCTTTGTACTATCTTAAAACCTTGTATGATTATGAAAAACGTATTTATTTCTGTTCTTTTTGCTTGTGTTTCAACTGTTTTGTCGGCACAATTGTTGCCTTATCAGAATCCTGAACTAAGTGCCCGTGAGCGTGCCCGCGACTTGTGTAGCCGTCTGACGCTGGAGGAGAAAGCTCAGCTCATGCTCGACGAGTCGCCAGCTATTCCTCGCTTGGGTATCAAGAAGTTTTATTGGTGGAGCGAGGCTCTGCACGGAGCCGCCAACCAAGGCAATGTGACGGTATTTCCCGAACCCGTAGGTATGGCTTCTTCGTTCAATCCCGACCTTCTTTATCAGGTATTCGACATCGCAAGTACCGAAGAGCGTGCCCAGTATCATAATCGTATGTCTAAGGGTGGCGAGGACGAGAAGTTCCACAGCCTGTCGGTATGGACTCCCAATGTCAACATCTTCCGCGACCCACGTTGGGGGCGTGGTCAGGAGACATACGGCGAAGACCCTTATCTGTCTGGCGTGATGGGTACAGCCGTAGTGCGAGGTCTTCAGGGTCCTGAAACCTCTAAGTATCGTAAGCTCTGGGCTTGTGCCAAACACTATGCCGTGCACAGCGGTCCGGAATACACACGCCATACGGCCAACGTTAATAATGTCTCCTTGCGCGACCTTCAGGAAACCTATCTGCCCGCCTTTAAGGCTCTTGTGCAGGATGCCAAGGTACGCGAGGTCATGTGTGCCTACCAACGTCTCGACGACGAACCCTGTTGCGGAAGTAGCCGTCTGCTCCAACAAATCCTGCGCGACGAATGGGGCTTTCAGTACCTTGTAGTCAGCGATTGCGGAGCCGTGAGCGATTTCCATCAAAACCATAAGACCTCTTCCGATGCCGTTCATGCTGCTGCTGTAGGCACTGTGGCCGGTACTGATGTAGAGTGTGGTTGGGGTTATGTCTATCGCAGCATTCCCGAGGCTGTCCACCGTGGGCTCATCACAGAGCAGGAAGTCGATAAGCATGTCCTACGTCTGCTCGAGGGACGTTTCGATTTGGGTGAGATGGACGACCCGTCGCTTGTGGAATGGTCTAAGATACCCTATTCCGTTATGTCGTCGCCCGAACATCAGCAGAAATCCCTGGAGATGGCTCGTCAGAGCATTGTTCTCTTGCAGAATAAGAAGAATGTGCTGCCCTTGAAGGCCGGAAAGGAGCGCATTGCCGTCATAGGTCCCAATGCCCACAACATAGCCATGATGTGGGGTAACTACAATGGCACACCCACGCACACCGTTACCATCCTCGATGGCATCAGTGAGAAATTAAGGATTAAGGGTGAAGAATTGGTAAATGGTAAATCGTCGAATGGTAAATTGACCTATCTTGCAGGTTGTGACCTTGTTGACGATAAGGTTATGGATGGACTGATGGATCGTTATTGCCAGATGGGTGGTCAGAAGGGACTGCGTGGTACATTCTGGAACAATACCGACATGCAGGGCGAACCTGTTTCGGTGCAGTATTATACAGCACCATTGGCCGTAACCACAGCAGGTTTCCACAACTTTGCTCCCAATGTCAACATTACCGATTTCTCGGGTAAATACGAAACGGTATTCACGCCCAAGGAAGCTGGGGAATACGTGATAAACGTGGAAGGTACGGGTCACTTCGAGGTTTATGTCGATGGTCAGCAGAAACAGAAGCAACACACTTGGCGTACAACTCCCACACGCACTGCCATTCAGGCTGAGGCTGGACGTTCCTACAACATAGAGGTTCGCTACCAGTTCGTCAATACTTGGGGCAGCGACCTGAAGGTGAATGTGGCCAAAGAAGAGAAAATCAACTATCAGACCATCATTGACCAACTCAAGGGCATCAAGACCGTCATCTTCGTCGGTGGCATATCGCCCGCATTGGAAGGCGAGGAGATGCCCGTCAACGTCGATGGTTTCCGTGGTGGCGACCGCACCAACATCGAGTTGCCTCGTGTACAGCGCGACTTCCTGCGTGCGCTGAAACAGGCTGGCAAGACCGTCGTCTTTGTCAACTGCTCCGGTTCGGCCATCGCCCTTCAGCCCGAAACCGAGACCTGCGATGCCATCCTTCAGGCTTGGTATGCCGGACAGGAAGGAGGAACGGCAGTGGCCGACATACTCTTCGGTGATGTCAATCCCTCGGGCAAGCTCCCTATTACTTTCTATCGTTCCACAGAACAACTGCCCGACTATGAAGACTACTCCATGAAGGGGCGTACCTACCGTTACTTCTCCGACCCGCTCTTTGCCTTCGGCTACGGACTCAGTTACACCCAAATCCAGTTTGGTCAGGGACGGATTGTCAAACAGGGCGACAACCTCCTCCTTACCGTTCCCGTTACCAACAAGGGTCGTCGCAATGGCACCGAGGTAGTGCAGGTTTATGTCAAAGACCCAGCCGATGCCGAAGGTCCTTTGCGTACGCTCCGTGCCTTCCAGCGCATCGATGTTCCTGCTGGCAAGACCGTTGAGGCCAACATCATCCTCACGCCCAAAACCTTCGAACTTTTCGATACCCACACTAACACCATGCATACCCACTCAGGTCGCTACCAGGTTTTCTACGGCAACAGTTCGCGTCCCGAAGACCTGCAGCAGTTAGATGTTGACTTGTAAACGATTTATATCAATTAACATCTAAAAATACGAAAAGCGCGAAAGACTCGAAAGAAGTTTTTCGTGCTTTTTGCATTTCGATGTTGGGATTTGTTAGAACATCTAAAGGCACGAAAAAAACGAAAGAAGTGTTTTTCGTGCTTTTAGTGTTTTTAGATGTGAAATATCCGAGACATCCGCGAAATCCGTGGTCGAGAAAGAATAGAATGCGAATTATTATTATCCTTTTTCAATTTGGATGAATTTGGATGAACTTTCTCTTGCATCTTTTATTCTTTCTCCTTAATTTTGTCGCAAATATGTAGAAAAAATAACCTTAAAAGGACAAAACCATGAATAAAAAGTACTTCTCTTTTCTGCTGACGATGCTCATGAGCATGGCAGCCAGTGTGGCTTCGGCTCACGACTTCGAGATGGATGGTATCTATTACAACATCACCTCATCCTCTTCTCCCTATACAGTAGAGGTAGCCTTTCAGGGTAGTTATTACTATTCGTATGGCAACGAATACACAGGCAGTGTCACCATCCCCGAATCAGTTACGTATGACGACATAACGTACAGCGTGACACGCATCGGTTCTGAAGCGTTCTGTTGCTGTAATGGCCTGACCGCTATCACCATCCCCACCAGCGTGACCAGTATCGGTGGTAATGCGTTTTATGATTGCTGGGAGCTGACCTCCGTCACCATCCCTAATAGCGTGACCAGCATCGGCGGTCTTGCGTTCTCTGGTTGCAGTGGTCTGACCTCCGTCACCATCCCCAACAGCGTGACAAGTATCGGCAGTGGAGTATTTGAGAGGTGCACCGGCTTAGAGACAATCGTTGTAAGCAGTGGAAACACGGTCTATGATTCTCGCGAAGGATGTAATGCCATTATTGAGACGTCTTCCAACACATTGATTATGGGATGCAAGAATACAATAATTCCGAACAGCGTGACCAGCATTGGTGGTGAGGCGTTCTCTGGTTGCAGTGGTCTGACCTCCGTCACCATCCCCAACAGTGTGACAAGCATCGGCCGTTATGCGTTCCTTGGATGCTATAGTCTGACCTCCATCAGCATGCCTAACGGCGTTACAAGCATCGGTGAGTATACATTCTATAACTGCAGTAGACTGACTTCCATCACCATCCCCAACAGCGTGACATACATCGGCTATAGTGCGTTCGCAAATTGCGAAAAACTCACACACATCAATTGCCGTGCTACCACGCCACCAAGTTGTGAATCTTCTAGTATGTACAATGTCCCCGAAGATTGTACCATAGAGGTACCCATGTGTTGCAAGGCTGCATACGAGGCAGCTTCGCCCTGGAACAAATTCAATATTGTTGAAACGGAATATCCTGGAGAGCCGGCAAGGGTAGCTCTCGCTGCCGAATATGGAACCTTCTGTTCTGTGAATGCACTCGACTTCACCGACGTGGAGGGTGTGAAAGCCTACATCGCCTCGGTGTTTGATACGGAGACAGGCGAACTGACGTTGACACGCGTGAAGAAAGTAAAGGCTCGCACGGGCTTGGTTTTGCGCGGTACACCCGGACAGACCTACGAGATACCCGAAGGCACGGGAACCACCGTTGTGGCCAACCTGCTCGTGGGCGTGACCGAGGATACAGAATTGAGTCCGACGGACGGGAACTTCACGAACTTCATCATGGCAAAGAATGACGTGGGTAGCATCGGTTTCTTCCGTGTGTCTGGTACGAGCACGCTGAAGGCCCGCAAGGCGTACCTGCAACTGCCCAGCGACGAACTCAGTTCAGAGGTAAAGGGCTTCCGCATGTTGTTCGACGACGGAGATATGTCTGACAATGTCGAGACAATTCACAATGAACAATTCACAATTCACAATGAAGCTGACGCGGTGTATGACCTGCAAGGCCGAAGGGTGGCTAAGCCCACAAAGGGAATATACATTGTGAACGGAAAGAAGACGGTAATAAGATGAGGCCTACCCCGACCCTCCCTAAGGGAGGGGGAGGGACCGCTCGGCGACGTTAGGAGGCGCTTGCGTAACAACGTGGAGCAAGTAATCGGACGGCGAAGCCTACGCTTGCGTAGAGGAACGGAGCAAGAAATGGTAAATAGTAAATAGTACTTATGAAAAAGGAATATATAAAACTGAGTTCGAGAGTGATAGAGCTGCATGGGAGCGAGACCTTCATGCAAGCCATGTCGAGTGCCGAAACAGGCAGCATGGGTGTTGATACTGGTGTGGGGAAGGATGCCAGTGAGGCTCTGGTACGAGGACAAAACATGATGATGTATTAATCATCGGAACGATATAGATAGGCCAACCTGCAAAATTATTTTTGACCGCGGATTAAGCGGATTCAACAGATTTTGACCGTTGTTGGGTTTGTCTGAACATCTAAAGGCACGGAAGACTCGAAAGAAGTTTTTCGTGCTTTTTGCGTTTTCCGATGCTGGGATTTGTTAGAACATTTAAAGACGAAAGAAGTTTTTCGTGCTTTTTGCGTTTTTAGATGTTATATATCCGTGAAATCCGAGAAATCCGTGTTCGGGAAAGAATTGAATTAGTGTTTTTCGATGTTAGAACGAAATCTGTTGACCCAGTTTTCCTATTTGGTTCGGGCAATCAACATATAATGGTTGCTGCAATCAAAACATGTTGGTTGTAGCAATCAAGTCATGTTGATTGCCCCAATCAAAAGGTAGTGGTTGTAGCAACCAACATAAAATGGTTGCATGAGCCAATAAAGAAATAACGGCTGAGAATCCGATTCTCAGCCGTTATTCGTACCCAGAGCCGGAACATAACCGCCTCTAACAAAGGGAAGAATAAGAAATAAAGTAATTGATACACAAACATTTACGATGCTTTGCAATTTTTCTGATTTTTGACAAAATACCCCATTTTTGCCCTTGTTTTGTTAGAATTAACACCTTTTTAACACCCTGGAATTAAAACTTTTTGTACCTTTGCGGACGAAAAGAGAAGATTCATTTTCCTTTCGCCAGCAAACATCATTGTTCTAGCGAAATAAGAATAAGTTTAGTCCACATTGCGCATATATAGCAAAGAGGCAAACCGCCCCTGATTTTATATATAACAATGTGAATAATGCTTGTTTTTAGACCGTTAATGCAATTTTTCGACTAAAAATTAGTACCTTTGTGCCGCAAATTGATTATATTGGAGATATTGTATCTCTAATGTTGTTCAACATGATTTGATTCGAATATGACGCAGAGCGAAGAGATACTGGAGCAAGGACTGATAAAGACCCTGACGGAAATGAGCTACGAGTACGTTTCCATCAAGGAGGAAGAGAACTTGCTTGCTAATTTCAAGGTGCAGTTGGAGAAGCACAACCATAAGGAGCTGGCTGCGCATGGTCGTGAACACTTTACCGATAAGGAGTTCGACAAGATACTGCTCTACTTGGAGGGTGGTACCCGCTTTGAGAAGGCAAAGAAGCTCCGTGACCTGAAGAACTTCCAGTTAGAAAACGGCGAACGTATATGGATTGAGTTCATCAATAAGCAACACTGGTGCCAGAACGAGTTTCAAGTCAGCAATCAGATAACTGTTGAGGGACGAAAGAAGTGCCGCTACGACGTGACTATACTCATCAATGGCCTGCCACTGGTACAGATAGAGTTGAAGAAGCGCGGTGTAGAACTGAAACAGGCATATAACCAGATTCAACGATACCACAAGACTTCGTTTCACGGGCTTTTTGATTACATCCAACTCTTCGTTATCAGCAACGGTGTAAATACCCGTTACTTTGCAAACAACCCCAATAGCGGCTATAAGTTCACGTTCAACTGGACGGATGCAGAAAACGTACCTTTCAACGACCTGAGTAAGTTTGCCTACTTCTTTTTTGACAAGTGCAATCTTGGCAAGATGATAAGCAAGTATATAGTACTGCATGAGGGCGATAAGTGCCTAATGGTGCTTCGCCCCTATCAGTTCTATGCTGTGGAGCAGATACTCGACCGAGTGCAGAATTCTAATAAGAACGGCTACATCTGGCACACTACAGGAGCAGGTAAGACCTTGACATCGTTCAAGGCGGCTCAGTTAGTGAGTGAGATTGATGGTATTGACAAGGTGATGTTTGTCGTTGACCGCCACGACCTCGATACCCAGACACAATCGGAGTATGAAGCGTTTGAGCCGGGTGCCGTTGACAACACGGACAACACTAAGGAACTTATCAAGCGATTGCGTAGTGACAGCAAGATTATCATTACAACAATTCAGAAGCTGAATGTGGCCGTTACCCGTGAGTATTACAACAAACGGTTGCAGGGAGTGCGTGATCAGAAAGTGGTGATGATTTTTGACGAGTGCCATCGCAGTCACTTCGGCGAATGTCATAAAAACATCGTGAAGTTCTTCAATAACCTACAGATATTCGGTTTTACAGGAACGCCCATTTTTGCAGAGAATGCCAAGCAGGAGCATACGACGGCAGAAGTCTTTGGTGACTGTCTGCACAAATATCTCATCAAGGATGCTATTGCGGACGAGAATGTGCTTGGTTTCTTGGTAGAATACTACAAGGGACAGCAGAATATTGACTTATTCAGTGAGAAGCGCATGACGGAGATAGCACAGTTCATCCTCAACAACTTCAACAAGTCAACATTTGACGGGGAGTTTAATGCTCTATTTGCCATCCAGTCCGTTCCCATGCTCTTGAAATACTACAAGATATTCAAATCATTGAATCCGAAAATCAAGATTGGAGCCGTATTCACTTACGCTGCCAACGAGAGTCAGGACGATGCACAGACAGGCATGAACCAAGGCTTTGCAGATGACAAGGTGACCTCTGACGAGTTGCAAGCCATCATGGACGACTATAATGATATGTTCAATACGGCATTCACGACGGAGAACTTCAGCGCATATTACGATGACATCAACTTGCGTATGAAGAAGAAAAAGCCGGATATGGAACCTCTTGACCTACTATTGGTTGTAGGCATGTTCCTTACGGGCTTCGATGCGAAGAAGTTGAACACGCTCTATGTGGATAAGAATCTGGAATATCACGGACTGCTGCAGGCATTCAGTCGTACCAACCGTGTGCTGAACGAGAAGAAACGCTTTGGCAAAGTAGTATGCTTCCGTGACTTGAAGGATAACGTGGATGCTGCTATCAAACTGTTCAGCAACAACCAACCGAATGAGTTCATCGTTCGTCCTCCATTTGAGAATGTCAAGAAGGAACTGAATGACCTGACGATAGAGTTCCTGAAGAAATACCCCAAGCCGCAATATATCGACACGTTGCAAAGCGAAATGGATAAGCGTGACTTCGTACTGGCATTCCGTGAAATCATCAAAAAGCAGGCTGAGATACAGATATACGAGGACTACAATACCAATGATCCAGACCTCTACATGACCGAACAGGAGTTTGCCGATTTCAAGAGCAAATACCTGGACATCACTGTCGGCGTTATCAATCCTCCTGTCGATGCTACGACTATGGCTGCAGAGGGAGAAATTCCCTATAATGACGAAAGTGGTTTGGAGGATATAGACTTCTGTCTGGAACTGCTTCATAGTGACGTCATCAACGTAGCATATATCCTGGAACTGATAGCCAACCTGAATCCTGATGAAGAGGACTATGACAAGAAACGTCAGGACATTCTCGACACAATGATCAAGGATGCCGTGATGCGCAACAAGTCGAAACTGATAGACGACTTCATCCGTGAGAACGTGGATAACGACAAGGCTGGATTCCAACAGGCTAAGGCAGATGGCTCTATGGATTTGGAGAGCCGACTCAATGAGTATATTGCTACTTCACGGAATAATGCAGTTCACAGCCTTGCCGTGTTTGAGGGGATAGAAGAAGAGGCATTGACGAAGTTCATCTCGGAATACGACTATCTGCACCGGGAGAAGCCAGAAATCATCCAAAAGGCAATCCGTGCAAAGAAAGGACTGAAACTGATGGAACGCTCAATGATGTTGAAACGGATCATCGAAAGACTGAGAGAAATCATTAACACATATAATTGGGACTAAAAAAGGAAAACAAGAAATGGGCGAAGACCTGCAACAGAAACTGCGCAGCCAGCTATGGACGGTTGCCAATACGCTGAGAGGAAACATGTCGGCAAGCGACTTCATGTATTTCTCTCTTGGCTTCATCTTCTACAAATACCTGTCGGAAAAGATAGAGTTGTACGTCAATGACGAGTTAGAGGCTGACGAGACTACCTTTCAGAAGGTTTGGCAGGGCGATGACGAGGCAATGAAAGAGGAAATCAAGGCGATGTGCGTTGATAACCTCGGTTACTTTGTTGAGCTGGACTTCCTTTTCTCCACCATCATTGATGCCATAGGGCGTAAGGAGAATATTCTACCCCAACTTGAACGCTCACTGAAAAAGATTGAGGACAGCACAATCGGACAAGAGAGTGAGGATGATTTTGGCGGTCTATTCTCTGATATTGACCTTGCATCTCCCAAACTTGGCAAGACGGCTGATGACAAGAACCGACTTATCAGTGATGTACTGGTAGCACTGAATGGCATTGACTTCGGACTGGAAGATGCCAGTGACATTGACATCCTCGGTGATGCCTACGAATACATGATCGGTCAGTTTGCTGCCGGAGCAGGCAAAAAGGCTGGTGAGTTCTACACTCCGCAGGAGGTTAGCCAGATATTGGCAGAGATAGTAACAACGGGCAAGACCCGTTTGAAGAATGTCTATGACCCCACTTGTGGCTCTGGTTCTCTGTTGCTTCGCACTGCCCGTAGTGGTAAGGCAGACAGCATCTTCGGACAGGAGAAGAACCCAACGACCTTTAATCTGGCCCGAATGAACATGCTGCTGCATGGAGTGAAGTACAATGACTTCGACATTCAGAATGGTGACACCTTGGAGGCAGATGCATTTGGTGATCGCCAGTTTGATGCAGTGGTGGCTAATCCTCCATTCTCTGCAGACTGGAGTGCTGCCGCCAAGTTTAACAATGATGACCGTTTCAGCAAGGCAGGTGTATTGGCTCCGAAGTCGAAAGCCGACTATGCCTTTATCCTCCACATGATTTACCACCTCAACGATGGTGGCACGATGGCTTGCGTGGCTCCGCATGGTGTATTGTTCCGTGGCTCAGCCGAGGGAAAGATACGTCAGTTCTTGATAGAAAAGCGTAACTATATTGATGCCATTATCGGTTTGCCTGCCAATATCTTCTATGGTACAAGCATTCCAACGTGTATCATCGTTATCAAGAAATGCCGCAAGGAGGGTGACAATGTACTCTTCATAGATGCCAGCAAGGAGTTTGAGAAGGTAAAGACCCAGAACAAACTTCGTCCTGAGCATATACAGAAGATTATCGATACATACAGGGAACGAAAGGAGATTGAGAAGTATAGTCATCTGGCAACGATGCAGGAAATCATCGACAACGACTATAACCTCAACATTCCTCGTTACGTTGATACCTTTGAGGAAGAAGCACCCATCGACATTCATGCCGTGATGGGCGAGATCAAGGAACTGGAAGCCAAACGTGCCGACCTTGACAAGCAGATAGAGGTGTACCTGAAAGAATTGGGAATCGTAGAATAGGGAATCACATGGCAAAGAAGACAATAAAGACTGCGAATAAACAACCAGTCGCAAATTGCGACCAGTCCACAAAACCAGTCACAAAACGTGACCAGTTGGTGGAATCATCATCCCCAATGGGCATCGATCAGTTGAATATAGAGTCGATGATACATGTAATTCGTGATAAGCAGGTCATGCTTGACAGAGACCTTGCTGTTCTATATGGTGTAGAAACTAGGCGCTTAAATGAGCAGGTTAGACGTAACACTGAGAGGTTCCCCGAAGATTTCATGTTCCAACTGACAAAAGATGAAGCACTTTCTTCAAGGTCGCAATTTGCGATCTTGAACGAAACTCTCTCTTCTTCAAGGTCGCAAATTGTGACCTTGAAGAATGGCCGTGGGTCGAATATAAAATACCTGCCTTACGCTTTCACCGAAAGCGGAATAGCAATGTTAAGCAGTGTTCTCCGTTCGCCTACAGCCATCGAGGTAAATATCCGTATAATGCGTGCATTCGTTGCCATGCGCCAATTCCTTGCAAACAATGCTCAGGTTTTCCAGCGTCTTGCTAACATTGAATATCATCAGATAGAAACAGACAGACGTATTGATGAAGTGTTCAAGAGGCTGGATGCTAATGTTCAGCCACAACAAGGTATTTTCTACGATGGTCAGGTATTCGATGCCTACCAATTCGTCTGTGACTTGGTGCGCAAGGCAATGAAATCCATCGTCCTAATAGACAACTATGTTGATGATACTGTTTTGACGCTTCTTGACAAACGAGCAGAGAACGTAACGGCTACTATCTATACACAGCATATCAGCCAACAATTCCAACTTGACATCAATCGCCACAATACTCAGTACCCAGCAATAAATGTGGAACACTTCAACAGGGCGCATGATCGTTTCCTGCTGATAGATGATGAGGTCTATCATATTGGAGCATCCATCAAAGACTTGGGCAAGAAGTGGTTTGCTTTTACTTTGATGCAGGACATTACCACAACGGAACTCATTAACAAGATTACGGCAGAATGACTATGGCAGCAGATAAACAAGATAAAGTCCTCAATGTCCCAACTTTGAGATTCCCAGAATACAGTGACAAGTGGTTGGAATGTGAGTTGCAAGATATAGCAGACCTAAGCAAAGGGGCAGGTATCTCTAAAGATCAGTTGTCAGAAACGGGTGAATCTTGTATTCTATATGGTGAACTCTATACAAAATACAAGTCCGAAGTAATTTCAAATGTTGTAAGCAAGACTGATATAGAAAGCACAAATCTTGTACGGAGCAAGGCTAATGATGTTATTATTCCATCTTCTGGTGAAACAGCTATTGATATATCAACTGCTCGTTGTGTTCCTTATGACAATATCTTGCTCGGTGGAGATCTAAACATCATTCGCCTGAAAGATCAAGATGGACGTTTCTTTAGTTACCAATTAAATGGAGTGAGGAAACTCGATATTGCACAAATAGCCCAAGGTGTGTCAGTTGTTCACCTATATGGCGAAAGTTTGAAACGCCTAAAAGTACGTTATCCTTCAAAATCTGAGCAAGAGAAAATATCATCCTTGTTGTCTGTGTTAGACGAACGCATTGAAACCCAAAACAGGATAATTGAAAAGTTGAAATCCCTAATGAAAGGACTAAACGATTATTTGCAG